>JBOIBL010000053.1:0-21752 GCA_050739495.1 Gammaproteobacteria bacterium | reverse complement strand
GATTTACGCAAGCTGTGGCGGCGCGCCCTCTGACAGATCCTGTTCCATTTCGGCGGGGAAATTGGCGGATGGCGTGTATGCAGGACATGTTTTTGCCTGCAATGACCGATCTTGCGGTGAGGACACTATCGCATCTAACGACATCACGGTGAATATCATTCCTCCGCCGGCAGCGCCCAGTCTGTCAGGCCCCTCAAGTACCCTGAACGGCAGTGTTGCTTTAAGCTGGAGCGCACCTGCCAACGCCACCAGCTACAAGCTGTATGCGCAATATTATTCGCTGTCTGCTGGCGCGTGGGGAAGCTATACAGTCATGTATTCGGGTAGTGGCCGGAGTTCGAGCCAGTCGCTTACCGGGGACCAGAAATATGCCCACTATTACGTCTCAGCCTGTGATCAGGCAGGCTGTTCCGGAGCGGGCAACACGTTGACGGTAACCTACGTGAATCCGGCCGCGCCGACTCTCTCCGCTCCGGCCAGTACCAGCGATGGGTCTGTTTTCCTGTCCTGGACCATACCGAGTGGAGCAACCAGCTTCCAGCTATACGGTGCTTATCAATCGCGTACCACCAGTGTCTGGGGTGCCTACACGGTTATCTATAGCGGCAGCGCCAGCACACATACCGACACAATTGGTACGATGAAGGCTGCCGCGAGCTATTACGTCAAGGCATGTAACGCGCCAGGTTGTGGCAGTGCCAGCAGCGCCAAAACTGTCAGCTACGACCTGGCAGGCAGTACCAGTGGGTGCAAGTATTGTTCACCCACAGTGTCCACGCAAAGCACCCAGGGGACACCCGCGACCGGCACGATATCCGTGCCGGCGGCGACTACTTTGCCACCTGCCGCCACGGATAATGCAGCTCCGCCCGCCGACCCCAATGCAGCTAACCCAGCAGCGGCAGACAGCGGTAACGCGAGTACTGGAACAGATACGCCACCACCACCGGCCAGTGGCGGGCCGCTGGCGATGGCAAATAGATCGCCCATGCACGCTGACGCTATTGCGCGAGCAGGCAAGGCGATCAGTGTGCCTGCCGGTACTGCGATGGAGGCAACGCCTGTTTCAGCGATACCGGCAAGCATCAACTCTGCCCAATCCTCGGGCGGCGCTGCCAACGAGCCGTCCTTCACATTTGCTCCGTCGGTATATCAGTACTACGCCGATGCCCGAATCGAACCCGCGTCGGTGACCACGAACATGGCGCAATTCATCGTGCAGTATGAATACACCAGCACGGGCTACCTGAAGCAAATCGAGAATGCGCGGGACACCAGCGAAGTGTACTGGCAGTTGGACAGTAACGCCGCCGTGCCAGCGTTGAGCGCTCGTGGGCAGGTGCAGGCGGAGGTCTTCGGCAACGGCATCCAAAGCACGCGCACCTACGATCCGGCGTCCGGGTATCTGACCACGATCCAAAGCGGCAAGAGCGGCGGCAGCGGCATTCAGAACCTGAGCTACGTGTGGGAACCGTTAGGCAACCTGAGCAACCGAAACGACGGCAACCGCGGCCTGAATGAGAGCTTCAGCTACGACACGCTTAACCGGTTGACGGGGGCGGTACTCACCAATGGCAGCGGGAACAGCAGTACCGGCTACGCCTATGACGCCATCGGCAATATCACCAGCAAGTCGGATACCGGAACGTACACCTATGGCGGCACGGCTGGCCCCCACGCTGTGACCAGCATTGCGGGCGTACAACCGGGGACCTATCAATACGATGCCGACGGCAACATGACGGATCGTAACGGTACGGCGATCACCTGGAACCCCGACAATCTGCCGACGCAGATCATGCAGGATGCGAACAACAGCAGCACATTCAGTTATGCCCCCGATAAACACCGGTATTACCAGAACGCGAACGTGAGTGGCACAACCGAAACCACGGTCTATATCGGCGACATGGAGATCGTGACCCGTAACGGGATCACCGATTACCGCCAGCGGCTCAGCGCCTACGGAAAAGATGTCGGCGAGTTTATCGTCAGCACCGACGTTAGTCACGATCAGATGACTTACATCCTGACCGATCATCTCGGTAGCGTGGACGTAGTGACCGACAGCACCGGCGCGACCGTCAGCGGCACGGGCTGGAGCTTTGGCGCGTTTGGCAAACGCAGAGAGGCAACCACCTGGAGTGGCGCGCCGGCGAGCGCCACCGTCTCGGCCGACCGAGATATCACCCATCATGGGTTCACGAACCAGGAGATGCTCGACAACGTCGGCTTGCAACATTTTGGAGGCAGAATCTATGATCAAAATCTCGGACGGTTCCTGTCGGTCGATCCGGTGTTCCAGTTTCCCAGCAACACGCAGAGTCTGAATCCGTACAGTTATGTGCTCAACAACCCATTAAGCATGACTGACCCGAGTGGTTATACGGCATGTGACACTGGCAGCGCTACTGATAACTGTCCTGACAGTGGACGCGTATATCAAGGCCATAACGACAGTGGCACGATGGATCGCCTGGCACCGGCCAAGCTTTCCGCCTTCGACAAGGCATACAGTCAGGCCAGCTCAGCAGTCAAAGCGGCGTATGGTAGCAGTGCGTCGGTGGTGTTCAGCAAGAGCGGTGAAGCGGAAGTTGCGATAGGTAGCAACGGTAATACCAATGGCAATCAATCCGCAGGGTCAGCGCTTGCAAATGAGCAGAACGTCAAAAATCAAGAAACGATTGGAGCTCCAAATACGCTAACCAAAAACAATGATCCGTTCGCGTCAGCGGCTAAGAAAAAAGCTGCTGAAGATCGGGAAATTTCCTTAATTAACAAAACCGTTAAAGATTTGCCTCGTGCACTGGCGTTCTATAAAAGGATGTTTCCTGATAGGAAAGACATTGATCCACGTAGCGTCGAACGTATAAAACTCAATCTTATTCGCGATTTTGCATCAGGACAAAACGCTAGCACATGTGCCAGTAACACAGGGTGCACTATAGGCGATTATAGTGCTGGTCAAATCAGTATTTACCTAGATGCGGCAATAGCCCAGGGTATTACACGTGAATTATCAGATCCTCAAACGGGAGCGGTTGGGATGATGATGTTGATAGGGCATGAATTTGAACATTCAACAACGTACAACCAAAACATCGGAAAACGATGGTTGGATCATACAAGTTGGTCATCCAGGCAGTTACAGAATTGTGAGAATGATGCATCATGTCATGATGCGCTTCCGTGGGAAAATGATGCAAATGCATTTGGTAGAGCTATGGAAGGCGCGTATATTATGAATCCACCTCCTAATTAAAGAGAGGTATTTATGAAAACTAAAACTATGGTTGCTGTTGCAATTATGACGATAGGTTGTTTTCTGGTACGAGCGCGTGCGAATGAAGGCAATGTGAGAGTTCTGACGGGTAAAGAAGCAGCCGTTGAATTCGGACCGACATATGTGTATTCCAGTATTGGTGGAGGACGCATTGCGGTTAGAAGAAAAGAATCCATCGTCATGTTGGGTGATATTGGTCTTCAAGCGAAGTTCTGCGATAAAAAGTCACAATTTTATTGTGTTAGTTCACCAGCGTTGAAATTCGCGGTGCCAAAAGTGATCAATAAAAATACAAAAGAATGGATTATAAATGGAGAAAAATACGAAGTTGTTGCTCCACTTAGAAATCTGCAGTTTTTTGGTAGAATATTAAAAATAATGGTTATAGTATCTCTTGAAAAAGATTCCAACGGCAGTATAAGTTCGACGTTCTTCACTTATTCGCCTACATATGGACTATTGGCGTTTGAGGGTGTTAATGGCGAAGAATTGTCGAAGGATCATAAGAAGCAGCCGACAATGTATCTGTTGGCTGGCAATCATGGCTTTGGGGTGCAGTAATAGGGCCACTTTGTTACGTTGCCTGCTGGACATGGGCGCATGTCAAAACCCTATGCGCCGATGCGGTGCCGGTTTCCCTACGGCACTGTTTGATCACGCCGGTCTTCCCCGACGGGCTGGATCAATGTCGGCGGCGGTTTACTCCCTTTGCCGCCGACATTTTGGAGCGCTTCTTCGGAGGCGCTCTTTCTATCAGCAACAACAACTCCAGGCAGATCAGCGGGAATAGGCCTGCTCGTGGGCCACCAGGACTCGGAACCACTATATTGAGAAGTTTTGGATAATAAAATTGGCCACATAGTGGTAAACAGTTAAATGCCGGAGTTCGATCGTCATGCCTTGGAAGTCCTGCGCGAGCCGCTCGAGAGCGGCAGCATCGTGGTCTCGCGCGCGGCACGTCAGGCGGAATTTCCGGCGCGCTTCCAGTTGATCGCGGCGATGAATCCCTGCCCTTGCGGTTATCTCGGCGATTCCTCCGGACGCTGTCACTGCACCAGCGATCAGATTCAGCGTTACCGGGCCCGCGTATCGGGGCCGCTGCTGGATCGCATCGATCTGCACGTCGAAGTCCCGCGTCTGGCGCACGACGTACTGCGTCCCGGGAGTGCACCCGATGGTGAAGCCAGTCGCGAGGTTGCAGAGCGCGTGATCAACGCACGTCAGCGCCAGATTGCCCGCGGCGGTAAAGCCAATGCACGGCTTGCCACGCGTGAAGTGAACCGGGATTGCGTCCTCGGCGACGGCAGTCACCGTCTGCTGGAACGCGCCATGGAACAACTCGGTTTGTCGGCACGCGGTTACCACCGGGTACTCAAGGTCGCACGCACCATAGCAGACCTCGCCGACAGCGAAGTGATTGCTGATGCGCACATCGCAGAAGCGATCGGTTACCGGGTATTGGATCGGCAAACTGTCTGAGTAATACAGAACCCGTTATTCGAGATTCAATCGGCGGTCGGCCACGAAAAATCAAGACTGTTCAGCGTCCGTCATATCGCTACAATAGCGCCCATGCCGCGCCCCTCCGCTTCCCTTGCCTCCCTGAACTCCGCGCAACGACTGGCAGTGACTCATATAGATGGGCCGCTGCTGGTGCTGGCGGGGGCCGGCAGCGGCAAGACCCGTGTCATCACCCAGAAGATCGCCTATCTGGTCGGCACCTGCGGGATCGCGGCGGAACACATCGCCGCGGTGACCTTCACCAACAAAGCGGCACGCGAGATGAAGCAACGCGTGGCGAAACTGCTGAAAGCGGAACAGGCACGCGGACTGACGGTCTCGACCTTCCACACACTCGGTCTCAAGATCCTGCGCCAGGAACACGCGCGCATCGGTTACAAACGCGGCTTCACGTTATTCGACAGCGAAGACAGTCTGGGCCTGATGCGCGAATTGCTGAAGCTCGACAAGGCTGAGCGCGCTGAAGTACTGGAACGGGCGCAGTGGCAGATATCCGCCTGGAAGAGCGCACTCAGATCACCCGAACAGGTGCTGGCAGAAGAATCTGATCCGCATGCACGCCGTTCGGCGCAATTGTATGCGGAATATGAACGGCATTTGAAAGCCTACAACGCGATGGACTTCGACGATCTGATCGTACGGCCGGTGCGTCTGCTGGAGCAGTTTCCGGACGTCCACGATGCCTGGCAGAACCGGTTGCGTTATCTGCTGGTCGATGAATATCAGGATACCAACGCCGCCCAGTATCGCTTGCTCAAGTTACTGGCCGGGGCGCGCGCGGCATTTACCGTGGTCGGTGATGACGATCAATCGATTTATTCCTGGCGCGGCGCACAACCCGAGAACCTGTCGCTGCTCAAGCAGGATTTCCCGGCACTGCAGGCGATCAAGCTGGAACAGAATTACCGTTCCACGCGCCGCATACTGCGCGTTGCCAATGCGCTGATCAGCAACAACCCGCATGTGTTCGAGAAGAAGCTCTGGAGTGAGCTTGGCGAAGGCGAACCGATCCGGGTGCTGGCCTGCAACGATGCACAACATGAAGTCGAACGCGTGGTCGCGGAACTGATCCAGCATCAGCTGGAAAATAAACAGCGCCATCGCGATTACGCAATCCTGTATCGCAGTAACCATCAGTCACGTCTGTTCGAACGTGCCTTGCGTGAACGCCGGGTGCCATACCGGCTGTCCGGGGGCACCTCGTTTTTCGATCGCGCCGAAGTGCGCGATCTGGTCGGATATCTGCGCTTGTTGGTGAATCCGGAAGACGACAGCGCGTTCCTGCGGGTGGTGAACGTGCCGCGTCGCGAGATCGGTGCCGCCACACTGGAGAAACTCGGCGCGTATGCCGGTCAGCGCAGTATCAGTCTGTTTGCGGCCTGTTTCGAATCGGGATTGCGAGAGCATCTGTCAATGCCCGCGGTTGAACGCCTGCATGAATTCGGCACCTGGGTGTCACGGATCGCGGAACATGCGGAACACGAACCTGCCGCAGCGGTGATGCAGGAGTTGCTGGAACGTACCCGCTATGCCGACTGGCTGCGTGACAATGCACGCGATCCGAAAACGGCCGAGAAGAAACTGGAAAACGTGGATGAATTCACCGGTTGGTTATCACGCCCGGCCAGCGAGCCGGGCACGGAACGCAATCTTGCGGATACCCTGGCACAGCTTGCGTTGATGGACATGCTGGACCGCAACCAGGACGAAGATGCCGGGGATGCGGTGAGTCTGACCACGCTGCATGCTGCCAAGGGACTCGAGTTCCCGCATGTGTTCCTGGTCGGCGTGGAAGAGGAGTTGCTGCCGCATCGCAACAGCATGGAAGGCGAGAACGTGGATGAAGAACGGCGCCTGGCCTATGTTGGTATCACCCGTGCGCAACGCACGCTGAGCCTGAGCTATGCGAGCAAGCGTCGCAAATACGGCGAAGATAAAGACTGTGAACCCAGCCGGTTCCTCAAGGAACTACCGGCAGCGGACCTCGAGTGGTCCGATGCCACCCGTCCGGTGACCGATGCCGAACGTCAACAGCATGGCCGGCTTTACCTGGATCACATCCGCGGATTATTGGCCGAACCACAATGAAGAAGCCGCCCTGAGGCGGCTTCCGGAATCGGCAGGTGAACAGAATTTCTCAGTGCTTGATGAGTTTCTGTCCGCCGCTCTGGCCGATCATGTATTCCATGGCCCTGATCACTTCGGCATCACTCAGCGCGGGATTGTTGCCCTTGGCCGGCATCTGTCTGATGCCGTGCAGCGCGTGGTCTTCCAGGGTCTTGAGACCCTGGGTCAGGCGCGGCCCCCATTCGGCCTTGTTGCCGATCTTCGGTGCGCCGAGTACGCCGGTGCTGTGGCAGGCCGAACAGGTGCCTTCCCAGATTTCCTTACCTGATTTAGGCGGACCAGCCGCAGCGGCGGGTTTGGCCACGGCCATCTGGGTGGCAGCGTTACCGGCAATCTGCACATCACCGATTGGTGCCAGGCGCTGGTCGATCAACTTCTCCTGCACCGCCCCGCCCCGATCGTAGGCGCCGGGCGTGGCTTGTGCGATGTCGTCCGCGATCCAATAGGCGGTGATGGCAATGGCTGCCAGGACGCCGATCACCAACAGAAAGGTGTCAAAGAAATGCTGGTCGTGATGATTTTTCCCGTGTTCCACGGCGAGCCCCTGTCGGTCGTTCGGTTACAGCGCGCCGTAGCGCACCAGGTAGGGGCGGCATTATATAGCTTGCCGCTTGCCCAAGGAAACGCCGGGTTGGACGCTCCCGGTCTTTCCCGGTTATGCTACGCCCCCTTGAAAAAGCGCCCGTAGCTCAGCTGGATAGAGCGACAGCCTCCGACGCTGTAGGTCACAGGTTCGAATCCTGTCGGGCGCGCCAAATAAATAACCCCGCACTAAGCGGGGTTATTTATTTGGCTGAACCTTATGGTGAATCTCAGCAACCGTCCGCTACCGACTGGTTGCCACCGTTGTTGCATACGTCTCCAAAGTTGGCCGACGTCATGTTGGTGCAGGTATGGCTGTCAGTGCAGTAGATGGTAGCGCTGTTAGGACAACATACCGAAGCATTTGGTGGCGAGCATTGTTTGTACCCGGTCTGGCAACTGCCGCCCGAACTCGAGCTGCCACCGCCAGCCGCGACCGCAACCGCCACGATCACACCTACGGTCAGCGCTGCACCCGCCACAATCGCCGCCGTCGTCAATCCGGACATGCCGCTATTAGCAGCAGGGGGTGGAGTACCGTTGCCGGGGGAGACCGGCGGTTGCGTGGGCGGGGAGTTGGCAAGGCCCGGTGGTGGAGCGGCATTGGATGCCAGGCCGGCATCCTGCACGAATTTGTCGTTCTGTGCCTGCTCGCTGGCGGTCAGCGGTTCACCGTCGCTGCTCACCAGCACCCGTTTTACGGAAGTGCCACATGAGACCTCGAAGGAACCGGCTCCTTCAGCAAACACCTCGACATTCACCACACCACTGGCATCGCCACCAGCAGGCGCACCTGATGCCTGATTGATAACCCTGCTGGTCGCGGGATTGTGAGTCAGCACTTGTGGCCCTTTCCCGGGGTTGCAAGGCACAAGCATGCCTTTCTCGTTGTAATAACGGACCCGATATTGCACCACCTGTCCCGCATGGTAAGACAGGTTCGTGAAGCCGGACTGTCTCTGGTAGTAGAGCGTATCCACCACGATGGAATTCGGAGGACCGACATCGGCCGAGGTTGCTGTACCAAAATCAGTGGGGAATGCGTTTGGTGCCCAGGCAAGCAGCACCGGAAATACGACGGAAAATATCGAGAACAAACGACTTGCACGCCACCACACGCGAGTGATTGAAGCTTTCATATCGCACCTCTTAACGGCTTAATGACACCATTCAGTGACACTGTAGGTAACCGCCTTGTCAAAGTCCGATATGCTGAATTACACGCCAATGCCCGAGTCGCCAGTCATTGTGTGGAAACAGCCGCCATCCCCTACCCCTATGCAGCAGCGATGAATGTGCGTTTATATCGCTTTATTCCGGAAGTCAGTGTAGCTGCCGGAGATATTGTCCCTTAACGTAAATAAAAAATATGACAAATATGAGTATAGCTTAGAAGCCGTTGTTCACAATGCCGTCTGCTCATCCCTGACGTAATGCCTGGGCGGGTTCGATACCGGCAGCAAGACGTGCTGGCCACCAGGCAGACAGCGCCCCGAGCAGCCCGCCCATGGCCATGGGTCCTGCCAGGGTCAGAACATTGATTTCTATCGGCAATGGCAGGCGCGGACCAAATTGCAGCCACAGAACGGCGCAGACCATCCCGGCACTGGCGGCGGTCAGTGTCAGTAACAACGATTCGACCACAAACAATGCCGCCACGTCCGACGGCATCGCACCGAATGTCCGCCGCAGGCCGATTTCAGCGATCCGGTCCTGGACATTCGAGATCATCAGGCTGGTAAGGGTGATACCACCGAGGATCATGGAGAGCACGGTCACGCCTCCCGCAACTGCCGCCACCATGTCCCGTAAGCTGTTCAGACCTGCGGTGAGTGAGCCGGACGTCACCCATGCCGTATGTTCGAGCGGCGCACCTGCTTCTGTTAACCGGTCGGTGGCGCCGGATATCGTTGCCGCGATCATCCGGCTGTCCGGGACATGCATATAGATAGCATCCACTTGATCGGATGGCGCGAATTTGCTGTTGACCCAGGCAGGGACGAGGGTTCTCGGTACGAACGCACTCAGGTCATGGACGACTACATCAGGCGCCAGCGCGCTCACCTCAAGCCCTGCCGGCGGAGTGTCCACGATGCCGACAATAGCGAACGGGATCTGGCGGATATTCGCGACCTGGCCGACATGCCAATTCCATGCTTCACTCAGGGCACGGGTGATGACCATGATTCGCTGCGGATAGATGACATCACCGGTATCGATAAAACGTCCGGCCACCATGTGCCAACCGCGAACAGACGCAAGATTCTCATCCGTGGAAACGAGCATGAGCTGACGATCATGGCCGGTGGTCTCGGTGACGTCGGTCCGCATGGTGCTCACCTTGATACCCGGGAGATTGGCCGCCAGCAAGCTGGCGTAACCCGTTTGCAGGCGATCCGTCGCCCGGTTACCCGCCGCCGGCCCCACCAGTGCGATCGTGTTGTTGCCCAATACCCGCGTCAGGGCGACCGCATGCGACTGCAAACCGGACATCGCGCCGAGCAATACCGTGAGGGCGCAGGCACCAAGTGCAATGGCACCAGCAGCCAGCAGTGTGCGCCCGGCGCGCAAACGCAGGCCCGCCAGCACGTCGGCCCATAAACTGCGATCAAAGCGCACGGTCATGTTCGATCTGGCCATGCCGAAAAGCGA
Organism: Gammaproteobacteria bacterium; assembly: GCA_050739495.1. Classification (GTDB taxonomy): domain Bacteria; phylum Pseudomonadota; class Gammaproteobacteria; order Natronospirales; family REEB76; genus DASSKW01. Next base: position 11,587 of record JBOIBL010000053.1, on the reverse strand, counting down.
TATGGCGACTGGTGTGCCTGAGTAGCGAAAGATCGTGTGTGACGAGCAGGATCGCAGTGCCGCCGCGATTCAGTTCGGCGAGGCACCGCATCACCTGTGTCGCCGATTCGGCGTCCAGGTTGCCGGTGGGTTCATCGGCTGCGAGCAGGCGCAATGGTACGGCCACGGCACGCGCGATTGCAGTGCGCTGCATTTCGCCACCGGACAGCAATCGCGCCGGACGTTGTGCAAGTCCGGTGAGTCCGGTCAGTTCGAGGGCACGGTGTGCGGCAAGGGTCGCTTCGGAAAGCGGGGTATCCATGTACCGGAATCTGAACAATACGTTTTCCAGCACGGTCCGATCCGGTAACAGATGGTAGTTCTGGAAGATCACGCTGACGGAATGTTTACGCAGTTCACCACGATCCTGTTCGGACAGGCTGTCGGTATCGACGTTTGCGAAACGGATGCTGCCGCGGGTCGGACGATCGAGGAGTGTCGCGAGATTGAGTAGGGTGCTTTTGCCGGATCCGGACGGTCCGGTAACCGCTACGAACTCACCAGCGTGCATCGCAAGGTCTAGTGCATGCAAGGCTTCGACGTTGCCCGCAGGTGTGCGATAGCATTTGTTTACGGAGTTGAGTTCCAGCAGCGGTGGCGCACGCATCACAGACGGACCTGATCACCGGGACTCAGACCTTCGAGGACTTCATAGCGGGTCTGGTTCGCACGTCCGAGTTTGACCGGGCGGCGCACGGCACCGAGTAAGCCTTGCACCATCACGTAAGGTGCCCCGTCCGCCCAGTACACAGCCTGGCGTGGCAACAGCACGGCATTATCCGTGTGATAGGACAACACGGTTGCCGTGACTGACATCCCCGGCCTCAGGACAGCGGCACCGTCTTGCACTTTCACCAGGGTCTGGAAATACCGTTGCCAACCTGGTTGATCCGGTACACTGCGCGCCATGCTACCGACACTTTCCACCCGCCCCTGAAAACGCAGATCCGGCCGTGACAGGGGTTGGATTATCACGTCCGCATTGACCGGCACCTGATCGAATTCGGATTCCGGCACTTCGCAATGCACGATCAGGCTGTGAGGGTTGGGCAAAGACATGAAAGTCTGGTTCTGGAATACGGTATCGCCGACGTGAACCGATCGATATTCACCGCCGACCGCAAGCGGGTGATATTCCACTACGCCCGCTTCAGGAGCGACGATGGTCGAATTCGCGAGCTGCCGCTCGCCGATCCTGAGTGCTTCTTCGGCAGCCAGCAACTTGGCGCGCGCCTGCTGGATGCGCAACGGTTGTTCGTAACGGATAGTCAGGTCCAGCTTGGATTGCAGGGCGGCGAGTTTGCGATGTTCCTTGTCCGCTTCCATGCGTTCCTGAGACAGTTCTTCCACTGACATCAGGCCTTCTTTGACCAGCGCTTCCGAATCATGCATGAACTTGTCTTCGAGCTTGACCTTGTTGCTCTGATCCTGAACATCCAGTTCCATATCGTTACGCTCGATCGGTAATACCGCATGTTCGAGACTTGCAAGTGTCGATTTTGCAGTCGCAGCATCCTGCTTCAGCTGTACCAGGTTACGTTCCACATCGGTGTTGTCGAACCTTGCCAACACATCGCCGCGTTTAACATCGGCACCTTCGGCGGCGAGATAGACGATCACCGCGCTGCCGCCGAGATGTGACGAGATCGAAATCGTGTCGCGTGCCTCGACCTGACCGTCATAGACGCTCCATACCGAAAGCGGGCCGCGTGTGATCGTGACTAACTGCGCGGCCGTCCCGGACGGCATGGCCGTTGCGGTCGTGGCCGGACGTTCCACCACTGCCCGGCCATGATCGAGGTGCGCCAGGTAAATACCGAGCACTCCCGCGATGATGAATACCGGCAACCAGACGCGAAGGCGTCTCATGGTTGCTGCGCCGCAGCAGGCCGGACATCATCAGGCGAAGTCAGAAGGGTGCCGAGCGTGGCGGAGAGTTGATATCCGGCACGCGTGACGGCGGCGTTTGCGTTCAGCAGCGTAGCCTGCGATACGACGTAAGCCTGTTCTGCATCCGATACTGCAAAACTGTCGGCGCGCCCAAGGTGGAACAGCTCCCGGGCCAGACGTAAACGGGCTTCTGCACCGTGAGCAGCTCGTTCCGCGATCGCGTTTTCAGTGCGCGCCTGCTGGTAACCGCTGATGCCTTGTTGCACTTGCCGGGAAATCTGCGCTTCGACGATATGAATGGTGTCCAATGCCGCGCCACGATCCGCCAGACTTTTGCGTACCGCGGCACGTGCTTGCGGTTCATCTGCAGTGGCGCTGCCGGAAACGCCGACGAACACACCACCGCCAGCGGGAATCGTGCTACCCGGCAGTGGTGATTGACTGAAGCGTTGGTAACCCACGGTAAGATCGACTTCCGGCAGCAATTGGTTCTGTGCCACCGCAAGACTGTTGGCACTGTCGGCATAATCCTGCAAGGCCTGTGCGTAATCCAGGCGGTTGCTCAATGCCACATGTACTGCTGCATCAAGCTCGAGTCCACTGTAATCGGCCCACCCGGCGGGTTCGGTGATGAAGACCGAGGTGGGTGGATAGCCCAGGAGTTCGGCGAAGTCTGCTTGCGCCGAGGTTAACCGCTGCCGGTCGGCATCCAGTGTCGCCTCAGCCTGATCGTGGTCAAATTCGGCGCGCAAGGTGTCGAGACGTTTCGAGCGCCCTACCAGCTCATAGGCACCCGTCAGCCGGACCAGCTCGGTGGCATGCTGTAAAGCCAACTCATCCACTTTTACCTGCTGTTGCAGCCGGAATAACTCGGTGTAACTGTTTACTACCGCGATTACCAGATTCTGGCGCAACTGAGCGTATTGGCGACGCGCGGTCTGTGCTGCGCTTTCGGCGTAGTGTTCGGTTGCTTCGTTGACAGTCGTACCTGCATTACGAAACAGGGGTTGCGAGATCGATACACTGACTGCTGGCTGCACGACCACTACGCCGTTTGGTAACAGCGTGTCACCACGTGTGGCACTGACGTTGATTGCGGTGCCGGTCTCAAATTCCCTGGATGCCGAGACACCGTAGTTCTTGATCTGTTCGCCGCCGATGCGTTGCATCGAAAACAGCGGTTGCACATGAGTATCAAACGCTGCATTGGTCGCATCCACGTCGGCCTGACTTTTATCCAGCAGGGTTGCCGCGCGCAGCAACTCCCGGTTTTCCGTCAAGGCCAGATTGATGGCCCGTTCGAGCGAGAGCGTGGATGCCTGGATAGCCCCTGCATACAAGGTAAACCCGATCGCCAATCCAACCCCGATCATGCAGATTGAAGTAGATTTACCGGAACCCCTGCCCCACAACATCGGTAGCCCCCCAGTGCAGCGCTCTGACAAGATTAAACCTATATTTGCCGTTTCCGCTACTCCGGAAAAATATCCTGGTTTTGCCGGGAATCGGCAGCCTGCGGCGGATAAACTTGTCCCGTCCGACCAAAACCACCCGCCACCTCGCCAAACTGCGATAGTTCAGAGGAATCAAGATGCGTGTCCTGTGCTTGTTACTGGTAATGCTGGTCACCCCGGTCCTTGCAGGTCAACTGCCGCCCGAGTTGCAGAAGATAGAGAAAAACGGCGACGGCAAAATCGTGAGCAGCTTCCCGGGGCCGGCAGGACTCACCGGGTGGGTGCTTAACATGAAGGGGCACTTCATCATCGTGTATTCGCTGCCCGGCGGCCGTTACGTCATGAGCGGGGCATTGGTGGGTCCGGATGGAGTGAATCTTACGCAGCAATACATGCAGCAATATGTCCCCAAGCCCGATTTCGACAAAGCCGTCGCCTCGCTGCGCAAGGATCCGAATCTGGTGACGGAGGGCGCTCCCGACGCGCCGGAAATTTTTGTGTATGCCGATGCGAACTGCATTTACTGCAATCTTTTATGGACGGACCTGCGGCCCTACATTCAAACCGGCAAGGTCCGGGTGCATTGGGTGATGGTCAGCATCCTGAAAGCCAGCAGTGCAGGTCGTGCGACTGCGATCCTCGTCGCCGATGACCGTGTCGCTGCACTCAAGCAGGACGAAACCCGTTTCGACAAGAAGCACGAGGAAGGGGGTATCGCCGCGATCTCGCCGGTCCCCGCCGATGTAAAGAAGATGCTCAGTCAGAACGAGGAGCAGATGAGTGAACTGGGTGGCACCGGCACGCCGACCATCCTGTTGCATACCAAAGGCAAGTGGGATGCATATTATGGCTCGCCGCGTGACATGGCAGCTTTCATTCGCAAATTGTCTGAATAAGACCCTGGATTTACGGCGATGCGATATTTTTTGGTATGCCGCTCAGGATATGAGCCAGCCTTATGAAAGCTGGTGAATAACGGTGTGCGTTATCGGTTCATGATTGATCTTGCGACGCTCAAGGAAACCGGATTCCCGTCAGATCGGAAACAGACTGCGACATTATTTACCCGAATTACTTCAAGATTCTTGCAGAGCGTTTGTAATGGGGCCCGGATTTATTCCACACATACGAACTGGATGGCATCGTCGGACAATGCGTCGCTTTCGTCGCCAAGCCCGATCTTGCCGGTACCGCGGATCGGCATGGTGTTCATGTGTACACGGCGCTTGTCACCGTCGGTGAAAGCCACAAAGGTGCCGTTGCCGCTCTGGTCGACCAGTACAAAATTGCCGTCGCGGTATTCGACCCGCGCGTGCAGGCGTGAAGCGAGCCTGTGGTACACGACCAGATCGCATTGACTGGAACGGCCGATGATGATGGCCGGTTGCGCTTCGCCGACATCCAGCTGCTTACCGCGGTATGAGAGTTCCAGGTGGATGCGGCCGCTGGTCAGATCCCGGTTGCCCCACATCATGGTGACCATGCGGGTCCGGTCCTCCTCTTCCCAGGGCAGCACATGCAGGGTCTCTTCGGGATCCGGCAGTGGCGAAGCCTGGGGCAGGGGTAACAGCTGGGTCTGCCAAAGACCCGATAGCTCCTTATAAAGGGAGCCGGTCAGCAGAATGTGCTTTTCAGAGGCCATTTCGGCCAACAGCAGGAGGGCATTGACTGCCGCGCCGGTGGCAGTTTGTTCTTCCAGCACGATCTTGCCGGCATGTGCGCTGAGCCGGGGAGGTGCCGGCGGGGTGCCAGCCGAGGTGGCATGCAGTGCTTTGGCGGTGTCCATTGCCGCATCTGCACGTTTGAATGCGGCGAATAACCGGTTGGGGAGACTGTCCAGCACGCGGCCTTCGTGCTCCGTGACCAGCGTCTCGAGCTTCTTGCGCTGGTAAGCATCCGGTGCATTTGCGGGGCTGTCGCCGAAATCCGCAAGCAACAGGGTGTAGAGTTTTTCCTTGCTTATGAACATGTGCTTGCCAACTGTTTCTGAAGTCCTGAGAGTGCCGACGGCGTCGGCACGGTAAAGGTCAAAACGTGCAGGCAAGTGTAACAGTGCCCGCCGAATGAGGCACGGAACCACCCGACACCGGCAGCTCAAAACACCGATTCCCCGGGTTTTCAGACCTGGCTTGACCGGTCCGTCGAGGCCGGATAATTTGTTTTTACCGTCCTTGAACTTATGTTAGGCTGCGGTACCTTAGTTTAGACGGGCTGGCGCTTTTCCCCGGGTGACGGGGGGTGTCGCTTCGTCGTCAAGCCGCTGAAATAAGGGGCTGGATCCAGTCCCGAATCCCGACGGTTTGTTTCAGGGGTTACGCCTGCGGTTCTCCCGTATCTGCGAGAGGCCTGTGGCACGTTCCCCCTGAGATTCAGGCGACTACATTAAAGAACACGAATAAAAGGTCCGCAGACGGGTTATTGCGGTAATTAATGAAGGTCCTGATTGAGGGTGGGTTAGCGTGGACGAAGCCGCCACAAACCATCGCTTCGCCAGTCTGGGTTCGGTCCCGGTTTCTCCGGACCACCCGTGCGGGACCTCCGTGCGCTATGAACCGGAATTTGAGCAACTCGAAGCCGAACTCGCCAAGCAGGAATCCCTGACACCCGCCCCAGTGGATTGGAAGCGGGTAGTAGAGCTATCTGCCCTCATCCTCCAGACCAAATCCAAGGATTTGTTGGTCGCCGCCTACCTCTGCCGGGGCCTGATCGAAGCCGAGCGTTATCAGGGCTTGGCCGCAGGCTTAAAGATTGTCCGTGATTTATTACTGCAACATTGGGACGGCCTGTTTCCCGAGGTGAAGCGGTTGCGGGCGCGGGGCACAGCCATGGCCTGGCTGGCGGAAAAAGCCGGCCGATTCGTGCGCGACATCATGCCCAAGGCTGCTGATAAGGCCGCCCTGGCAAATGCAGTGGCGCTGCTCAAGGAAATTGACGCCTGCCTCGACGAAAAGATGGGTCAGGACGCCCCCTCACTGCGGGATTTGAGTCGCCCACTCAAAGACCACCTGCAATCGATTGAGGCAGCCGAGCAACAGAAATCTGCTCAAGTCGCGGCTCCTGCCGCATCCGGCACTATGTCCGCGCCACGTCCGGTGGCAGCGCCCAGTGCCGAAATTGCCGAAGTCACCTCGGATGGAGATGCCAGGAAAGCCCTGCGACAGCTGCAGGACATCGCCCGCAAAGTCACCAAATACTGGCTCGGCAAGGACACAGCGGATGCACGCGCCTACCGGCTGGGCAGGCTGATCACCTGGATCCTGGTGGACAGTCTGCCGGCCCAGACCGACGGCCAGACCCAGATCCCCGCCCCCGCTCCCGAACGTACCAAGGTATTCGAGAACCAACGCCAGAACGGCCAGCTGGACACGCTGTTGCCCGAACTTGAAACCGCCCTGACCAAGGCGCCTTACTGGCTGGATGGACAGAAACTTGCCGCCGATGTTCTGCAGACTCTCGGTGAGAAGGGCAATGCGGCACACAAGACGGTCTTGCGCGAACTCCGCAATTTTCTCGGCGCATTCCCCCAGTTGCTGGAACTGCAGTTCGTGAATGGCACGCCGTTTGCGGACGACACGACCCGCGCGTGGCTGGAAGCGGAAGTACTGACTGGCGAGACCGGAAGCGGAGCCGGTGCCAATCGCCGCAGCCGCGGCGATGCGCCGTGGGAAGCGGCACTGAATGAAGCGCGCGCCGTGGCAACTGCCGGGAATCTGGATGCTGCCGTAAAACAGTTGTCACAAGGCTGGAGTACAACCGGCAGCGCACGCGAACAATTTATGTGGCGCTTCGCTCTGGCGCAGTTGTTGATGCAGACCGGCCATGCCCATGTCGCAGCATCGTTGCTGGAAGAACTGGCGAACCGTGCCGATGAATTCAAATTGCGCGACTGGGAGCCGGAGCTCGCGGCACGGGTATACAAGCTTTTGTTGTCTGCCTACGAGAAGTCGGCGGGCAAATCCAAGAATGCGCAGGACTCGGCGGCAAAGATCGCGAGCACGTTCTCGCGTCTGAGCAGCGTCGATCCCGCATTGGCTTTAAGTGTAAAGATATAACCGGAGGGTAACGTCATGGCCGATAACGACAAGGGTTCAGTAGCTCCCAAGGAGCGCGTCAGCATCGTTTACAAATCCGACACCGGCGACCAGTCCGAAGATGTCGAATTGCCATTGAAGATGCTGGTGATGGGCGATTTTACCGGCAAGCCGGGCGACAACGCTGTCGAGGAACGGCAACCGGTCAACGTCAACAAGGACAACTTCGATGCCGTGGTCAAGGCCAGCAACCTGAGCCTGAACATGACGGTGAAAAATACCCTCGATGAGAAAGACGGCGGCACCGCCGACGTCAATCTGAAATTCAATTCGTTCAAGGATTTCTCGCCTGACCGGGTCGCGGAGCAGGTACCGGAACTCAAGCAATTACTGGAACTGCGCAAGAATCTGCAGGCCCTCAAGGGTCCGCTCGGCAACGTGCCGGCATTTCGCCGCGCCATCCAGGACCTGCTGAAAGACGATGCGACCAAAGCTGCGGTGATGAAAGAACTGGGCATCGATTCCGGCAAGGACAAGAAGTGATCGTGGCGCGCATCGCATGCGCGTGTTCCACCTGAAACGCATCAAGAGGCAACGACCATGGCTGACATGAAGCAACAAACACAGGGCGGCACTGCCGCCGCAACTGAGGGTTCCCTGCTCGACCAGATCATGCAGGAGACTCGTCTCAAACCCAAGGACGAAGGTTACGATGTCGCCAAGCGTGGCGTGGAAGCCTTCATTTCCGAGCTGTTGAAACCTAGCCGCAAGACCGAGAAAGTCGAGCAGCGGCTGGTGGACGACATGATTGCGGAGATCGACCGCAAGCTCAGCAAGCAGCTGGATGAAGTTGTGCACAATCCGGAATTCCAGAAGATGGAATCATCCTGGCGCGGACTCAAGATGCTGGTGGATCGTACCGATTTCCGCGAGAACACCAAGATCGAGATGCTGAGTGTGTCCAAGGAAGAACTGCTGGAGGATTTCGAGGATGCTCCAGAAGTCACCAAGTCAGGCCTCTACAAACATATCTATACCGCGGAGTTCGGTCAGTTCGGCGGCGCGCCGTATGGCGCTCTGATCGGCGCCTACGATTTCGGTCCGGGCGCGCAGGATATCCAGCTGATGCGTCAGATCGGGAGCGTGAGTGCCATGTCGCACGCACCGTTCGTGGCGGCAGCAGGCCCGGAATTCTTCGGCGTGGACAGCTACGAGGAACTGGCCGCGATCAAGGATCTCGAATCCACGTTTGAAGGGCCGCAATATGCCAAGTGGCGTGCGTTCCGTGAATCCGACGATGCCCGCAACATCGCGCTCACCGCGCCGCGTTTCATGATGCGTGCCCCATACGGTGACGACAACAAGGCGCGGACGTTCAATTACGTGGAATCCGTCAAGAATCACAAGGATTATCTGTGGGGCAATACCGCGTTTGCGTTCGGCACCCGGCTGGCTGACAGTTTCAAGAACTATCGCTGGTGCCCGAACGTGATCGGACCGCAGAGCGGCGGCATGGTCGACAACCTGCCGGTACACCATTACCAGGAAAAGGGCGAGACCAAGACCAAGTCGCCGATCGAAGCGATGATTTCTGATCGCCGCGAATTCGAATTGGCGGAACAGGGTTTCGTGCCGCTGGTGGCGAAGAAAGACAGCGACTACGCGGTGTTTTTCTCGGCCAACTCGATCCAGAAGGCCAAACATTTCGGCACCAGCCCGGAAGCGCGTGAAGCCGAGATGAACTACCGGTTGGGCACGCAGTTGCCGTACATGTTCATAGTCAATCGGTTGGCGCATTACCTGAAAGTGATTCAGCGCGAACACATAGGCAGCTGGAAAACCAAGAACGATCTGGACCGTGAGTTGAACGCCTGGATTCGCCAATATGTGGCCGATCAGGACAATCCGCCGGCTTCGGTGCGTAGCCGTCGTCCGTTGCGCGAGGCCAAGGTCATCGTGAGTGACATCGAAGGCCAGGCTGGCTGGTACAAAGTCGAACTCGCGGTGCGTCCGCACTTCAAGTACATGGGCGCGGCCTTCACCTTGTCACTGGTCGGCAAGCTCGAGAAAGAGGGCGGTGGTGGTGATGCTGGCGCCGGTGACGCCGGTGGCGGCGATGATGCAGGTGGAGACGACGCTGGCGGTGGTGATGCCGGCGGCGGTGATGCGCCAACCTGAACAAACCCATACCTAACCGCGATTCAGAGCAACGAGTGGGGACGACATGAAAGCCGATCTCAAGAGCCTGTTGCGCCGGCTCAATCATCAATGCACCAAGGCATTGGAAGCCGCGTCCGGTCTGTGCGTCAACCGGAGTCATTATGAAGTGGCACCCGAGCATCTTCTGCTGGAATTGCTCGAGGATGGCCAGGCGGACGTGCAACTTGTATTGAAGCACTTCGAGATCGACCCGGGCCGCTGGGCCAAGCAGTTGCAGCACGAGATCGACGGGCTCAAGAGTGGCAATCCCGGCCGGCCGGTGTTCGCACCTGCGGTGCTGTCCTGGATCGAGGAAGCGTGGATGATCGCGTCTCTCGATCTGGGCCAATCGCGCGTGCGCTCGTTGGCGCTGTTGATTGCGCTGGCGGATAACCCGGCGCGTTACGGCCTCGAACAACTTGCCGAACTCGATTCGCTGTCGCGCGACAAGCTACTGGCTGTGCAACAGGACGTGTTGGCAGTTTCGAATGAAGGCAACGAACCGTTGGGTGCCGCTGGCACGTATACGGGTGGCGGTACCGCAGCCGGTCGCGCCGCGCCGGAAGGCACGACCGCATTACAGAAGTTCACTACCAATTTCACGGCGCGCGCCCGTGAAGGCAAGATCGATCCGGTATTCGGTCGTGATGTCGAGATCCGGCAGATCGTCGATATCCTAGGCCGACGTCGCAAGAACAATCCGATTGCAGTCGGTGAAGCCGGCGTCGGCAAGACTTCGGTGGTGGAAGGTCTCGCCTTGAAAGTCGTATCCGGCGATGTGCCGGATTCGATCAAGGATGTGGACATCGTGGGACTTGATCTGGGTCTGTTGCAGGCTGGCGCCAGCGTCAAGGGCGAATTTGAGAACCGGCTCAATGCGGTCATCACCGAGATCAAATCCTCGCAGAAGCCCATCATCCTGTTCATCGACGAAGCGCATACCCTGATCGGTGCGGGCGGCGCGGCTGGGACTGGCGATGCTGCAAATCTCTTGAAACCGGCGTTGGCGCGCGGTGAACTGCGGACCATCGCTGCGACCACCTGGAGCGAATACCGCAAGTATTTCGAGAAAGATCCGGCGCTGGCGCGCCGTTTTCAACTGGTGAAACTCGACGAGCCCACCGTGGATGTCGCTTCCATCATCCTGCGCGGCCTGCGTGACATCTACGAGAAAGCGCATGACATCTATATAAGAGACGACGCGATCCTGGCAGCAGCGTCGCTGTCAGCGCGTTATATATCCGGCCGGCAACTGCCAGACAAGGCGGTCGATCTGCTGGATACTGCCTGCGCACGGGTCAAGATCAGCCTGTCCGGCAAACCGGACAAGCTTGAGGATCTGGAACGCCAGGTGGCGGTGCTGGGTCGCGAGCGCAATGCGATTGCGCGCGACGTGGATAGCGGACGTTCCGAATCGGATGCCCGATTGAAAGAGATCGACAGCGAAGTTGCTGCACTCAGGAAAGACATCGCGGAAGTACAAAAACGCTGGGAGACCGAGAAAAAAGCGGTCGAAGAGATCACCACGTTGCGCAAGCAATTGCAGGACAGCGATGACAAGGGCCGGCCGGCGGCGCAGAAAGCACTCGATGCGGCACTCAAGAAACTCGAAGCCTTGCAGAAAGACGGCGCACTGGTCAGCTACGAAGTGACTTCGGAAGTGGTGGCGCGCGTGGTCTCGGACTGGACGGGGGTGCCGGTCGGCAATATGGTGCGGGATGAAGCCGCCTCGTTGCTGGAACTCGGCAAGCAACTCAAGACCTGGGTGCGTGGCCAGGATCACGCGCTCGATGCCATTGATGCCACGGTGCGTGCCGCCAAGGCCGGCGTGCAGAATCCGGATCAGCCGATCGGGGTGTTTCTGCTGGTGGGTCCGAGCGGCGTCGGCAAGACCGAAACCGCACACGGCCTCGCGAATTTCCTGTTCGGTGGCGACCGTTTCATGGTCACCATCAACATGTCCGAGTTCCAGGA
>JBOIBL010000052.1:0-14616 GCA_050739495.1 Gammaproteobacteria bacterium | reverse complement strand
CCCGCACATGCGGCGCTTCGATACGAACCGGCTGTGGTCGTTGCACCCGCGATTCACTTCGGTATCCATCCCGCACCGGCACCGCGGCGTTTGGCATCGTCCGGTATATATTCCCGGTGTGTATCACGGGTCTCGCGATCGGCACGGTTTCGGTGCGCTGCACTCGCTTGAAGCTCGGCCCGCCTGGTGTGGAATGAGCGACCGGAGGATCGACAGGCGGGTTCCGATCCTTATTCAGATGCACCACGCCGGTACCGTTGAATTCACCCGGCCTGACGGTCGCAGCGACTTGCGGACGGCCTTGATTCACGGCGAAACGTTGTGCAGGGTTGTCACGGGCAGCGCGCTCCTGTTCCAATTGTGCTTCGGTGACAGAGAAATGCCGATCATGGGCGAATCTCTGCTGCTCCTCAGTCGGTCTCAATGTAGTGCCACCGTCACCGCCGTTGTAACTCACCCGGTCATCCCTATCGTTATCATCCACACGCTGGTCATAGGTCCTGTGAATGCGGTGATCATCCAGATCGTTCACGGCACGGTTGTAATAGAAATCATCGTCGCGCCAGTAACCACCGTAATACCCTTCACCAGGGTAGCCATAACCGTAATGGATACCACCGTAATAACCGACTCGCGCTCCCCAATAGCCCTCATGCCACCAGTAGCGTCCTTCGTGCCAGCCCCACCACCCTGGCGTCCACAACAGACCGATTGCCGGCGCCAACACCCAGGTACCGGGGACCCAGAAATAGCCTTCGTCGCTATAGGCCCAATAACCCGGAGTCCAGATGAATCCGGCTCCCGGACAGAGCGGTTGCGGGTAATACGGCAGCGGAGGCGGTCCGTAGCCGGCTGAAACACTAAACACTACATCTGCGGATGCCGTGCCGGGCATAACCAGTAAAGGCCCGGCAAGACCGGCTGCGACGATAAGAATTGTAATGATTCGCTTCATAACATCCCCTCCACTGCATGTCGTTCAATGAAAGGAAACGTCACGGATTCAATACAGGTTGACCCATGCGGCATGACAAAACATTACCGTCAGGCAATCCTGGATACAGAACAAGGTTTTAAGCGATATGCGTTACAGTTCGTTACAAACTGCGGCCATCAAATTTATTTATTTTCAATGCCGTGATATCCACATCTTCCAGACAACGCACATTGATTGCCGCCATCTCATTGCCCTTGCCGTCCGCACCCATACCGAAAGGTGCACTGCCACAGGTCGGACAGAAATAATGTTTGATTCGATGTTTGTTGAAGGTGTAATGCTTCATGTCCGTATCTGAAGTTTTCAGCTGCAAACTGGAACGCGGCAGAAACCATAACAAATACCCACGCCGGCTACAGATCGAACAGTTGCATTCGGCGACTTCTTTCAGCTCGCCCTCAACTTCATATGCGATCTTGCCGCAATGACAACTACCGTGGTACTTCATACCCACTCTCCCATGTCTCAAGGTTGCGCTCTGCCATCCCGGTCATGCGCAGCGCGCATGGCCTGGCGCAGGCGTTGTTCGTTGATACCCAGTTTTTGTGCTGCGCTGGCGAAATCCGGCGGCGGCGGTCCCAATGCATCGCGTAGCTGATCCACGGATATCCCCAGTGTCGCGGCGGCACGGCTCAACACGGCATCGTGATCGTCACGCATCCCGCCTGGAGTATGCATGCCGGGTGGCATTGGTCCATTTTGCGGATGAAAATGATGCAACAGCGCTGGATTTACCTGCCCACGGAAACAACCGATCGTGTATGGATACTCCGCTGTCAGTACATAGTGATATATCTTCGTGGCCTTGCCGTTCCACATCACGGTGCTGGTAGTGCCATGACAGGCATCCAGATCGTCATCGTGCAGAACGCGACCGGAACTGTCTTTCATGCCGTAGATTCCAAAACCGTCGAGCGCATATCCGACCAGACCCGACGTCATTTCGTTGGGCATGCAGGGCGACGGCCCGTGGTAATGGTATTGACCGTTGCGTTCGGGATGGCCATGGCATTTGTCCTGCACTTCGTGTGCGACCGCATCGCGGCCTGCCGCATCCACTGCGTTGAAGATGGCGACGCCATCGGTTGCAAACCCGATCATGCCCATCGGCACGCAGGAAGGCGTGGCCGCAAGCGTCGGGTTGGCGGGCAGGGTCAACAATATTTGCTGGGCCCGGATCGAATTCGGATTGCGATCATATTGATACGCCGGATCATCGGGCTGGATCGGAAACACCCCGGTGTGATGTTTGGGCAGGTTGTTGGCACGGATGACGCGCTGGTCGCCTTCAAGAGCGATCGTGATGCTGGAATCGGGCCAGGCAACATCGCCTTCCACAATCGGTTTTTCATCCGGGTCCCACTCGTCGCCTTTGATCCAGGGCCCGCCATGCGCGGCACGTTTGGTATTGAACATCGTCTGGCAGTCATACAGATAACCGACCTTGGGGGCGTCGGAAAGATGTCCGTCGCCCAGCGGCAACAGCTGATCGTGCGCCGCGGCATCCTGGAGAGCACCCGATGCAGAAAGCATCAACAACAACGCGCCCACGGCGATACTGAATCGTTTCATCTTCGGCTCCTGCTTGTGATCGGAAACCCTGCAGATTCCGGATTATGCACGCCAGGCTCATAGATCCGAAAATCAATACATCAAGTGCTTTTCGCGGCGAGGATGGCTTTCGCCGCGGCGCTCAGCGCCTGCGCCAGTTCGTGCAGCAGATCGCCCAGCGGTGAACTCTCGCGCCACAGCATCGCCAACCGGCGACTCGGTGGCGAACCGCGGAACCGCACCAGTTGCAAACCCTCGACCTGAGCGACCGGCGGTTTGGTGGCAAGCGCCGGGATCAGCGTGATACCGGTGCCGCCTGCCACCATGTAGCGCAGCGTCTCCAGACTGGTCGCGCGAAACCCGGGCCGTTCATGCGCACCACCCAGATGACAGACTTCGAGCGCCTGATCGCGCAGGCAGTGCCCTTCTTCCAGCAACAGCAGATCCTGATCCTGCAGATCGTCCATGGTCACCGCGGCACGCTTCGCCAAGGGATGTTTTTCCGGGACCGCCAGCAGAAACGGTTCTTCGAACAGGAATTCGGAATGCAGGCCTTCATCGCTCACCGGCAGCGCCACGATGACCGCATCCAGCCGCCCCTCGCGCAGCCGGGTCAGTATCTCCTCGGTCTTCTCTTCCACCAGCAGCAATTCCAGTTTGGGAAAGCGTTTACGGATGCCGGGCAACACTTGCGGTAACAGGTAAGGCCCGAGCGTCGGAAAGATCCCGAGCCGCACGGTGCGAGCCGACGGGTCGCTCAATTTGCGCGCGATCTGGCGGATATCCTCGGCGCCGTCCAGCACACCATGCGCGCGCGCCAGCACCGCCTTGCCGGCCTCGGTCAGGATCACCTGGCGCGCGCCCCGCTCCACCAATACCACACCCAGCTCTTCTTCCAGCTTGCGGATCTGGGTGGACAGAGTGGGCTGGCTCACGAAACAGGCTTCCGCAGCCCGGCCGAAATGACGGTGCTCGGCCAGGGCGCTCAGATATTGAAGATCGCGCAAATTCATAATGATAGTTTATATCTATCAATACCATAAAAACAATTCATTTGAATTATCAATATGCAGCCCTTATCCTCTCACCAGACGCGGGAAGACCGCACTTCATGAACCCGAACCAGGAGCAAATCTCATGTTGACCGTAGGCGACAAATTTCCGGAATTCAAACTGAAAGCGACCGTGGATACCAGGAGCCTGGATACCGCGTTCGCCGACCTTTCCAATGACAGCTACGCCGGCAAGTGGCTGTGCGTATTCTTCTATCCAAAGGATTTCACCTTCGTTTGCCCGACCGAGATCAAGGGTTTCGGCGACCTCAACAGCCAATTCCAGGACCGCGATTGCCAGGTGCTGGCCGCGAGCACCGACAGCGAGTTCGTGCACCTGGCCTGGCGCAAGGATCACAAGGACCTGCACGACCTGCCGTTCCCGATGCTGGCCGATATCCGCAAGGATCTCAGCAACGCACTCGGCATCCTCGATGAGGAAGGTGTCGCGCGCCGCGCCGTGTTCCTGGTGGACCCGGAAGGTGTGATCCGCTTCGTATATGTCACGGAAGGCAGCGTCGGCCGCAACCCGGCCGAAGTGCTGCGCGTGCTCGATGCGCTGCAGACCGACGAGCTGTGCCCCTGCAACTGGCAGAGCGGCGACGAGACCCTCCAGGCCGCGTAACCGGTTTCCTGATTCCGTCATACCGGCATCGTCCGGTATGACGGAAAACCCGTACCAAGGAGCTTGCAATGAATCTTGTTGAACTGAAAAGCCGCTTGCCCGAATACGCCAAGGACCTGCGACTCAATCTCGAATCCGTGCTGAGCGAAGGCGGCGCCCCCGGTTTGAACCAAAAACAGATTGCCATCATCGCGCTGGCTTCAGCCATCGCAGCACGCAATCAGGGCGTGACGCAAGCGATAACAGCATTCGCCGCGCAACATCTCAGCGCTACGGAACTGGATGGCGCATGCGCTGCGGCTGCGATCATGGCAATGAACAATATCTATTACCGCTTCACGCATCTGGTCGGCGATCCGGAATACAGTACCCTGCGCGCCAACCTGCGCATGAGCGTCATGGCAAAGCCGGGGATCGACAAGAACGACTTCGAATTGGCGTCGCTGGCGGTCTCCGCCATCAACGGTTGCGGTGCCTGCATGAGTTCCCATGAAAAAGTGGTCCGCGAGCATGGTATCGGCATCCAGACGGTGCAGAGTGTGGTGCGGATCGCAGCGGTGATTCATGCTGTTGCAGTGACGTCGGAACAGGTTCCAGCGGTCGGTGAAGCGCTCGCCGCCTGATACCCGCATCGCCCATCATTGGCAATGACAAAGGGCCGGCGTCAAGCCGGCCCTTTGTATGTATATGAGCATGAGACGCCTCCCCCACGTGCAAAAAGTCCTCCGGGATTGAACTACACTTAACATCCTTCGCTCCAATCATCGAACAATAGCCCTGCGGGAGTCACTCATGCGGTACACCGTCCTCGCCCTGTTTCTAGGTCTGTTCGCGCAAGTTGCCGGCGCTGCCAACAATCCACCCAGGCTACTGCAGACCCCGACGCTTTCCCGCACTCAGATCGCTTTTGCCTATGGCGGCGATATCTGGATTACACCGCGTAACGGTGGCGATGCCCAGCGACTGGTCGCGGCCAACGGCATGGCAAGCAATCCAGTGTTCTCACCGGATGGCAGGATGGTGGCCTACACCGCGGACAGCGGTGGCAACTACGATGTCTATGTCGTGTCTGCCCGCGGTGGTGAACCGCGGCGGCTCACCTGGCACCCGAATGCGGATACGGTTGTAGGCTGGACGCCCGATGGACATGACGTGCTGTTCCGTTCGCATCGCGACAGCACCAACGATTCAAATCACCTGTTCACCGTGCCGGTAAATGGCGGATTCCCTCATCAGTTGCCCCTGCCGATGGCGGAAGACGGCGCTTATTCGCCGGACGCCTCGCGAATCGCGTACAGCCCGAATTTCCAATGGGAACCGGATTGGAAGAAGTATCGCGGCGGCCAGACCACACCGCTCTGGATCGCACAGCTATCCGATTCCAGCGTGGTGAAGATACCGCGCGATAACTCCAATGATCGCGACCCGATGTGGGTCGGCAAGACCGTCTATTTCCTCTCGGACCGTGACGGTCCGGTCACTTTGTTTGCCTATGACACCGTCAGCGGCAAGGTCACGAAGCTGTTGGACAACAGCGGCTTCGACATCGACTCGGCGGCAGCAGGTCCCGGTGCGATCGTTTACTCGCAGATGGGTGAATTGCACCTGTTCGATCTCGCGACCGGCAAGACTACAGCGGTGAACGTGAGGGTTGCCGGCGATATGCCGCAACTGCTACCGCATTTCGTAAATGTCGCCAAAGACATCACCACTGCCGGCATCTCGCCCACCGGGGCGCGGGCCGTGTTTGAAGCGCATGGTGAGATCCTCACGGTCCCGGCCGAGAAAGGCGACATCCGCGACATCAGCTCGACGCCGGGCGCTGCCGAACGTTTCCCTGCCTGGTCGCCTGACGGCAAGTCCGTGGCTTATTTCTCGGATGCCTCCGGTGAATACGCGCTTTACATCCGCGATCAGGACGGACTCAAGCCCCCGCGCAAGATCGATCTCGGCAATCCGCCTTCTTTCTTCTACTCACCGGTCTGGTCACCGGACAGCAAGAAGATCGCATACAGCGACAAGCGCCTCAATCTCTGGTACGTGGACCTGGAACATCCGACGCCGGTGAAAGTCGATACCGACCGCTTCGACACACCATTGCAGGAATTCGACGCCGCCTGGTCACCAGACAGCAAATGGATCACCTATACCAAGCAATTGCCGAATCATCTGCATGGCGTGTTCGTGTATTCGCTCGCAACCCGCAAGCTTACCCAGGTCACGGACGGCATGAGCGACTGCCTGTATCCGGTGTTCGACAAGAGCGGCAAGTATCTGTATTTCACCGCCAGCACCGACATGGGCTTGTCCACCGGCTGGCTCAACATGACCAGCGACGCGCATCCGATCACGCGCAACGTGTACGTGGCGGTATTGCGTCACGACCTGCCCTCGCCGATCGCGCCGCAGAGTGACGACGAGAAACCGGCCGACAAGGACCAGACAGAGCATGACAAAAAAACCTCTGCGGACAAAAAGGAAAAGCCCGCCGAAAAACCGGTAGAGGTGAAGATAGACTTCACTGGTCTGCTGCAGCGCACTTTGGCCCTGCCGATTCCCTCGGCAGATTATGTCGGTCTCGCGGCCGGCAAATCCGGCGAGCTGTATCTGCAGGAAGCGCCGATCGTGATGATGGGCGATGGTCCGATGCCACTCACCGTCCAGAAATTCGATCTGGAAAAGCGCAAGACCGACAAGCTGCTGGATGGCGTGACCAGTTTCATGCTGTCGTTCAATGGCGAAAAGATGCTCTACCAGATCAAGGACAACTGGTACATCGCCAAAACCGATGCGCCGCCCAAACCCGGCAATGGTCAAATCAACACTGCCGGCATGCAGGTGTGGGTGGTACCCCGCGAAGAGTGGCAGCAGATGTACCGCGAAGTGTGGCGCATCGAACGCGATTTCTTCTATGACCCTCACTATCACGGTCTCGACATCGCAGCAGCGCAACGACGCTTTGCGCCCTATGTAAACGGCATTGCCAGCCGAGACGATCTGAATTTCCTGTTCCGCAAAATGCTCTCCTACATGTCCGTCGGTCACATGTTCGTACGCGGCGGCATGGAACCGGAAACCAAAAAGATTTCCGTTGGCCTGCTTGGTGCCGACTACACGATAGCCAACGGCCACTACCGTTTCAGCAAGGTGTACGACGGCGAGAACTGGAATCCGCATCTGCAGGCGCCGCTGACGCAGCCTGGAGTGAACGTCAAAGCCGGCGAATATCTGCTGGCTGTGAACGGCCGTAACCTGACCGCTGCCGACAACCTCTACAGCTTCTTTCTGGGCACCGCCGGCAAACAGACCGTGTTACGCGTCGGACCGCAGGCGGACGGCAAGGACGCACGCGACGTGACCGTGATTCCGGTCGCAGAAGAGTTCGCGCTACGCAACCTCGCATGGATCGAGGGCAATCGCCGTCTGGTCGATAAACTGAGCGGCGGTAGACTCGCTTATGTCTATCTGCCGGACACTGCGGGTGGCGGCTTCCGCAACTTCAACCGCTATTACTTCGCGCAGACCGACAAACAGGGCGCAGTGATCGATGAACGCTTCAACCACGGTGGGCAATTGGCGGATTACATCGTGGACAATCTGGTGCGCAAGCCGATGAGCCGGGTGCTGACACGCGAAGGCCAGGAGTACACCGAACCCACCGAAGCGATCTTCGGACCCAAGGCCATGCTCATCAACCAGTTCTCCGGTTCGGGCGGCGACGCCCTGCCCTGGTATTTCAAGCGCATGGGCATCGGCCCGTTGATCGGCGAACGCACCTGGGGCGGTCTGGTCGGTATCGGCGGTTATCCGGAACTCATGGACGGTGGACGTATCACCGCACCGCGCTGGGCGATCTACGGGTTGAAAGGTCAGTGGGAAGTGGAAAACCACGGCATCACACCGGATATCGAAGTCTGGCAGGATCCGAAACTCATTCGCGAAGGCCACGACCCGCAGCTTGAAAAGGCTGTGCAGGTGCTGATGCAGGATCTGAAACAACATCCGGCGCCGACCTATGTGCAACCACCCTACCCGGATTACAAACCGCATCTGCCGCCGATGAATTGAGCGCGGCCTGACTGAATCCGAAACGGCAAGGGCCGGCGTCAAGCCCTAGCCGTTCAGTAAATAATGTTGAACGATGGACAGGAATCGGTAGCGCAGCGCGCTACGGCTTGCTCTTTCAACCCCCTCCTTTGGAAAAGGAGGGCGGGGGAGGATTTTCATTTCCCAAATCCCCCTTCATCCCCCTTTTTCAAAGGGGGAATCAGCTTGCGATTACAGGCTATCGATGCGCGGCGGTTCAGGTACCAGTGTGTCACGCCAACACGTTAACTGAACGCCTAGGCGTCAAGCCGACCCTTTGTCGAGGACCTCGGTAATCAGCTTGTCCTTCTGTTCCCAGAGTTCGTTGATCCAGCGTTGCAGTCGCAGGCGGTATTCCGTATCGCGCTCGTAATCTCCGTCCAACAAATCATCCGGTATCCGGCGCTGGGAGATATGCACCTGTATCCGGTCAATGCGATCGGTCATGAGATCCAGCATGCTGGGCCGCCCGTCGGGATAGACGATGGTCACATCCAGGACTTCGTGCAATACGTTGCCCATCGCGTTGAGCACGATCGCGACGCCGCCGACTTTGGGACGCAACAGATGCCGGTACGGCGATGACTGCCGCGCATGTTTGGCGGGCCGGAACCGCGTGCCCTCCACAAAACTCATGATGGAAACCGGGATACCACTGAAACGTTCACAGGCACGGCGCGTGGTCTCCATATCCTGGCGGCGCAACTCCGGGTATTTGGCAATCTGCGATTTTGAATGCCGTTTCATGAACGGGAAATCCAGTGCCCACCAGGCCAGTCCCAGCACCGGCACCCAGATCAACTGGCTTTTGAGAAAGAACCGCATCAGCGGGATGCGCCGATTGAAGACCTTCTGCAGCACCGGAATGTCAACCCAGCTCTGGTGATTGCAAAGCACCAGATAACTGCCGTCGCTACGCAACTCCTGTGTGTCCGAAACCTGAAATTGAATCCGTGTGAACAGGCTAATCATGGCGCTGTTCACCGCTATCCAGCTTGCCGCGATCCATGCCAGCACCCACGAGCAGGGACGCCGGACCGTCTGCAACGGAATCAACATCTTGATGATAGCGATGATAAGCAAGGGAATCACATGCAGCAGCGTGTTGACGCTGATCAACAGCATGCCGAATCCAATACGCAGATAATCCCGCAACCTGCTCAGCATCGGTGACTCACCTCAGTGACTGAACCGGTTACGCAGTATAACGGCAACCGCATACCGGAATATTACACAGACCGTTAAAGAAAAGGGCCGGCATGAAGCCGGCCCTCGATGTCAGCTCAGGCCGGACGCTTACTGCCCGGTGAGTCCCCGATACTTGAGCATCGGTTCGATGCGCGGATCGTGGCCGGTGAAGTTGTGATACATGGTGCCGTAGTCCTCGGTGTGGCCGCGCGACAGGATCATGTCGCGGAAGCGCTGACCGTTGGCGCGGGTCAAACCGCCGTGATCGAGGAACCAGGTATAGCCGTCATCAGCCAGCATCTGCGTCCACATGTAAGCGTAGTAGCCGGCCGCATAACCGTTGCCCCAGATATGCATGTAATAACTGGAACGATAGCGCGTCGGTACCTGTTCCATGTAGGCATGGTCTTTCTTGAGCGCGGCCATTTCAAACTTGTCCGCATCCTGCAACGGCGCACTGGCCGGCAGAGTGTGCCACGCCATGTCCAGATCGGCCGCCGCCAGCAACTCGGTCATGTCGTAGCCCGCATTGAACTCGCGCGCTTTCATGATCTTGGCGACCAGCTCCTTGGGCATCGGCTTACCGGTCTTGTAGTTGATGGCGTAATGCGCGAAGACTTTCGGGTACAGCGCCCAGTGCTCGTTGAACTGCGACGGGAACTCGACCCAGTCACGCGCCGTGTTGGTACCGGACAGACTCGGGTATTCCTCGTCGGCGAAGAAGCCGTGCAAGGCATGACCGAACTCGTGGAACATCGTGATCACGTCATCCAGGCTCAACAGCGTCGGTTGCCCCGCCGGCGGCTTCGGGAAGTTGGTCACGTTATAGATGACGGGCTGGGTGCCAAGCAGCTTGGACTGACCGACGAAATTGTCCATCCAGGCGCCGCCGCCCTTATTGTCGCGCTTGTAGTAATCGCAGTAGAACAGGCCGAGCGGTTTCTTGTTCGCGTCGTAGACCTCGAACACGCGCACGTCTTTCTCATAGACGGGGATGTCGTGCCGTTCCTTGAACGTCAGGCCGTACAGTTCATGCGCGGCGTAGAACACCCCATCCTTGAGCACGCGGTTCAACTCGAAATACGGCTTGATCTCGGATTCATCGAGGTCGTATTTGGCCTTGCGCACTTGCTCGGCGTAGAAATTCCAGTCCCAGGGCTGCAACTTGAATTTGCCGCCGTCCTTGTCGATGACCTGCTGGATGTCGGCCGCTTCGCGCGTGGCCCGTGCGGTCGCAGCTGGCACCAGCTTGCCGAGGAACTGCTCGACCGCGGCCGGGGTCTTGGCCATCTGGTCCTGCAGTTTCCAGGCAGCGTAATCCGGATAACCCAACAGCTTCGCTTCTTCGGCACGAATCTCGGCGATCCGCTCGATGGTCTTGCGCGTATCGTTGGCATCGCCGCGTTCGGCACGATTCCACGACGCTTCGAACAGTTTCTCGCGAGTGGCACGATCGGTCAGCGAGGCCAGATCCGGTTGCTGCGTGGTGTTCTGCAGCGGGATCACGTATTTACCTTTCAGGCCGCGGGCGTCGGCTGCTTGCGCAGCGGCTTCAATCTGGCTGTCCGACAGACCGGCCAGCGCCGCCTTGTTGTCGACCACGAGCGCGCCCGCCTTGGTCGCCGCCAACAACTTGTTGACGAACTGCGCAGTCAGGGTCGCCTCTTCTTCGTTCAGCTTCTTGAGCTTGGCTTTGTCGGCTTCCGACAACTTGGCACCGGCCAGCACGAACTGCTGATAGTAGTATTCGATCAGGCGATGCGATTCAGGGTCGAGCTTCAGCTTGTCGCGCTCGTTGTAGATCGTCTCGACGCGCTTGAACAACTTGTCGTTGAGGAAAATCGCATCCTGCTGTGCCGCCAGCTTCGGCGCGATCTCTTCCTGCACTTTCTGCAACTCGTCATCGGTGTTGGCGCTGGATACGCCGTTGAACACCATGCCGACGCGGGTCAGTAACTGACCGCTCTTCTCAAGCGCGACCAGCGTGTTATCGAAAGTGGGTGTCGCCGTATTGTCGGCGATCTTCTGCACCTCGGCGAGCTGCTGTTTGATGCCTGCCTCGAAGGCCGGCAGATAATCACTATCCTTGATCTTGTTGAATTCAGGCGCATGGAACGGCAGCGAACTCGGTTCCATGAGTGGATTGGTTCGGGGCGGGAATATCTTGGGTGCAGCCATGGTTTTGCCTGAATTGGCTAAAGTCGGTGTGGTGGAAAGCGCCATCAGCGCCACCGCGCCGAACAGACTGAATGAGAAGGTACGCAACATCAGGGGATACCTCGTGCTGGTTTACAGGTCAGCCGGGGACTGGGCGTCCGGCAGAAAGTGGGCACTTTACCCGGACTTGGCTTTCAGGCCAAGCGCACTCGATACCCACATGCCCCAGCCTACATTTTCAGCAGCGCACCGTCCTGGTTCAGTCGCCTGCCGTATACTGCAATACCCGTCCAGAGGAATACCCGTGGCCAAAGCCAATTACAAATACGACAAGCGGCAGCGAGATATGGCCAAACAGAAGAAGCAGGAAGAGAAGCGCCAGAAGAAACTCGCCCGAAAAGCCGAGTCTGCATCAGATGCAGACGACGCAGCGTCTGCTGCCACGCAAGACGAGACACGCTGAACACATCAGTTCTGATCGATTCCCCCCGGCAGCTGTGCCTCGAGATTACGAATCCGCGTTTCCAGCTCGCGTACCCGTTCCAGCAGTGTGAGCGTGACTGCCAGACTTCCGATATCCAGTTCGAAGTCGTCGCGCAAGCGGGAAGCGGTGCGCGCAATCACCACGCAGTGCGCGGTGTAGGTCAGCACCGGAGCCTCGGGTTCCATCGGCACGAACACGCCGTATTCGGTCAGTTCGCGGACCTCCACTTCGGACAGGCCGGAGAGTTCCGCCAACTCTGTCAGCGACAAGTGCTGATGCTCGTCCAGCCAGTTCAGTTCGCCAAGTTCCAGTTTCATTTTGCGGCCTCCTGATGCAAGGCTTTGCGCGCATCGAATGACGAGACTTCAGACAGTTGCCGGAACAGTGTCCGCTCCTGCTCGGTCGGTTTATCGGGCATGACGATCTGCACGATGGCGAACAGATCGCCCGCACTGCCATGCGGTTTCGGTAAACCCCGTCCGGACAGACGGAATTGCTGGCCGGCGCGAGTACCCGCCGGAATCTTCAGTCGCACCGCGCCGCCCAACGTCGGCACTTCGACGCTCGCGCCCAGCGCCGCTTCCCACGGTGCCAGCGGCAGATCCATATATAGGTCATGGCCGGTGGCACGGAACACCGGGTCTGGCCGCAGGGTGATGTCGAGATACAGAGCGCCGTCGCGGCCGCCGTTCAAGCCCTTGCCGCCTTTGCCCGGCACCCGCAAACGCTGACCGGTGGTCGCGCCTTTCGGGATATGCGCCTTGACCGTATGCGGCACACGACGCATGCGTCCTGCTTCGTCATATTCCGGCATGTTGAGATTCAGTTCGATATCGGTGCCGTGAAATGCCTGTGCCAGCGTAATCTCCACCGGCACTTCGTAATCCTCACCCGCTATTTTCATGTTTTGCGTGCGAGCGCGGCCACCACCACGGGCGCCGTGGATCCCCATGCCTGCAAACAGATCGGCCAGATCGAGATCGTCGAACGAGAACTGGGTTTCGCCATATTGCTGCTGCCAATCCGGTGGCGGCCGAAATTCCTGGCCTGGTTGTTGCTGGCCGAGCTGATCGTAAGCGGCGCGCTTCTCCTTGTCCTTCAGCGTCTGGTACGCCTCGGCGATTTCCTTGAAATGCGCTTCCGCATCTTTTTCCTTGGAGACATCCGGGTGGTATTTGCGCGCCAGCTTGCGGTAAGCCTTCTTGATATCGGCCTCGCTGGCATCGCGTTTCACGCCCAGCGCGTCGTAATAGTCTTTGTACTTCATAAGCGAGTCACCGTTAGTTCTTAGGCGTCATCTTCCTGGGATACCTCAACGGCGGGCATACCCTCCGCGTCGATCGCGACCGCCAGATTCATCGGCCGGCAGCAGACCTGACAGTCCTCTATATAGTGTTGATTCTCGATAGAACAATCCACGACGATCTCGATCGTCTCACCGCAATAGGGACATTGAATCTCGACAAGCTCGGTGCCGTCCATCGCTTGCTAGCGCGTTCGCGTGGTTTTGACCACTACCGTCTTTTCCGTGCCCTCGCCACCCAGAGCCCATATCCAGGTCAGCACACACAGGATCATGTTGGTATGCCAGTAATTCGTGGTCGCCAGGATCGCGACCAGCAATCGCGGTGCAAAGATCCAGCCCAGCCACCAGAACAGACCGCCGAACGGCACGCTCGACAGCAACAGCGTCAGGCGCGGGAAGAAAAACATGAACAGGATGAACCAGAGGCCGTGGTGGAACCAGAAGCTATCCATGGTCAGACACTCCCAAACCGTTCATCTGTAACCCAATAGCTTCCAAATCGTTTAAGTATAGCTTCGCATCAGCCTAGGGAGCGCCGCTGTCGTGACAAGAATTGGGAAGATAGCGCGCATCGATCGGATTATCTCCACCAGGACCACAACTCCAAATGTTACCGCCATCTGTCGTCCAGATCTCAAGGGTTCTGGCTTTAATCATGCGATGCGAATTGCCATCGTCGAAGGTCACCGTCACCGCACATGCATTGCTTGAGCACGTGGATAGTTGCACATCACCCACGTAACGGCCCACCGGAATATTCGCGGATTCAGGATAAGCAGATTTCAAGTCGGTTGGCCAGGTTTGATGTTTATTCACGTAATCGAGAATCGCAGCGCGTGCGTTGTTCCCTATCTGCACGCCTTCCGCGGCCTGGGCACGAATCACCTGCGCCTGGTACGCGGGAATGGCTATCGCGGCAGCACATCCGACGAATGGAATCGATATTCCTGCGATAGCGCCGGCAATCACCCAACCGGAGTTGGGTGGTGATGGAGGTCCGAATCGGTTATCCGCCGCAGAGCCAGGCGTGAAGACCACGATAAGTGCAAAGACGAATAACGCAAGATAAATGGTGCCCACGACCAACAACACCAGACCATGCGGCCGCCAACCAAACTGGTGCGCAACACTCAATACAAGCATCGGGATATACGCGAGTGACCACCAGCC
>JBOIBL010000051.1:0-2080 GCA_050739495.1 Gammaproteobacteria bacterium | reverse complement strand
GTCTTCGGAGCTGCGAGCCGATCACCACAGACCTCTATAGTGCCGATCAGACGGGGGCCATCCCTGAGAAAGCGTTCAGGGCTTCTCTCGGGTGCGGCAATCCAACCGCGCTGATCGATCTTCGGCTTGGCGAAACCGTACTCGATCTTGGCTCCGGTGGCGGCATCGATGTGTTGCTCTCCGCGAAACGAGTTGGGACAACTGGCAAAGCATACGGTTTGGACATGACGGACGATATGCTGGCACTCGCACGCGAGAACCAAAAGCAGGCGGGTGTCACCAATGTGGAGTTCCTGAAGGGTGAAATCGAGAATATCCCGCTGCCCGATAACTCGGTAGATGTCATCATCTCGAACTGCGTCATCAATCTCTCTGCCGACAAAGACCGCGTTCTCCGCGAAGCCTTCCGCGTGCTGAAGCCTGGTGGACGGTTCGCTGTCTCTGATGTTGTCGTTCGAGGCAGCGTGCCGGAAGAGGTGCGCAAGAGCATGTTGCTGTGGGTGGGTTGCATCGGGGGCGCTCTTGAAGAGAGCGAGTACATCGGGAAGCTGACCGGTGCGGGCTTCGCAGCCGTTTCTATCGAACCGACGCGCGTCTACAACGTCGAAGATGCCCTCCAGTTTCCTTACCAAAGCCGGCGTCGATGTTGACGCAATCTCACCTCAGATGACCGACAAGTTCTTCAGCGCCTTGGTTCGCGCCAACAAACCCCAAGCCGCCTGCTGCGAGCCAGGCTGCTGCACACCTGCTGTGGCGGGAGCAAAGGAATAGAGATGGCCGATCACTATAACGTTCTGTTCCTCTGCACAGGCAACTCTGCGCGCTCGATCATGGCCGAAGCGATCCTGAATCACAAAGGCAAGGGCAAGTTCACGGCGTACAGCGCGGGAAGCCATCCGACTGGGCAGCCTCGGCCAGAAGCGTTGAAGCAGATCGAATCGGCGGGACTCTCGACGGCTGGCCTGCGCAGCAAGTCGTGGGACGAGTTCTCCGCCCCTGACGCGCCCAAGCTCGACTTCGTCTTTACTGTGTGCGACAACGCAGCGAAGGAGCAGTGTCCATACTGGCCTGGGCAGCCGATGACGGCGCACTGGGGTATCGCTGATCCTGCCGCGGTCAAGGGGACTTCAGAGGAAATCGCCCGTGCGTTCCGCGGCGCCTTCACCGTGCTTGACCGCAGAATCAAACTTTTCCTCTCATTGCCGCTGGCCACCCTGGAAGATATGGCTATCAAACGCGAGATCGATCAGGTCGGCCGGTCGTAGGAGCCAACAGGTGAAAAAGAATCGGTTGTCTTTTCTGGACCGCTATCTGACGGGATGGATCTTCGCCGCAATGGTACTCGGTGTGGCCCTTGGCTGGCTCGCTCCGGGAGTCGTGCCGTTCCTGAACCACTTCAGTGTGGGCACTACTTCCGTCCCAATCGCAGCCGGGCTAATCCTGATGATGTATCCGCCGTTCACGCGGGTGCGCTACGAAGAACTGCATGAGGTCTTCCGCAACAAGCGAGTGCTGGGACTGTCGCTGATGCAAAATTGGCTGATCGGGCCGGTTCTGATGTTCACGCTCGCTATCGTGTTCCTGCGTGGGTATCCCGAGTACATGGCCGGCCTCATCATGATCGGCCTGGCGCGGTGTATCGCCATGGTCATCGTGTGGAACGAACTGGCGAAGGGCAATACGCAATACGCAGCCGGACTGGTGGCCTTCAATTCTCTGTTCCAGGTCTTTTTTTACTCTATCTATTCATGGGTGTTCATCACAGTGTTGCCGGGCTGGTTCGGACTGCGCGGAGCAGTGGTCAACATCTCCATCGGCGAGATCGCAAAGAGCGTGTTCATCTACCTGGGCATCCCTTTTATCACGGGGTTCCTGACGCGCGCGCTGCTGGTTCGCGCCAAGGGCCGCGAATGGTACGACCGCAACTTCGTGCCGCGAGTCGCGCCAATGACGCTGGTTGCGCTGCTGTTCACTATCGTGGTGATGTTCTCCTTCAAGGGCAACTACATCGTGCGTCTGCCTCTGGACGTACTCAGGATCGCCGCACCGCTGCTGATCTACTTCGTGCTCATGTTCCTGG
>JBOIBL010000050.1:0-1541 GCA_050739495.1 Gammaproteobacteria bacterium | reverse complement strand
GACCAAACTTCGCACGCTGCCACGCCGCCAGCACGCCGCCGCAGCCGTAATGTCCGCAGACGATGATGTGCTCGACCTTGAGCACATCCACCGCATACTGGATCACGGACAGGCAGTTCAGATCGGTATGGACCACCACATTGGCGATGTTGCGATGCACGAACACTTCACCCGGCAACAAGCCCATGATCTGGTTAGCCGGGACCCGGCTGTCGGAACAGCCGATCCAGAGATATTTTGGGGATTGCTGCTCGGCAAGTTTGCGGAAGAAGTCCGGTTGTTCGCTGCTGACCTGATTGGCCCAGGCACGGTTGTTTTCAAATATCTTGGGTAGCTTGTTCATGCCGGTTTCCGGTTTGGTTCAGGATGCCAATTTTGCTTGCAGACCGGCCTTCACAGCGGCCCATTCGGTGTCGAGGATACTGAAATACACCGTGTCACGGAAGCGCCCGGTCCACATCAGCCGGTGTTTGCGCAGGATACCCTCTTCCTTCGCACCCAGACGCAGGATCGCCTGCCGCGAGCGCGTGTTGAGCACGTCGGTCTTGAGTTCCACTCGAACGCACTTCAGGGTCTCGAAGGCATACGCCAACATCAGGTACTTGGCTTCGGTGTTGACCGCGGTGCGCTGCCACCGCGCGCCGATCCAGGTCCAACCGATCTCGACCCGACGATCACTCAGATCCATATTGGCAAAGCGCGTTGAACCGATGACCTCGCCTGTCTGCTTCAATACCGTGGCGAACGACATCGAGACGCCACGCCCCTGTTCCGCCAGCGCGATCTCGATGTATTCCCGCATCTCATCGCGATTGCGTACCGGCGTCGGGATCCATTGCCAGAGCGCTTCATCCAGCCCCACCGCGCACAAACCGTCGAGGTGTTCGAACGACAACGGCTCCAGCCGCACGTGCTTGCCTTCTAGAATGACCGGTGCCGATCGTGAGTGATGCGGGAACCTCGCCATCATGATGTCATCGACGAAGCTGCCATCCGACAGACGGATGTGTTCGCTGATACGCCCTTCTTCGACGAATCCGAATCGCCGGTAAAGTCCGATCGCGCGTTGATTGCCGCTGCGTACCCGCAGTTCGACCTTGTGTACCCGGGGATCGCTTTCGGCCCAATCCAGCAACGCGCCCAGCAGCAACTTACCGATCCCCTGGCCTGTATGTCCTGGGTGCACGACCAATGTCAGCCAGAAAATATGTGCCCTTGCCGCAAGTGGCGCAGGTTCCAGCAAGCCGTGCCCGACGGGATGCCCATCCTGCTCCGCCACCAGATAACAACCTGCTGTGGCCAGTTCTTCTATCTTGCCAGCGAATGCATCGGCATTCAGTTCATGGGGAAGCGAGACCAAAAGGCCCGGGGTGCGGGCAGTCTCGATTTCGGCTGCGGCTAATAAAGCAGCATCCTCAACGCGGGCAGGGAGCTGGTTTATATGCATGGCGCGAATGATACCTGTTCTACAGCGGACGTGGAGACAAGCGCCATTCTGACCCGTCCTGATGAACGCTGACTCGAGGTTGCATCGCCTTTGC
>JBOIBL010000049.1:0-7393 GCA_050739495.1 Gammaproteobacteria bacterium | reverse complement strand
GCTCACGACACAACCAACCACAACGGCATATTGACCCGTTTCATTCTTACCTGCCTGCTGTTGTGCCTGATGCTGGGTGCCGGACTGGCGCGTGCCGATGCCGGCATTACGCTCAACTGCAAGGATGCCGATATACGTGAGGTCGCGGCGACTGTCGGCCAGATCACGCACAAGAACTTCATCATCGATCCGCGCGTGCAGGGTCGAGTGACCGTGATATCGAGCAAACCGATCAATGAAGATGCAGTGTATGCGGCGTTTCTCTCAGTACTGCAGGTACATGGTCTTGCCGCTGTGCCCTCGGGCTCGATGATCAAGATCGTCCCGGCGCTGGAAGCACGCCAGCAACCTGGCAACACCTACGGTTCAGGCACGCCCGGTGATGCCGTGGTCACCCAGGTGGTACAGATAACCAATGTCTCCGCTGCACAACTGGTGCCGGTGCTGCGCCCGCTGATGTCGACCGAAGCCCAACTGGCAGCGTACACACCAGCCAACATGCTTATCATTTCGGATCGCGCCAGCAATGTGACGCGTCTGCTCGAGATTATCAACCGCATGGATCAAAGCATAGACAATAAAATAGAAATCATCCCCTTGCAGAATGCCTCCGCGAGCGATGTGGCTCAGGTGCTCACTTCATTGATGCAATCCAGCGCCGCCGAAGGTGGCCCCCCCTTGAAACTGGTGGCCGATGATCGAAGCAACAGCATTCTCGTAAGCGGGGACAAGAATGACCGGCTAAGGGTTCGGGCACTGATCGCGCACCTTGATATGCCACAGGAAAGCGGAAATACCCAGGTCATCTATCTGCACTATGCCAAGGCCAAGGATATCGCCGACGAATTGAAAGGCTATGTGACCGATCTCAAGCAGCACGCCGGAGGTAAAGGCGCAGCATCGGCTGGTGGCAGCAGCAGTGCCATGGCCGATGTTTCAGTGATCCCCGACGAACGGACCAATTCTCTGGTTATCACCGCGCCACCCAAGCTCATGCGTTCAATGGAAACCGTGCTTGCCAAACTCGACATCCGGCGTGCACAGGTACTCGTGCAAGCAATCGAAGCAGAACTTACTTCCGACAAATCCGCAGAACTCGGCGTTACCTGGATCGCCGACGCACTCAACAGCGGTGCTGTAGGTCTGACTGATTTCAGCAATACCGGCACCGGCATCACCGGACTGGCGCAAAGTGCCGCAGCAGCCAGCGCCGCCAGCAGTAGCGGGGTTACCGGCACCACGGGCATCAGCGTTCCACAAGGTTTGACACTCGGGGTCGGCAAGATCGTTAACGGAGGCTTCAGTTTCGCCGCCTTGTTGCGTGCGCTGTCCGGTGATTCCAACACCAACATCCTTTCTACACCCAGCATCACTACCCAGGACAACCAGGAAGCCGATATCAAAGTGGCACAACAAGTACCCTTCGTGACTGGGCAGTACACCAACACGTCGACCGGCGTCAGCAATGGTTCCACGGCTTCCATCAATCCATTTCAGACCGTGCAACGCCAGGACGTCGGTCTGGAACTCAAGCTCACGCCACAGATCAATCAAGGTGATTCGATCCAGCTCAAGATCGATGCTGTGGTTTCGAACCTGACTGGCGCAAGTGTCGGCGGGCAACCGGTTACCAACACGCGTGAGATCAAGACCAATGTTATGGCCCAGGACCGCGAAATCGTCGTATTGGGCGGTTTGATAGATCGCAACCTCATCGAATCCGAACAACGGGTGCCGGTACTCGGCAGTATTCCCCTGCTGGGCAACCTGTTCCGTTACCGGAGCACCCAGAACACCAAGAGCAACCTCATGGTATTCATCCAACCGACCATTCTCAGGGATTCCGAAAGCACCAGCCATTACACCAGTGAACAATACAAATACCTGCGTGAACTGCAGATACAGAACCAGGGCGCGGTACAACTCATGCCTGGCGAAAAACGTCCGGTACTGGATGAGTTAAAACAACCCGTAGCCAACAAGCCTTCATCTGCTCAGGCTGCGGGTCCAGCCGCTGTCCTTGCTGCTGGCACGGTGACGCCCCCGGCAAAAGCTGCTGCTCCCGTTCCGGCTCCTGCCGCAACCTCGAAAACGAAACCGCCGGCTGCCGCTGGACAACCGGTTTCTGCAAACGGCCCTTGAGATGACTCCGGCCATCGACAATGAAGCGCCGGCGATGCCGGTCGCAGCCGGCGCATCCGATGCCGTGCGTGGGATTCCGTTTTCTTTCGCCAAACGCCACGGCGTGCTGGTAGAAGCGTTCACCGAACACGGCGCACAGGTAGTCTGCCGGCAGGATGCGCCAACTGAAGCCTTGCTGGAGATGCGGCGGGCTCTGGCCATGCACATGCAGGTACGCAGCGTGAGTGCTGCGGAATTCGATGCATTGTTGCAGCAGGCTTACGAAGAACAATCCAACAGCGCCATGCAGATGATGGAAGGCCTGGATGAAGATGTGGATCTGTTCAGCGTCGCTCAGGCGTTGCCGGAACCGGAAGACCTGCTGGAAAGCGAAGACGACGCGCCTATCATCCGCCTCATCAACGCCTTGCTTACGGAAGCCGTCAAGGAAAACGCTTCCGATATTCATATCGAACCCTTCGAGAACCGGCTGGTCGTCCGTCTGCGTGTGGACGGTGTGCTGCGGGTAGTGCTGGAATCGCGCCGCGCAGTTGCTCCGCTGGTCGTGTCACGCATCAAGGTCATGGCAAAACTGGACATCGCCGAGAAACGTCTGCCGCAGGACGGCCGCATCTCGCTGCGTATCGCGGGACGCGCAGTGGATGTACGTGTCTCCACAATCCCTTCCGGGCATGGCGAACGTGTAGTGTTGCGTCTCCTCGACAAGCAGGCGGGACGCCTTGAACTCGATCACCTCGGGATGCAGGAACAGACTCAAAGTCTCATCGACAATCTGATCCACAAACCGCACGGCATCATCCTGGTTACCGGCCCCACCGGCTCCGGCAAGACCACCACTCTGTACGCAGCGCTGACTCGACTGAATGATCGCAGTCGCAACATCATGACGGTGGAAGATCCCATCGAATATTACATCGATGGCATCGGCCAGACGCAGGTCAATACGCGTGTCGACATGACATTCGCACGCGGGTTACGCGCCATTCTGCGTCAGGACCCGGACGTGGTGATGGTGGGTGAAATCCGCGACCTTGAAACCGCTGAAATCGCGGTGCAAGCCTCGCTCACCGGTCACCTGGTACTTTCAACCCTGCATACCAATACCGCAGTCGGTGCCGTAACCCGCCTGCGTGACATGGGCGTGGAGCCCTTCCTGCTCTCCTCCAGTCTGCTTGGCATGCTCGCTCAGCGTCTTGTGCGCCTGCTATGCCCGGATTGCAGACAGCCTTACACCGCGGATGAGCGCGCCTGTTCAGCGCTGGATTTGCCGAAAGATAAACCACCGACCCTTTATCGCGCAGTTGGTTGTGAAAACTGTAACCGCAGCGGCTATCGGGGCCGAACCGGTGTGTATGAAATGGTAATTGTGGACGACCACATGCGTGGCATGATCCACGACGGCAGCGGCGAACAGGACCTGGAGCGTTATGCGCGTACCAAAACACCAAGCATCCGCTACGATGGCCGTCGTCGCGTACTCGCCGGCGAAACCAGTGTCGAAGAAGTCCTGCGCGTGACCAGGGAAGATTGATAGCATGGGCGCGTTCGACTATATCGCATTGGACACACGCGGACGTGAACGCAAGGGTGTTATCGAAGGCGATACACCGCGCCAGGTCAGGCAGCAATTGCGCGAGCAGGGCCTCACACCACTCAACATCAGTGAAGCATCGGCACAGGAAACCAAAGGTACCAAATCCGGTTTCAGTTTACGGCGCGGCATCAGTTCCACCGATCTCGCGCTCATCACTCGTCAGCTCGCCACTTTGGTGCGTTCCGCACTGCCGGTCGAGGAGGCTTTGCTTGCCGCCGCCCAGCAGAATGAAAAACCTCGCCTGAAAAGCATGCTGCTTTCGGTACGCTCACGGGTCATGGAAGGCCATACGCTTGCCTATGGCCTGGGCCAGTTTCCGCACATCTTTCCCGAAATCTTCCGTGCCACGGTCGCAGCCGGTGAACATACGGGCCATCTCGATGGAGTATTGGAACGGCTGGCGGATTACGCCGAGGGCCACCAGCGCTTGCAGCAGAAAATGTCCATCGCCATGATCTACCCGCTGATCCTGACGATAGTGGCAATCTCCATCGTAGTGTTGCTGATGACCTATGTGGTACCAAAAGTAACCGAAGTCTATATCCATACCGGGCAGGAATTGCCATGGCTGACTATCGCGCTCATCGCCATCAGCAAATTCCTGACCCATTACGGCATCTGGCTGCTGATCGCAATCATTCTTGCCGTCTATGCACTCAGACGTGCACTCGCGAAGCCGGACATACGCAGACGATGGGATCGGAACAAGTTGCGTATGCCATTGGTCGGTCGTCTGGTAAGAGGCGTGGATACCTCACGATTCACACGTACGCTGAGCATCCTCGCCGGCAGCGGCGTACCCGTTCTGGATTCATTGCGTATCTCCGGTGAGGTGATACTGAACATCCCGATGCGGGAAGCAGTCGCAGAGGCTGCGTTACGCGTGCGTGAAGGTGCCGCCATCAGCCAGTCGCTGGGGCGGGCGGGCTTGTTCCCGCCCATGATGGTGCACCTGATTGCCAGCGGTGAAGCCAGCGGTGAACTTGACACCATGCTGGAACGGGCGGCCATCAGCCAGGAACGCGAGCTTGAAACACTGACTGGCATGCTGCTGGGGGTGCTTGAACCCGTCTTGATTCTGATAATGGGTGTACTGGTCCTGCTGATCGTATTGGGTATCATGTTGCCGATCTTCAACCTCAATGCACTGGTTCATTAAAAGGGAGACGTTCGTGAAATTGCCTGCTCTACTGTCTGTCTGTCTGTTGCTGATTCCGGCCATAGCCTGGGCAGGAAATTTCAATTACGACTATGCGGAACTTGATTACCAGCATACAGACCCGCAAGTTGGTGAAGCCACCAAAGGTCCAGCCTTGCAATTTTCCTACACTATCCTTGATAAAGATGTGCAGCTCCTGGTCGGCTATGCGCGTCTGGACACGCCTGCAACCCCGGCCGATATCAATAATCACAACTACTGGATTGGCCTGCGTGGTGAGAATGCATTCGGTGACAGCACCGATTTCTACACCGATATTCTCTATCTGAACGACCGCGCCACCTCCCAGGCTCCTGCCAGCACCGCTAACGGATACCGACTGCTGCTGGGGATGCGCCATGAGTTCACCAGCCGCCTGGAATTCAATGGCAGCCTCGCCCACGATTACCTGGATCAAAGCAATAATGAAGTCGCGATAGGGCTGGTGTTCAATGTCACGCATTATCTGGCTGCGGGTCTTTCCTATGCTCACGACAGCCTTCGCAACAATACGGTGACGCTGCGTGTGCGGGCTTATTATTAGCGCATGCGTCCCGCGCACGGCTCTCGCTTCCTGCCGCGCCGGTCAATCGGCATCACCAACTGTACTGGGGTTGAGCCAGATGTTCTCTGACAAAGGGCCGATACCGGGAACTTTACAACCGCTTGCCGGTACTAACAGCCAGCGCACATAGTGATGCGCTATCTCCCTCTTCCCTGATTTGTTTTATTATTTTAACGTCCGGAGAATTATCATGAATAAGCCCGGCTTAGTCCCTGTTTTTGTTGCATTTATATTAACTTTTCTTCTGCCTTTAAATGCTACTTTAGCGGCCGGCGACAATGCCGCCAAACAGCCCGATCCATTCCAGAATCTCAAATTTCGCAATCTGGGGCCTGTTGTGGCAGGCGGTCGAGTCAGTGCCGTGGTTGGCATCCCGGGCAATCCGCACATCTATTACGTTGGCGCGGCTGCGGGCGGCGTCTGGAAAAGCACCGATGGCGGGCAACACTGGGATTCAGTGCTCAAGGATGCCGACACCGCATCGATTGGTGCGATCGCCCTGGCGCCCTCGAATCCGAACCTGGTCTGGGTCGGCACCGGCGAAGCCAATGTACGCAACAACGTGCTGGGTGGTGATGGCGTCTATTTTTCTCCCGATGCCGGTCACAGCTGGAAATTCATGGGGCTGAAAGAAGCCGGACAGATATCAAGCGTCATCGTCGATCCGCACGATGCCAACACGGTATTTGTGGGTGCTCTGGGTCATATCTGGGCGCCGAATCCCGAACGTGGGGTATTCAAGACCACGGACGGGGGCAAGACCTGGAAGAAGGTGCTGTTCGTGAATGACCAGACTGGCGTGGCCAGCATGGCCATCGATCCGAATAATCCCAAGGTGCTATATGCAACCATGTGGCAGGTGCGCCGCTACCCCTGGACCCTCGATGATGGTGGGTCGGGCAGCGGCATCTGGCGCTCCACCGATGGCGGTGACACCTGGACCAAGCTCAGCACCGATCTTCCCGATGGCCCACTGGGGCGCATCGCTCTTGCCGTCGCACCCAGCGATTCCAATCGCGTATATGCCCTGATCGAGGCAAAACGCGGCAAGGGTCTGCTGTGGCGCTCGGATGACATGGGCGATCACTGGAGCAAGATCAGTGACAACTACAATCTCGATGTGCGGCCGTTCTATTTCTCGCACATGGCGGTCGCTCCCAATGACGAGAACCGGGTCTATTTCCTGTCATTCCAGATGTGGCGTTCCGACGACGGTGGCAAAACAGCAAAGCCCGTGGATCGCGGAGTCCACGTAGACCACCATGCCATCTGGATCGACCCCCAGAATCCGGATCGCATCATCCAGGGCAATGACGGCGGTGTCTATCTGACCACCACTGCCGGCAAAAACTGGCGTTTTCTGGATAGCCTGCCGATCGAGCAGTTCTACATGGTGGCCGCGGACAGCCGCACCCCCTACAACCTGTGCGGTGGCTTGCAGGACAACAGCGCGTGGTGCGGACCTTCCAGCACCCTTGCCGACGATGCGGTTTCCGGTGCTGACTGGTTCACCGTCACCGGTGGCGATGGTGAATATGCCGTCCCCGCCCCCAGCGATCCGAACATCATCTATTCGGATTCACAGGATGGCGCGCTCGGCCGTTACGATCTCAGCACGCATCGGTCATTCTTTACCATGCCGTATGTGCGTGGGCCGGCTTACATCAACGACACGAAGCTCGCCGATCTCAAGTATCGCTTCAACTGGACTGCACCAGTCGCTGTTTCGCCGACCGATGCAAATATCGTGTTTCTGGGTGGCAATGCCGTTTTCAAATCGACCGATGGCGGCATTCACTGGGATGTCATCAGCGGCGATCTGACTCGTGACGACAAGAGCAAGCAACAGTTGCCCGGCGGTCCGATCAATTACGACATATCGGGCGCAGAAAAT
>JBOIBL010000048.1:0-31994 GCA_050739495.1 Gammaproteobacteria bacterium | reverse complement strand
CTCCAACTCAACACCAGGGCCGCGGCCAGCAGACTGATGACCTGATTCATAAGGGATTTCATGGGTATAGGCTCCTTTGCAGAGAGACAGATCAAGGCAGCCCGCGCCCCGTCAAATTAAAGCTGTGCGGGCTCCGAACTTAAGCCGGGAACATGCGTCGAAGTCTGGACATGTTGTGATAGCATCGGTTCCCCTTGAAAATACGTTACCGCGCCTGATCAGACCAGCACAAGCCCACGGCGACACGCCATTAAGAGGCCGGCCGACAGGTGATCTTGTAATTCCGTTTCACAGAATAATTATCCAGATGGAGGCTCTAATGCGTTTAACCACCTGTTTATTAGCCGGCACGCTCGGCATCATGCCTTTGGGCGCATTTGCCGCCCAGGGTGCGAACCCCGCCGGGGCCGAGGGCCTGCACCTCAACTGGCTCGATACCAGCGTCAATCCAGCCAAGAATTTCTTCGAATATGCCAACGGCGGCTGGCAGAAAGCCAATCCGATCCCGCCTGCATATTCGCGCTGGGGTACCTTCAACATCCTCGCCAAGCAGAACCAGGAGACCATCCGCCAGATCCTGGAAAATGCCGCCAAGGACAAGCACGCCAAACCCGGCAGCGTCACGCAGAAAGTCGGTGACTTCTATGCCAGCGGCATGGACGAGACAGCGATCAACAAGGCCGGCATCGAACCCCTGGCACCAGAGTTCAAGCGCATCGCTGACATCAGCAATCTGAACGAATTACAAAGCGACATCGCTCATCTGCAGATGATCGGTGTGGACGCCCTATTCGATTTCGGTCAGATGCAGGATTTCAAGGATTCGAGCAAAGTGGTCGGCGCCGCCTTCCAGGGCGGTCTGGGCCTGCCTGATCGCGATTACTATCTGAAGGACGACGCCAAGTTCAAGCAGATCCGTGCCGATTACATGGCGCACGTCGCGCGCACGTTCGAACTGCTGGGCGACAGCAAGGACAAAGCGGCGGCCGAAGCCAAGACGGTGATGGACATCGAGACCGGTCTCGCCAAGGTCTCCATGTCGCGTGTCGACGAACGTACGCCGACGAACATCTATCACCCGATGCTGCTCAAGCAGCTCGATGCCGCCACACCGGATTTCTCATGGCAGGCTTATTTCACCGCCGTCGGTCACCCGGAGATCAAGAGCATCAATCTCGCAATGCCGGATTTCTTCAAGAGCACGATGGGCTCACTCAGGACCCGGCCGCTGGATGACTGGAAGACCTACCTGCGTTGGCATCTGGTCGCTTCCTTTGCGCCTTACCTGTCACAGCCGTTCGTCGACGAAAACTTCAAGATGCGTTCGGCACTCACCGGCGCCAAGGAGAACCTGCCACGCTGGCAGCGCGTTGTCAGCGCCGAAGACGACGCCTTGGGCTTTGCGATCGGCAAGTTGTATGTGCAGGAGAAATTCCCGCCCTCCTCGAAGAAGGCAGTGCTGAGCATCCTGCACGGTATCCGTGGCGCACTCAAGGACGACCTCACGACACTGGCCTGGATGACGCCTGCCACCCGCAAGGCTGCCACCAGGAAACTCGACATGATGGGCGAGCGTATCGGTTATCCAGACAAGTGGCGTGATTATTCCAAACTCACGATCGACCGCGGCTCGTATGTCATGAATGTGATCCGCGGCAACGAGTTCCTGCAGGAACGTGAACTCAACAAGATCGGCAAACCGGTCGACAAGAGCGAATGGGGTATGACCCCGCAGACGGTGAATGCCTATTACGATCCGTCGATGAACAACATCAACTTCCCGGCCGGTATCCTGCAACCGCCATTCTTCGACCCGAAGGCTCCGGCTGCCGTCAACTATGGCGCGCTCGGTTTCGTGATGGGCCATGAAATGACCCACGGCTTCGATGACGAAGGCTCGCAGTTCGACGGGCACGGTAACCTGAAGAACTGGTGGACACCGGAAGACAAGAAAAAATTCACCGCAGCCACCGACTGCATCTCGGATCACTTCTCGAGTTACACCGTCGATGGCGACGTGCATGTGCAAGGCAAACTCGTGACAGGTGAAGCGACTGCCGATTTTGGCGGTCTGACCCTGGCCTGGCGTGCCTTCCATGCCTCCAAGGCATACAAGGATGCGAAGACAATCGACGGCTTCACTCCGGATCAGCAGTTCTTCCTGGGTGCCGCGCATGTCTGGGCGATGAACATCCGGCCCGAAGAATCGCGCCGCCTGGTAACCGTCGATCCGCATCCCCCGGGCATCTATCGCGTCAATGGCACGCTGGCCAACATGCCGCAGTTCCAGAAGACCTTCGGTGTTCCGGACAACAGTCCGATGGTAAACAAGGACCGTTGCGTCATCTGGTAATAGACAGATTCATGGCGAAAATGGAAACGGCGGGCCTCGGCCCGCCGTTTTTTTATGCCCATATCTGAATTATTTTTGAAACCTGCACGCCATTACTGACAAAGTTGAGTATAAATACTATAACCATAGCAAGTGATGCGACCACCACGCGGGGATAACAGTGAAAAGTCATAGCAAACTTGTTTATCCGGTTCTGCTGTCCGCCGGCCTGTTGCTGGCAAGTTGCGGAGGAGGCAGCTCAGACTCCGGTTCGTCGGGTTCTCTGACCCCACCCGTGACATTGCAACCACCGGCAGCACCGCTGGTCCGCGTCAGCGGTCCATCGCCATTCAGCAGCAGTTGCGGCGGTGCCTTGCAGGGCAGCACTTCATATGAAGATGCAGAAGTCGAACCCTATGTCGCGGTGAACCCGCTCAACCCTTCCAACCTCATCGGTGTCTGGCAGCAGGATCGCTGGTCGGACGGTGGTGCTCACGGCCTGATGGCGGGTTACTCCATGGATAACGGCAAGACCTGGAAAAACCAGCCCTTGGTGATGTCCGTGTGTGCCGGCGGCGATACCGGCAACGCCGCAAACTATGCGCGCGCTTCGGATCCATGGGTAAGCTTCGCTCCTGACGGCACCGCTTACGCGATTTCCATCTCTTTCAGCGGTGTATCGCTTACACCCAGTTCTGTCGGTGGAGTACTGGTCACGCGTTCAACAGATGGCGGTGCCACCTGGAGCAATGCCCAGGCTTTGATCGTGGATGGTGCCAGTGCCTTCGATGACAAGGAGAGCATCACCGCGGATTCCACCGACTCCAACTACGTGTATGCAGTCTGGGACCGCCTCACCACCAACAATCTCGGGCCGACCTATTTTTCCCGTACCACCGATGGCGGTACTACTTGGGAGACCGCCCGTGCAATCTACGATCCCGGTCTCAACAATCAGACCATCGGCAACGTCATCGTGGTGACATCGAATGGTACGCTGGTGGACGCGTTCGTCGAATACGATGGCACCTCCGGTAATTCAACAACTGCAACCATGAAAGTGATCCGTTCATCGGATCATGGCGCAACCTGGTCAGCGCCCATCAGAGTCGCACAGAGCGAATCGGTCGGTACCCAGGATCCGAACACCGGCACATGGGTGCGCACGGCCAGCAACTTGCCACAGATCGCTGCCGGCCCGAGCGGCGAACTGGTGATGGTCTGGCAGGATGCACGTTTCAACAGCGGCAAATACGACGGCATCGTCATGTCGCGTTCCAGTGATGACGGCCTGACCTGGTCGTCACCGATCGAGATTAATACCGCGCATTCGGCACCCGCGTTCACACCCAGCATCGCGGTGCTTCCCGACGGCACTATCGGCGTCAGCTATTTCGATTTCAGGAACAATACTTCGGATAAAAGCAGGCTGCTGACCGATTACTGGTTTGTCTCATCCGTCGATGGTACGCACTGGAGCGAGCAGCATATCTCCGGTCCGTTTGACCTGGATCTGGCGCCCAATGCTGAAGGTTTGTTTATCGGTGATTACCAGGCACTCACCGTCATCGGCAACGCCTTCGTTCCTTTTTATGTGCAAACCAATAATCAGGGCACTGCCAACCATACTGACGCCTACACACTCCCCCCACAGCCGGTGCCGTTGAGTCTGAACCGCAAGGTAAGTTATATCGCGCATGCTTTACCCAGTACACCGCCGGATGCAGCATTCCGGCACCGGACCCATGAAAGCATCATGCAGCAGTTACGCGGAGAAACTCCCGGTTGGGACCGGATCGTGGCAGAACGCCGTCAACAGCTCAGCCCGCCTTGAAGGCATCCTTTATCGCGCTTGACACCGTCGGATCAGCTGAGCGTAAATGCAAATCGCGTTGCGGGAAGGGTATTTCAAGATCACGTTCGCGCAAGGCATCCTCCAGCGCCCAGAGATACAAGGCTTGCGTGCGTTGCGGCGCGATCGCCATCTCCTGTTCAACCCAGAGCACCAGTTCGAAATTGAGACTGCTGTCGCCAAAACCCGTCAACCAGACTTCGGCCTCACGCCCCGCTTCCGAGATGGTACCTTTGACCGCACCTGCCGCCGCCAACCCTGCTTCGCGTACCTTGTCCTTGTCTGAGCCGTAGGCCACACCGAATGGTATATGGATACGTCGATAGGGCTCGTTCAAGGTCCAGTTCGTCACTTTGCCATTGATGAACTCGGAATTGGGTACCACGATATCAACAGAATCGTTGGTGGTAATGCGGGTGTAACGCATATTGATTTCCGAGACTCGCCCCACCACACCGGATTGCAGTTCAACGAAGTCGCCCATCTTGAGCGTTTTCTCGAACAGAATGACGATACCGGACACAAAATTACTGAAAATGTTCTGCAAACCCAGACCAATACCGATCCCGACTGCGCCTCCGAACAGCGCCAGACTCGAGATATCGATCCCCAGCACCTGTATCGCGAACACGCCGCCCACGACATACACTGTGTAACGCAGGATACGCGAGAGCGCATAGATACCCGATGCACTCAGCACTGCATGCCCGGAATGTGATAACCGGACGATCAATCGTTCTATCAAACGACCCAACCAAAGCGCGATCAAAATAACCAGGATCGCGGACAGCAATTTGCCGGGTGTGAGCGAGGTGTGCCCGATGCTAAGCAGCGGCGTCTGCATCGCACTCCCAATCCAGTGCAACCAGTTTTCAATCATTTGCATTGCAGAGTGCCATTAAATTAAAAAAATTCCGCTGCACATCGCACTTCGATATCATGACGCGCCCATCACCACACCAAACAGGTGCCCGACCAGAAACGTGATGCCTGCTGCGAAAGTGCCGATAAACACCATCCGAAGCCCGCTCCACCACAAGGATTTGCCGGTGAACAGGCTGACGATTGCACCGGTAGTGAATAATGCTGCCAGTGTCAGACCGATGGTCCAATCCAGGCTGTGCGTCGCGTGTGGCCACAGAAACGGCAGTAATGGAATGGCGGCACCGATCGCGAATGCGATAAACGAAGAGACTGCAGCCAGCCAGGCCGAGCCGAGTTCCTGAGGATTCAATCCCAGTTCCTCGCGCGCCAGGGTGTCGAGTGCCCGCTCCGGATCGCTGATCATCCTGTCAGCAAGTTTCCTGGCGTCATCGGCGGCGATGCCGCGAGCTTCGTAGATCAGCGCCAGTTCTTCGGCTTCTTCTTCGGGATAAGTCTTGAGTTCCTGCGCTTCCAGTCCAATCTGGTATTCGAACATCTCGCGCTGTGATCGCATCGACACATATTCACCCGCCGCCATGGACGCGGCACCAGCCAGGAGTCCTGCGATACCGGTCAGCAGGATTACCTGACTGTCCAGCGCCGCACCACTCACGCCGAGGATAAGGCTGGCATTGGACACCAGCCCGTCATTGATGCCGAACACCGCCGCGCGGAAACCGCCACTGCCGGACATTCGGCGGTGTCTGAATTCAGTCTGGCCCGCAACCGGCGAACCATGACCGGTGGGCGCGCCCTGGGTGTAGACCGACAGCCCACGCACTTTCATTGCTGCCAGGACTGGCAGCATGCGACGCGGACCCAGGCGACGGATCATGTGCGAGACGATACGAGCCCGCATTGAAGGTTCAAAGCGGGATGGTAGCGCCACGCCCTTTTCCACTGCGAGTTTTTCCCAGAAGCGGGCCTGCGATTCCGCCGCTTCCGCCAATCTGGTAAACAATATCTTCAGTTCCTTGCCGGGTTCGCGTTGCGACAGAACCCGGTACAGAAACGCGGATTGTTTCTCCTCGTACCAGCTTTCCAGTTCTTCATGCATGCGGCTGTTTCCGGATAATGATCTGGGGCATTCAGTTGCCGCGGTTTATGACACCGTGCGGTACGTGTCCGGTCGCCACGTAGCTGGCAGCGGCTTCCACGTGGCCTTTCTGATCGTCGAAGAAAATATCCGCGCCGAAGGTCTTGAGAAACGCGCCTTTGGGCAAACCCCCCAGGAACAATGCCTCATCGATGCGGATGTTCCAGGCCCGCAAGGTGCGGATCACGCGTTCATGCGCCGGCGCCGAGCGCGCCGTCACCAGCGCGGTACGTATCGGTGATTTATCGGGCGCATACTCCGCCTGGATCTGTTGCAACGCGGCAAGGAACTTCTTGAATGGTCCGCCCGTCAGAGGTTCGCGTGCCTGCGCCTGTTCGCTGCGTGCGAATGCCTCCAGTCCCTGCTCCTGATACACGCGCTCCGCTTCATCCGAGAACAGCACTGCATCGCCGTCAAATGCGATGCGCAGATCCTCGCGCTCGTCGCCCTGTGCCCGTGACGGCACGATAGCTGCGGCGGCATAACCCATGTCCAGCGCCTGCACTACATCGGCCGACTCCGCCGACAGGAACAGATCCGCACTGAAGGGTTCCACGTAACGCCAGGGCGCTGCACCGTTGGTGAAGGCAGCGCGTTCGATGCCGAGACCGTAATGCTGGATCGAATTGAAAATCCTCAGGCCGGTATCCGCACTGTTGTGCGAGAGCAGGATCACTTCTACATACTTGGCATGCTTGGGCTTGTTGAGACGGGAGAGTTTCTTCACCAGTGCAAACGCCACCCCGGGCGACAACAGATCCTCTTCGTGTTCGATCTGATAACGCGAATAGGCTTCCAATCCCTGGTCCACGAACACGCGGTGGCTCTCCTCCAGGTCGAACAAGGCCCGCGAGGAAATGGCGACGACGAGTTTTGGTGCCGGAGCCTTGCTCATGCTTCATCCAGTTTACGCATATCGACGGCATGGAAGCGGCCCAGCAGCGGAAAATACAGGCCGACCCGCAATGGCCGATCCTCGCGCAGCCGCATGAAGCGCACGTAACGCGCGAGCTGGCCCAGATAACGGGCTTCTTCGCGTGCCAGGAATGCGTCCAGATCACCGCCTTGGTGGCGGCTGGTCTTGTAATCCACGATCCAGCGCACGCCGTCATTATCCACGAAGGTGCGGTCGATCACACCGGTCAGCAGACGCTCATCATCGAAACGGCTGAGGGCATATTCACTATGCGCTTCCGGCCCGCGCGCCGCCAGGATCGTGCGTCCGGTTTCGTCCGCGAGGGTACGCTCGATAGCATCCAGCACTGTCTCGACTGCATCAGTCAATTCACGTACCGGCACCCCGGCCTGATGCAACCAGTCGTGCACCTGAGCCTTGCCTGCCGCGAGTTTTCCCGTACTCCATTCATCCGGCCCATCTGTGGCGATGCGCTGCAACAACCGGTGTACCACGGTCCCGATATGACGCAAGGTATCGCCAGCCCACTCGAACTCGATCTCCGGCAATGTTTCGACTGCCAAACCACCGTCGTCCTGCCAGCTCACACCCG
Organism: Gammaproteobacteria bacterium; assembly: GCA_050739495.1. GTDB lineage: Bacteria > Pseudomonadota > Gammaproteobacteria > Natronospirales > REEB76 > DASSKW01. The sequence continues at coordinate 24,282 of JBOIBL010000048.1, read as the reverse complement.
CAGGGGGTGACGGTGGTTGCCAGTCCGCAGGAATGCGTCGCAATCGTGCTACCGGCACGCTTTGTTCCGCAGCAGTTTGTGGCGGTGTGTAGGCAGCGAGCGCCTGTCGATATTCAGGTTCCAGCACCGGCCACAGTGTCGCCAGCAGCGATTGCCGGGGCGGCAACTGCAACTCCCGTTCGCCCTCTTTCTCCTTGTAGCCGACGTATCCCAGCAGATGCAGTTGCTGGCGGGCGCGGGTTGCGGCGACATACAGCAGACGCTGCTGCTCGAACCGTTCCTGTTCGCGCCGCAATCCCAGCACCAATTCATAGAGTGGATCGTTATCGCTACCACGCGCATTCAGAGGCGCCAGCAATAAATCCGGAATACCCTGCGCACGAGTCCGTTCCAGATGGATAAGCAAGGGCCGTTTGCTGCGCCCACTTCCGGCTCCCAATCCGGGCACGATCACGACATCGAATTCCAGGCCCTTGGCCTTGTGCACCGTCATCAATTGCAGGCTCTCGTCTGCCTGCGGATCGGGACGTGCGAATAATTCCGCAAGTGCCGACTCGAATGCGCTCACGTCGATCAGCGTACCGCCCTCATCGAGGGTTTCGAGCAAGGCGAGGAAGGCCTCGGCATCATCAATGTCTTCCAATGATGTGACTGTTGCCGGCCCCGCCAGACATAACCAGATACGCTCCACCTGTTCGCGCAGCGTCCCCCGGCGGCGTTGTATCACGGCGTCCAGGATAATCTGGCTCACCCGTCCCAGACGCTGCCGGCCATCCTCGCTAAGTGACGCACAACGCTGCTCATCCTGCAGCAGCACCGCAATCGGCATCCTGTCGCTGTCGGCGGCCAGGGTATGCAAATCGAGCAGGCTCATCCCGCACCATGGTGCACGCAACAGGCTCAGCCAGGCAGTGCGATCGCCCGGATGCAACAGCGCACGGGTGACCGCGACCAGATCGTGCACGACCGGACGTTCACCGAGCCGCTCCAGTTCCATGGCCCGGAACCGGATGCCTTCACGCCGCAACCGCGGCACCAGCGCGACAAGGTGATTGCGACCTCTCACCAGCACCGCCACTTTTTGTTCCTGTTGGTGTGCCTGTCGGATCAGTTCGACGACGCGACCGGCTTCCTGTTCAGCATCCTTTTCGAAAGAAGGGTGAACTTGCACCGCGGCCTGCCCGGCTGCAGCATGATATGCCTCGGACGCGCTGTAACTGATCGCGCCGCTCTGTACGTCGGCCTGCGACGGGAATATTTTTCCAAAGCATTCATTGACCCAATCAACCACTCTTTGCCCGGAACGGAAATTCACACTCAGGGTCAACGGCGTCAGTGATACGCTACCGATACCGTAGCGTTGCGCACGCAGGAACAGACCCACTTCCGCTTCACGGAAACGGTAGATGGATTGCATCGGGTCGCCGACCAGAAACAGGGTCCGCCCATCCCCCTGCTCCCATCCCGAAGTCAGGCGTTCCAGCAACAGGAACTGATTGAACGAGGTATCCTGGAACTCATCCACCAACAGGTGACGGATCCGGTGATCGAGCACCAGCGCAAGGTCCGTAGGTGTCTCCGGCTTACCCAGGGCAAGCAATGCGGACAAAGCGATCTCCGCATAATCCACCTGACCACGTTCCGCGAACAGTACCCTGAGCTGCGCGACGCTAAGTGGCAGCAGACTCAACAAGGCATCCAGCATTTGCCACTGCTTATCCTGGAACCGTGGCTCCGGCAACAGGCGCACCCGACGCAGCAATCCGTGCAGTGCTGCGTCCTCGTTCAGAACGCCAAGCACTTCGATCAACCGGGTCTTTTCATTACATCCCGGCTCAAAACCGATACTGATATCCACACGTTTGCGCCAGGGTTCGCCATTGGAATGCGTAAGCAGCATCTCGACCAGGCCTTGCCAGGCAGGCAGCGCATCGGATGTAGCAGGTGGCAACCCATGCAAATCGGAGCATGCGCATATCGGCGAATTTTTCCCTTGCGCCGTGAGGAATCTGCCGGCATGGCTGGCGAGTTCCACCAATTCGGCATGAAACCGCTTCGGGATCGCCTCGATCACCGCCTGCAATTGATGTTCGATCTCGTGTCGGTACGCCTGTTCAATATCCTGTTTGCGGTTTCCTTCTCCACCACCACCGGTGTGCCGCAACCACTGATCGCGACGCGGCAGCATCTCCGCCAACAGTGTCATCACCCTCGGCACATCGTTATCGAGATGTTGCAACAGCGTCGCGACCAGCACGCTTTGCGATGCATCACCCTCTTCCAGCAAGCTTAGCGTGCGACGCGCGGCTTCCTCGTAGAGCGGCCGCGGCCGCTCCGCGATGCCGGGTTGTGCGCCAAATCCCGACAGCAACGGCATCTGTCGGGTCAACTCGGCACTCAATGAGTCGATGGTCTGGATGCGCAAGCGCGCCGGATGCGCAACCAGCTGCCAATCGCGTTGCCGGCCGCGCGCCCGCACTGCGCGCGCCAGTTCCCAGGTGTGACGGCGGTGTGGTTCCACCGGTGCCGTATCTGTCTCAGCGGCCTCCAGCGCCTTGACGATACGGCTGCGCATCTCGCCTGCCGCCTTGCGCGTGAAGGTGATGGCGACGATCTCTTCCGGCGCATCCACGCCGGCGAGCAGCCGCAGATAACGTTGGGTCAATAACTCTGTTTTGCCGGAACCGGCTGGCGCCTGCACGATGAACGATGCCTCGGCATCCAGCGCGCGTGCACGTATCGCCTGATCTGCAACCGGTTTATTCATCGTCCGGCTCTCCGGCCTGCCGGATCTCGTCGATCCGACACAGCCCTGCCAGATGACAATAGCGGCAAGTCTGATTGCGATCCTTGGGATCGACTTGCGCTTCACCGGCGGCAAACGATCCGGCCAGTTGCGTCAGGACGCTTTGCCAGTGGCGTAACAACTCATCCCAGTCACGGCAATCGTCCGGTGGATATTTCTGATGCTCGAAGGCATCGATACCGGGCACCACCCCGGTTGTTTTCGCATAGCCACGGTATTCGCTTTCACCAGGACGCATGACTCCGAACAACACCGCCGAAATCGGTTCAGTTGTGGTCACTGCATAACAGGGCAATTGCGGTTCATCCGGTCTCGCGCCACTCCATGCGGCCGGTTTCGCATCGCCGGTCTTGTAATCGATGATCACCCGGCCGCCGTCGGCGAGCCGGTCGATCCGGTCAATGCGGGTATTGAATGACAGCGGCCCGATCTTTACCGCTTGTTTGTGTTCCCGGCGTTCGACTTCGAATGCCTGACGGGTTCGTTCGACATCGAGCCAATCCACGATCAACCGTTCCAGCCGCTGTTGCTCGAGTGCCAGAAACCGGGCAGTAAACACCTCGGGTTGCTTCGCTCTCGCGATATGCAGCACAGCTGTGACATGACGCGCGACCAGTGCCCGGGTAGTCGCCACATCCTGGGCGACCAGCGTCGCGTGATTGCCGAGCTCGCCCCACAGGCGATGCATCGCCTCATGCAGCAAATTGCCGCGCTCGGCGGGATCAAGCCCCGCAGCGGGCTCCTCCATCGGCTCGGCGCCAAGCCGGTAACGCGCAAACGCCTGGAACGGGCAGGCCGCCTGGGATTTCAGAATCCCGGTACCACCGCTCACCGCCGTGGCCTGCAATGCAGGGCCCTGCGTATCTTCCAGCGTTTCAAGAGCAGGTGCCGCAGCATGCAAAAACCGTGCGTATGGAAGGATCGCGCGCTGTGGTAATTGTTCCAGCGTGGTTTCGGGTAAATGAGCAATCAGTGGGCTGGGTCGCAATTCCTGATCGGCGTCGCGTTGCGGCACACTCACTGCCACATCCAGTGCGCTGGCCAGCAAGCGCGCGGTGATACGTTGTGCAAACTCCAGTTCGCGGCGGGCGCTGGCATGCGGCATATCGTGCGTGCGCTGCAATCCGGTCGGCAGCAGCGGATCCGGACGCGGGCTTGCCGGCCAGACATCGTCCGACAAGCCGGTGATCCATAGATGATCGAACTGCAGTCCGGCCGCTTCCAGCATCCCCAATACCTGTACCGGTACGTCAGTGACAGCAGGTTGAAACGTGCGTTGTGTCACGAGCCGGGTCAGCCGATGCAAGGCGTCATTCATGTCCACCGCGCCCAACAGGGTATCCAGGCGAGTCAGTTCACCGAGTACATCACGAAATGCTTGCACGGCCTGATACTCGGTACTGTCACAGCTGCGCTCGCCGGGCCACCCCAACACCTGCAAAAGTGCAGCAAATCCGCGCGCCCAGATTGATGGCAACTCACGCTGCGATTGTCGCTGTTTCCATTCCAGACAACTCTCCAGCGCCGACACCAGCTCCGGTACCTCGCCCCACTCACGCGCGAGTCCCGTCAGCCGGGTCAGTGGAATATGCTCGGCACCTGTACGCAGACTCAGTTCAAAACGGGCACGCGCAACCTGTTCCGATTCGGCGCCGCGCAAAAATGGTGAATGCAGAAGCTGACTGACCGCAGTGAAATCAAGCCGGCCCTGCGCAGCGCGCAGTAACAGCAGTGCATCCTGTATGACAGGCCAGGCCGCGAGCGGTCGGCCGAGCGAGAGGTTGTACGGTCGGGCAGGCTCTGCTCCCACACACGCGGATGGGCACAACACCTGATCGAGGATGCGCGCGACACGGTCGCGGCAAGTGGCAAGGTCCCGCACCACGATGCCGATCCGAGTATCCGGATCGTGATCCAGTAATGCGCCGGCCCACTGCGCGGCTGCACGCAGTTCCTGATCGGAATCCTCACAGCTGACACGTCGAACACCCGCTTGTGCAACGGCATCCATCAAAACCTCATCGACCTGGGTGCCTGCCTCACGCAACACCTGCAGCAAGTATTGTTGCTGCGGTGTCCATTCATCAAAGCCCGCAAACAGCAGATGGGCGGGCGGGGCGATGTGTCCGGCAGTGATCCAGACAGCCAGTTGATCCGGCAAGCGCGCAGTATCGAGCCAGCCTTCAGTCTCGCAGCGCGATTGGAAACTGGCTGCCCAGGCCATGAATTGCCCGGCATCGGCAGCGCCTGATTCGGCAAGCGCCTCCAGCTCCAGCCGGTAGGCACGACACAGCATCCAGGCAGTCTGCGCGGCTTGTGCCGCGGCAGCGGGTTGCAGCAAGCCGGCGGCGTCGCTGGATGCACGCACTACCTTTTCCCACAGCGCTTCCGACTGAACCACGGATAAAACCCGTGGCAATTTTGGTAATCCGGTTGAGATCAGCACCGCATCCTGACAGGCAATGAACTGTTCAGCGAGAAAGGTCTGCCATGACCAGACCCGCGGCCGTTCCCAGACCTGGACACCGGCGCGGCGTTGAGCATCGGCATAGGCAAGCTGTACCGCCCGCGCCAGCCGTTCACTGGCCGTGACCACGGTGGCACCCCCGGCAAGCGCCTCCACCACCCTGCTCTCATGCCAGATACGCTGTCCCGCCACCCGTCCACGACTCCTATATAATCGGAACAGTGTACCCGGAGCGACAGCCATACAGCCACGCAACTTGTGTGCTGAAAATTTGTCCAACCAATCTGTTGCAGACTACTGATGAAGATGAACAGATGTTTCCCGGTCCACCCTGCTTTTTCGAAAGGCCGGGCCGATTGAAACACACCAATGCGCCCCCATGTCCCTCTGGCAGACAGCTGATCAGGCAGTAACAAACAGGAAATCCGAAACCATGCGCGAACTCATGAAAACCAGCAATCCGGCCCTCCGGACCAAGGCATTCCGCAACCCGGTGATGGCCGGCGACGCACAGATGACTGTGAACGGCACCATCGGCAAGAGCTTCATCCTGCTGGTCCTGGTGCTGGTCACCGCCAGCTGGTGCTGGTCCCGTTTCTATACGACCGGTGACATTGCGGCGGTAACACCATTCATGATCGGCGGTGTAATCGGCGGTCTGGTATTCGGCATTGCGACGGCTTTCAAACCTGCCTGGGCCTATATCACCGCACCGTTATATGCCATGGCCGAAGGTTTGGCCGTCGGCGGTATCTCTGCGATGTTCGAGTTGCGCTATCCCGGCATCGTGGTGCAAGCCGTGGCACTGACCATGGCGGTCGCGTTCGGCATGCTGATCCTGTATCGCACCGGCATCATCAAGGTGACGGATCGTTTCCGCCGGATGATCTTTGCCGCGACCTTCGGCATCGTGATCTTCTACGGGCTTACCATGCTGGTAAGCTTTTTCGGCGTGAACACCTCCATGGTCTATGGTCATACCCCGCTCAGCATCGGGATCAGCCTGTTCATCGTCGCCATCGCCGCTTTCAATCTGGTGCTGGACTTCGACATGATCTCGCAGCAATCGCAGCAGGGCGCGCCACGCTATATGGAGTGGTACGGCGCCTTCGCATTGATGGTTACATTGATCTGGCTGTACCTGGAAATTCTCCGCCTGCTGGGGAATTCCCGGCGCTGATTAGTTGACGCCGAGCTCTCTAAACAAGCCGGCCCCGCTTTGTGCGGGGCCGTTGCTTTATCCACCATTAAATATCCGCTTCAGGCTCTGCAGGCACGCATCAGCATATTCACGGCGTTATCGATATATTGCTCCAGCTCTTCCTGGGACGGTTGCGCTTCAATCCCGAGCTGCGCGCGCAAGCGGCAGCCGGTCACCATGCCGATAAACTGCTCGGCGGTGAGTCGTGGGTTTTCGACTTTGAGCGTGCCAAGCCTGGTCTGTTCGCTCAGATAATCGGCAACAAATTTACGGATCGGTTCGGGACCGGATTGGTAATAGATACGGCCCAGATCCGGAAACCGCGGTACCTCCGCCATCAGCAGCCGGTGCAAGGAAAGCTTTTCCGAGGAAAACACAATGGTCATGAAATGCCGGGCGATGGCGCGGAGGGTCTTGTCAGGGTCACCGGCTTTCGCGGCTTCAGCGAAAGCCAGCGTCATCTGATCGCAGGTTTTGCGGATCATCGCTGCGAACAGTTCCTCCTTGGAACCGAAGTGGTTATAGACAGTTTGCTTGGATACTTTCGCTTCGTTGGCAATCGCATCCATACTCGCCGAACCGAATCCGACCTCCAGAAATACCTTGCTGGCGGCTTCCAGGATGGCATCCCGTTTGCTGAGTGTAGTGCTATCTGCGATTGCGTTCATGGTTCTGCTCCCGCACTCAGCCGGTGGAATCGCTGGTTGCAGCGGATTGAACCGGTAAGCTGAGTGCTGCAGCGGTCAACTGACCGGTAGCAGCTTTCAGGGCATATTCGGCCACGATCTCATCGCGTTGTGCGCGCAGGCGGTTCACCTGTGCACTCAATAATTCCTGCTCGGCATTCAGCACATCCAGCGTGGTGCGTTCACCTTCCTTGTATTCGGCTTTCACGCCGTCATACGCAGATTGTGCTGCCGTGATCTGGGCATTGATCGCAGCCAACCCTGCGCTCGCGGTCTGATAGGCCTGCCAGGCCTGGACCGCTTCGTCACGCGCTGCGCGTTCTGCCTCCAATGCATCCTGATGCCGGCTGTCGGCCTTATGCCTGGCAGCATGCACCTGGGAACGGAGACTCCCACCGGCATAAAGCGGCATGGAAAATTCCAGCATGATGGAACGAGTATTGTATTTCTCGAACGGAAAATTGGGTTCGTGTGCTGCGCTCACCTGACCGCTCAACATTACCGACGGTTTCATGTCGCTTTCGCTGATTTCGACCTGGCTGTCTGCAGCGGCGGCGGCGGCACGTGCCGCGAGCACCTGATAGTTCTGTTGTGCGAGTTTCAGCACATCGGCTTCGCTGCCGGGCAGCCCGCTCAACGGGGCCGGCGTATCCAGTGCCGCTGGTGGCTGACCGATGATCTTCTCGTAATTCGCCTGTGCCGAGGCCACTGCGCCACGAGCCTGAATCAATGCAGCCTGGGCACCGGCGAGACGCGCCTTGGCCTGATCCACGTCGGTATGTGTCACTTCGCCATTGTTGAAACTGGCCTGCGCCGCATCCAGCGCCTGCTCCAGTACACGTTGATTGCTCTGTTCGAGCGCCAGCACCGCCTGATCCTGAACCACATCCATGTACGCGCGCGCCGCATCCAGTAATACGCTTTCTTCGGTGGCATGCATGCCAGCCTGCTGTGCACTCATGCTGTGTTTCGCGGCGGCGACGCTGGCATCGATCTTGCCGCCTGCATACAGGGTCTGATCCACTTCCAGGCCGATGCTGCGCGAATTCAGGATGATGGTGTCTACCGGAAACAAACCGCCGGTATCCACATCCTGATGTGCAGCGCCGAGTCCGCCGAACACCTTTACCTGCGGGTAGTACCCGCCCTTGGCCTGTTCTACCTGCTCCCCGGAAGCTGCCAATGAGGCACGTTGGGACTGTAGCTGCGGATTGCTGAGCCAGGCTTGGCTGAGAGCATCCTGAAGAGTCGCCGCAAATGTGGTCTGGGCGGTAAGCCCGACCACCATAAGTCCGCTGACAATCAGCAGATAACCTGGGCGGGCAAGGAATGCATGGCGATTTGACATCGAAACCTCGATACAATTAGACTAGACGGTCTAGTCCATTCTGCCACCTCCCCAAAGGGAAGTCAAAAGCCATGAGCGGTTTTAAGTCCTTGTTCGAAAACCCCCGTATCCGCCGTCTGACCCTGATGGTCGTCGGCCCTTTGCTGCTGATTATCCTCGGCTTGTGGTACTGGGCGCACAGCGAGCGTTATCAGAGTACCGACAACGCCTACGTCGTTGCAGACCAGGTCAGCATCGCGCCACAGGTTTCCGGCCAGGTAACATCGGTACCGGTCAGTCAGAACGACAAGGTGCAACCCGGCCAAGTGCTGTTGCAGATCGACCCCGCCCCTTTCCAGCTGGCACTCGATCAGGCCAACGCCAACCTCAGGAATGTGGCCGACCAGATCCGCGCCCAGCAGCAATCGTTGCGCGCCGCACAGGCGGAGCTGAAAGGCGCCGAAGCCAACGTCGCTTATCTGAAACGCGAGGTGCAGCGCAAGGAGAATCTGGTCAAGCAGGATGTGGTCGCCGCTGCCAAGCTAGACGATCTCAAGACCAATTACGTCGTCGCCGAGCAACGCACCTTCGCATTACAGGCGCAGATCGCGCAGATTGAAGCGAACCTGGGCGGCAACCCGAACCGTCCGATCACCGAACAGGCTGCCTACAAACAGGCCGTGGCCGCTCGCGATCAGGCTGCGCTCAACCTCTCCTACACTACGATCAAGGCACCGGCTGCTGGCGTGGTCACCGAAGTGGACATCAAACCAGGCGACGTAGTGCAAGCCGGGCGGCCGGTATTCGCGCTGGTGATGAGCGGCAAGCGCTGGATCGATGCCAACTTCAAGGAAACCCAGCTCACCCGCATCCATGTTGGTGAGAAAGCCGAGATCAGCATCGACACCTACCCCGGTCACACCTGGCAGGGTACGGTGGAAAGCATTGCGCCCGGTACCGGTTCGGTGTTCTCGGTACTGCCCGCGCAGAATGCGACCGGCAACTGGGTGAAAGTCGTGCAACGCATCCCGGTGCGAATCACGATCGATACCACGGATGATGGTCCCGACTTGCGGGCCGGAATGAGCGCGGAAGTCACCATCGATACACATTACAACCCGTTGTTCGGTTCCAGCGAAGCCAGCACCGCCAAACACTGAGCATCACGCGCATGAACCTGCCCAAGCCGGCTGATGCGAAGCAGCATACGGCGTTCATCACTGTCGCGGTGATGCTCGGCACGTTCATGCAGGTGCTGGATACCACCATCGCGAATGTGGCTCTGCCTGACATGCAGGGCACCTTGTCCGCGACCCAGGACCAGATTGCCTGGGTACTGACTTCATACATCGTTGCATCCGCGATCATGACGCCGCCTACCGGCTGGCTGGCTGGCCGTTTTGGCCGCAAGCGTATCTATCTGATCAGCATGATCGGATTCGTGGCTGCTTCGTTCCTGTGTGGCGCTGCCACCTCGCTGACGGAAATGGTGATGCTGCGTGCGTTGCAGGGTTTGTTCGGTGCGGCGATGGTACCGATCTCGCAGGCGATCCTGCTCGACACTTATCCACGTGAAAAGCATGGCATGGCCATGTCCATCTTTGGTCTTGGCGTGATTCTCGGACCCATCATCGGTCCGGTGCTGGGCGCCTATCTCACCGAATATTACTCGTGGCGCTGGGTGTTCTTCATCAACATCCCGGTCGGTGTCGTCGCGGTGCTGATGACATTGGCTTACGTGCATGAGACCGAGATCAACCGGACCCGCACATTCGACGCCATGGGTTTTGTGTTCATGAGTCTCGCCATCGGCGCTCTACAGATGATGCTTGATCGCGGTGAACGTCAGGACTGGTTCAGTTCCGCCGAGATCATCATCGAACTGGGCTTGGTGCTGATGGGGATGTGGCTGTTCTTTACCCACACCGTCGGCCGCAAACATAGCTATATCGACTTGTCCCTGTTCAAGGACAGGAACTACATATTGGGCAATGCGCTGGGGTTTGTATTGTTCCTGAGCATGTACGCGGTGATGGCCCTGATTCCACCGTTCGTGCAGAACCTGCTCGATTACCCGGTCCTGATAGCCGGACTGGTGCTGATGCCACGCGGTGTCGGCACCATGATCACCATGATCGCGGCGGGGCGTTTGTCGAACAAGATCGACCAGCGCATCAGCATGATTGTCGGCCTCATATTGATGGCATTTTCGATGTATGAGATGTGTCATTTCGATACCCAGATAGACACCTGGGCGATCACCTGGACCAGTTTTGTCCAGGGTCTGGGTATCGGCCTGGTAATGATCCCGCTGTTTGCGGCGACGTTCTCGACGCTGCCCGCGCAACAGCGCACTGAGGGTACCGGTGTATTCAATCTGCTCCGCAACATCGGCGGCAGTGTCGGGATCTCGGTCGCATTCACCCTGCTGTCCCGCAATACCCAGATCAATCACCAAGTATTGGGTACACATGTGACGCCTTATAATCAGGCGATGCAGCTGTCGGCGAGCGCCAGCCGGCTCAATCTGCATCAACAGCATGACCTGGCGCTGATCAACGGTCTGGTCACCAAGCAGGCAGCCATGATCGGATTCAATAACGATTTTCTGCTACTCATGTTCTTCAGTCTGGCAGCTATCCCGCTGGTGTTTTTTATGCGTGCGCCGAAAATACTCCCCAAGGATGACCCGCGACCGAAAATCGTCGCGGAATAAGTGAAATAGTCATGGTTTTTCGCAAACCCGCTAACGCAGAACAACATACCGCATTGATCACCATCGCGGTGATGCTCGGTACCCTGCTGCAAGTGCTCGATACCACCATCGCCAACGTGGCATTGCCCAACATGCAAGGCTCGTTATCGGCGACCCAGGACCAGATATCCTGGGTACTGACCTCCTACATCGTGGGTGCGGCGATCATGACACCGCCTACCGGCTGGCTGGCCGGCCGCTTCGGTCGCAAGCGCATCTATCTGATCAGCATGCTGGGATTTCTGGTGGCGTCGTTTCTGTGCGGCACCGCCACCTCACTCACCGAAATCGTGTTGCTGCGCGTGATGCAAGGCCTGTTTGGTGCCTCGATGGTACCGATCTCGCAGGCGATCCTGCTCGACAGTTACCCGCGCGAGAAACACGGCATGGCAATGGCGATCTTCGGCATCGGTATCATGCTGGGGCCTATCCTCGGCCCGGTGCTGGGCGCGTATCTGACCGAATACTATTCGTGGCGCTGGGTATTCTTCATCAATATCCCGGTCGGGATCATGGCGATACTGATGACGCTCAGTTACGTACATGAGACGGAGATCAGCAACAAACGAACTTTCGACGGCTGGGGCTTTGTATTCCTGAGCGTCTCAATCGGCGCCTTGCAAATGATGCTGGATCGTGGCGAACGCCAGGACTGGTTCAGTTCCGCTGAAATCATCATCGAATTCGGATTGGTGCTGGTTGGGATGTGGCTCTTCTTGTTGCACGCATTCGCGGAAGAACATCCCTATATCGAACTGAAGTTGTTCCGGGACCGCAATTTCATCCTCGGCAATGTGATCGGCTTCATCATCTTCATCAGCTTGTTCTCCATCATGTCGCTAATCCCGCCCATGGTGCAGAACCTGCTGGATTATCCGGTGCTGATCACCGGTCTGGTGCTGATGCCGCGCGGTATCGGTACCATGCTGTCGATGCTGATCGTCGGACGCCTTGCCAACAAGATGGACCCGCGCCTGAACATGGCGGCCGGGCTCGCCATCATGGCGTTATCGATGTATTTCATGAGTGGCTTCGATACCGGCATCGATACCTGGATCATCACCTGGACCGGTTTTGTGCAAGGCATCGGTATGGGCCAGGTCATGGTGCCGCTAATGACCCTGACCTTCTCGACCTTGCCAACCCAGTTTCGTACCGAAGGCACCGGCGTTTACAACTTGGTGCGAAATGTCGGCGGCAGCATCGGCATTTCGATTGCGTTCACGCTGCTGTCCCGTAACACGCAGATAAATCATGCGGTGCTGGGCGCGCACATCAATCCCTACAATCAGGCCATGCAATACTCGAATTCACCGATGAATCTGCACGATGCGCACAATCTTGCCATGATCAACGGTCTGATCACCAAGCAGGCATCCATGATCAGTTTCAACGATGATTTCAAACTGATGATGATCACCTGTCTGCTGGCGATTCCGCTGGTGCTCCTGATGAAACAACCGAAATACGGCAAAGCTCCCGAAGGCGAGAAACTCCATGCGGTCATGGAATAGCGGCAGCGCTTGTTTTTGCCGCTTCCCGGCCCCAATCTAGCTGCATGAATACTTCGCGTCTCCCGACCCTGTTTGTCTCGCACGGCTCGCCCATGCTGGCATTGGATACGGCCAATCCTGCGCATGGGTTTCTGAAAGGGCTCGGTACCTCGCTGCCGCACCCGCAAGCCATCCTGGTGGTCTCGGCGCATTGGGAGACCGGTGCACCGCGGATCACCGGTGCCGAACATCTCGACACCATCCATGATTTCCATGGTTTCCCAGAACCCCTTTACGCATTGCGTTATCCGGCACCCGGCAACCACACACTGGCAAAACAGGTCGCAGAACTCCTGCAACCGCCAGCCGGGGTGGATCTGGTACGTGGACTCGATCACGGCGCCTGGGTACCACTCAGACTCATGTACCCGAAGGCCGATATCCCGGTATTGCAACTCTCGCTGCAGACCCCGTTGGGGCCTGCGCATCATCTGAAACTGGGTGAGGCACTGCGCCCGCTCCGCGAGCAAGGTGTGCTCATCATCGGCAGCGGCGGGGCCACCCACAACCTGCGCGAATATTTCCATCCCGCAGGCGGCTATCAGCCCTATGAGGATTTTGCGGCCTGGCTGCACGAGACCCTGGAGCGTGGTGAGCGGGATGCGCTGCTCGATTATCGTCAGCGCGCTCCGCAAGGCGCTCGCAATCACCCTACTGAGGAACATTTCCTGCCACTATTCGTGGCACTGGGCGCCGGCGGGCCACATGCGGAACGTCTGCATCACAGTTTCGACCGCTCCTTGTGCATGGATGCCTACGCCTTTCGGGATTGATCCGGCTTTCCAATCTGCGCCTCCTCGCGCAGTGACAATCCACGGAACTCCGGCTAGGCTGTGGCGCCTAAGCTCCTTACTTCCAAACGCACAAGGCGACGCACATGAATAGCCCCGCCCTGAAGATCGTCCTGCTGCTCGGCACCCTCAGCCTGACAGCAACCAACGCCCTGGCTGCTGACACCTACGCCCGTGATCCGCATCAACCCATCGATCAGGGCTACACCCAGAAGATCAGGCAATTCACCACGCGGCCGGAATTCAATTCGCCCCTGACCGATTACCTGCCTGCGTCACCGACCGTACCTACACCCGAAGCCGCGCTCGGTTATATCGCCGGTGCACCGGATCATCTGCCGTACTCGAAAGATGTCTATCGGTATTTCAGAATGCTGTCCAAGGCGACACCGCGTGTGAAAGTGTTCAGCATCGGCCACACCGAAGAAGGCCGCGAGATGATCGCCGTGGCGATAGCAGACGAACCGTTGCTCGCTACATTGAAAGAGAACGACTCGCGGCTCACCAAGCTTGCCGACCCACGCAGCATCGGCATGAACGATGCGGAAGCGGCGAAACTGGTAAGCGCCTCGACGCCGGTGTATTACATCACGGGCACCATCCACTCCACCGAGACTGGCGCGCCTACCGCACTCATGGAACTCGCCTACCGGCTGGCGGTGGATGATGCACCCTACATACAATATGTCCGTTCACATGTCATCACCCTGATCACGCCTATCGTTGAGGTGGACGGCCGTGATCGTATGGTGGACATCTACAACTGGCATCGGGCACACCCAAAAGACAACTGGCCCTCCCTGATGTACTGGGGCCATTACGTTGCCCATGACAACAATCGCGACGCCATGGGGCTGAGCCTGGATCTGACCCGCAACGTGCTTAACACGTACCTCGGCTGGCATGCCCAGGTCCTGCATGACCTGCACGAATCCGTGCCGTTCCTGTATGACAACACTGTGGGCGATGGTCCTTACAACGCCTGGATCGATCCGATCCTCGCCAACGAGTGGCAGCAGATCGGCTGGGACAACGTCCAACGCATGACCAAGCTCGGCATGCCCGGTGTGTTCACGCATGGCGATTTCGATACCTGGAGCCCGGGATATCTGATGTTCATCGCCGCCATGCACAATGGCATAAGCCGTCTGTATGAAACCTTTGGTAACGATGGCGCCGATACCGAGGAACGCATCCTCGATCCCCAGGAATATTCGCGCACCTGGTACCGTCAGAATCCGCCCTTGCCGAAAGTCCTCTGGTCACAACGGGACAACAACAACTACGAGGAAACCGGCTTGCTGACCGCGCTGGATTACTTCGCCCACAACGGCAAGCAATTCCTCAGCGATTTCTACCTGAAGAGCAAACGCTCCATTGAAAAGCCACAGGATGCCGGACCAGCTGCTTATGTACTGACTGCGGATGAAGCACGCAAAGATGCGCAGGCAGAATTGTTGCGCATCCTGCAGGCACAACATTGCGAGATCCAGCGTGCTACAGCGGCGTTCACTGTCAGTGTCAGTGATACGCCAGATGAGGATGACGCTCACCCCAAGCACAGCAGCCGCAGTTTCCCGGCCGGCAGTTATATCGTGCGCATGGATCAACCGTATTCGCGTATCGCCGATGCCTTGCTCGATCATCAGTACTGGGCACCCAATGATCCGCAGAAACACCCCTATGACGATACCGGCTGGACCTATGGCGACCTGTTCGATGTGGATGTGGCGCGCATCACTGACAACGCTATCCTCAAGACACCGATGCAACTGGTAAATGAGCCGATAAAAGCCCCGGGTGGCATCCAGGGTGATGGCAGCGTGTATCTGATCCCCAGTCATGCCGATGCCGCGTTGATCTCGTTGCGCTATCAATTGAAGTCTGCGGATATCGACATCGCCGACCATGATTTCAAACAGGACGGGCACGCATACGACAAAGGCAGCTTCATCGTCCGTGGCATAAACCGCGACAAACTGGCCCAGGCTCTGACGACGCTCGGGCTGGATGCCTACGCAACTTCCAAAGTACCGGATGTCTCCCGACATCGCAGCGAGGTGCCACGCATCGCCCTCATGCACACCTGGCTCGACACCCAGACCGAGGGCTGGTGGCGCATGGCCTTGGACAAGCTGCATGTCCCGTACACCTACATCAGCACCCAAGACGTATCGCGTAGCGATGACTTGCGCAAGAAATATGATGTGATCCTGTTCGGACCGATCGGTTATGTGAACGACCAGATGATCGTGAATGGGTTACCGATGTGGGGGAACCCGTTACCCTGGGAAAAGACTTCGCTGACGCCCAATATCGGACATATCGATTCCACCAGCGATATACGTCCCGGTCTGGAGTTCAGCGGACTGGCTCACCTCCAACAGTTCATCGAGCAGGGTGGCGTGCTGATCACCGCGCAGGATAGCGCGCGCTTTGCGATCGACGAAGGTTTCGCACCAGGCGTTTCCGTGGTTGATTCCAAGAATCTGCGCGTGGCAGGAAGCGTATTGCGCGCTGAGTTCACCGATCATTCGAGCCCGCTGACCTACGGTTACGCAGATGAACTTGCCTTGTATAGCGCCGATGGCATGGCATTCGCTGTCAGCAACCTCGTCAGTGGCGACCGCGGCTTGCCTACCCAGCAGGATTATCAACGGCCTACCGGGCGCGGCGGCATTGACGACCCAGACGTACCGCAAGGCCGGCCCTATTCCGCGCCTGAATCACTCCCCTCGGCAAAACCCTGGGAAGCCCTGCCGCTCAATGCTGAACAGATACGCAACAATCCATTCGTCATACCCCAGACGATGCGCCCGCGCGTGATCCTGCGTTATGCGGATAGCAAGGATTTGTTGATATCCGGTTTGCTGAACAACGGTAGCGAACTCGCCCAACGTCCGGTCGTCGTGGACGCGCGTTATGGTAAAGGCCACGTGATCCTGTTCGGTAACAACCCTATCTGGCGTGGAGAAACCATCGGCAGCTATCCGTTGGTGTTCAACGCGATCCTGAACTACGACAACCTGAATAAAATGTGAAGCTGTATCGAGGATGGTGGTTCGCTACGAACCGCGCCGCTTCAGCACCTTAGCGAATTGAATACCGGACCGGTCGACAGAAACAGGCTGTCGGCCGGTTCAAATAGCGGCGTACGCATTTTATCATCGCGTGCCATCTTGCATTCCTCTGTCAGTCCGTCCGCAATGCCCAGTCCACCGCCATCCGGGCATGAATTTCGGTAGTATCGAACAGAGGAACCCCGGCATATCCTCTGGTACCGAACAGGGTGAATTCCGTACAGCCCAGGATTGCACCCTCTGCACCACGATCCGTAAGCCCGGCAATGATGTCGAAAAACCGCCGTCTCGATTCAGGATTGATCACACCCTTGCAGAGCTCGTCAAAGATCATGCGATGGATCGTTGTCCGTTCCGCCTCATCCGGAATGACTACTTGCAATCCGAATTGCTGCTCCAACTGCGAACGATAAAATGGCATCTCCATGGTGAAACGGGTGCCGAGCAACGCTACCGTCCCGATGCCCTGACGTTTGATCGCAGACGCAGTCGCTTCGATGACACTCAACACCGGAATCCGCACTGCTCGCGAGATGGCCGGTGCAACCCGATGCATGGTGTTGGCGCAGATCAGCAGTCCCTCGGCGCCGGCGCGTTCCAGGCGTTGCGCTGCATCGGCCAGAACTTCGCCCGCAGCTTCCCAGTCATCGGCATGCTGCAGGCGCTGAATCTCATCGAACTCCACGCTGTATAGCAGCAGCCGTGCGGAATGCAATCCGCCCAGACGCTCGCCGATCAGTTGATTGATACGTGCATAGTAATGCGCAGTAGACTCCCAGCTCATGCCGCCGATCAGGCCGAGTGTCTTCATGGTTTACCGCTTGCGTTCGGCAGCCAGATGCCACGTATCGGTCCGGTTGTTTTGGCAAGGCCGAACGGTTTCAGACCATACATGTCTGT
Organism: Gammaproteobacteria bacterium; assembly: GCA_050739495.1. Classification (GTDB taxonomy): domain Bacteria; phylum Pseudomonadota; class Gammaproteobacteria; order Natronospirales; family REEB76; genus DASSKW01. The sequence continues at coordinate 6,716 of JBOIBL010000048.1, read as the reverse complement.
CAGAGTACGCAGCAGATTGTAGTGAGTCAGATACTGTGCGCTGCTGCCCGACTTGAGATGTGCACCCACCATCAGCATCGGTATCCGGTTTGATGAACTTGCACCATCGCTTTCATCCCAGGTCACGATCAGCAAACTTTCATGTGTTTTGGCCCATTGCGCATAGTCATCCAGGTGTCGCTGCAACCAGGTGTCGCCCTGGGCAATGCTGCCATCGTGCATGTCATTCATCATATTGGGCACGACAAAGGCAACCGTGGGCAACTCGGTAAAATCGCTTGAAAATGCGCTGAACGGCCGGTTCGCATCCGCCGGCAGATGAGCCTGCCAATTTGCAACCGGATTGTGTTTGCGCCGATAGAGCCCATCGCTGGCAGCGCAACCGGTAAAACCGTCACTCGGCATATCTTCGGAATAGATCGCAAATCTCAACCTGTGCTTCTGAAGTGCGCTGGCGAGCTCCTCCCCGGCGAAATTGTGCGGACAGGAATCGTCGATGATGTCCTGGGTGGAACCGGAAAACAGCGCCAGGTAGTTCGGCTCACTCGGATGCGTCACCGCGTGGGCATTGGTGAACAACACACCCTGTCCGGCCAGGCGGTTGATATACGGGGCATCCCGGCTGCCAATGACTGTGGGAAAGGATTTGTTCTCCTCGATAACCACCACGATATGAGCATAGTGTGGCGATGCTGACCGGACGACACCGGCAGCCGTCGCTTCGAGTGGTACTGCATAAACAGCCAGTAGCAGGGCGGCCAAGAAAATCAAGCTTGCGTATCGAGACATGAGTGGATCCCCTCCGGATATATCGTGATTCGGCAAAGAGCGGCGTTTCTGTGCCTTTTCCCAGTTTGCCTGTTCAAGCCCCTGAACACACCCCTGCATGCAAGGTTTGCCGGTATATCAGCCCCCGGCACTAGTGGCCTGACGCTTGTCCAGTCTCACTGCTTGACAATTTAATCAATCGTTTGATTAAATATACATATGCCAACAACTCCATCCTCAAAGCTCAAGCCCGCGGGCCGACCGCACGGTTCTGAAAATGCCGCCGTGCGGGCGCGTCTGCAGGATGCCGCCCGGGCCCTGTTCGCCCAGCACGGTTATGCCGCAGTTTCGACCCGGGCGGTAGCCGAGGCCGCAGGCGTCAACCCGGCCATGATTCACTACTACTTCGGTAGTAAGCAGGGACTGTATGAAGCCATGATCAGCGCTACCTTCACCCCGATGTTTGAAGGATTCAGCGCGGCGCTGTCGCCGGGTGCCCCCCGGGAGCCTGCCCTGATCCACCGCTTCTTCGACGTTTACATGCACACCCTCGGCGCCAACCCATGGATGCCGCCACTTATCCTGCGCGAGGTGATCGCCGAAAACGGCCGACTCAGACAATGGTTCATCCAGCAGTTCGCAACCCGCGGCGGTGGCATGCTCACCCGGCTGATACAGGCCGAACAAGCAGCCGGTCGCATCCGCAAGAATCTGGACCCTACCCTCACCGCCTTGTCCATGGTGAGTCTCGCTGTTTTCCCATTCGTCGCGATGCCGGTCGCCAGCGCCGTGTTCGGTGTCCGCATCAAGCCCGATTACCTGGATCTGCTCATCGCACACACCGAGCGACTGTTCAGGGAAGGAGTCTCCCCATGATGAAATCCCGCTGGTTATTCGTCCTGGTCTGTCTGCCAATACTGCTCTCGGCTTGTGGCAGCGATTCGCCGCTGCCGCTGGTCGGCACGCTGGAACGCGACCGCATCGAATTGGCGGCATATGCACAGGAACCCATTACACAAATTGCGGTGCAAGAAGGCGAAGCCGTAAAACCCGGCCAATTGATCCTGCAACTGGACGACAGCCGGACCCGCGCACAACTGCAGGAAGCCATCGCGTCGCGTAATCAGGCAACGGCGCATGTACAGGGCGCACAAGCCACCTTGAGACAGGCTGAGAACGATTTCAGCCGTACGCAATCGCTGGTTAAACATGGCACACGTACCCCCTCCGACCTCGATGCGGCGCGCGCCGCACTCGACAATGCGCATGCCAATCTGCATGCGGCACAGGCACAATTATCCGCGGCCCAAGCCTCGATACAGGATATCGACGTTACCTTGCAACGACTCAGCGTGCGTGCACCTCGCGCAGCAGTAGTGGACTCATTGCCGTACCACCTGGGTGAAAGCCCACCGATCCACAGCGCGGTCGCAGTACTTCTGGACAGCGGAGCGGCGTATGCGCAGGTCTATGTACCAGAAACATTGCGTAACCGGATCCAACCGGGCATGCAAGCCACAGTGCGCTTCGACGGCGTCGCTCGCGACTATCCGGCAAGTGTTCATTTCATTTCGTCCGATGCTGCGTTTACACCCTACTACGCCCTCACCGAACGCGATCGAAGCCGCTTGTCCTACCTTGCCAAGATCTATCTGGATGGACATGACAACGCCAGCTTACCGGTAGGTGCTCCGGTCACTATCGATTTCCCCGCATTGCACCACCAGGAATGAAAGCGCAGGCATGACAGTGGACTATGCAATCCAGACCCGACATCTGACGCGGCGCTTCGGCGCACTGACCGCCGTTGACGACGTGAGCCTCTCGATCCCGCAAGGGCAGATCTATGGTTTCCTGGGACCGAACGGTTCGGGTAAATCCACTACCATCCGCATGTTGTGCGGACTGCTGAAACCCAGCGCCGGAGAAATCGACGTTCTCGGGTACAGGATTCCGCGTGAATCGGAATTGCTGCGTCGCAAGATCGGCTATATGACCCAGCAATTCTCGCTGTATTCGGATCTCTCCACTTTCGAGAATCTGGAATTCATGGCACGCATCTTTTCTCTCAGAGGTCGCGAGCACAAGCTGCGCATCGGCGAAGCACTCAAGCAATATCATCTGGAGACACAACGCGATCAGCGAGCTGGCGCCATGAGCGGTGGCCAACGCCAGCGTCTGGCACTGGCAGCCGCGACGTTGCATGGACCGCAACTGTTGTTTCTCGACGAGCCGACCAGCGCCGTCGATCCACAAAGCCGGCGGGATTTCTGGGACAAGCTGTTCGAGATCGCCGCTTCCGGTACAACCATCCTGGTCTCGACGCATTACATGGACGAAGCGGAACGCTGTCACCGCCTCGCGATCCTCGATACCGGCCGTCTGGTCGCGGAAGGTGAGCCCAAACAGTTAATGCACGATATCGGCGTCAGTGTGGTGGAAGTCGATATCAAAGATACATACCGAGCCGGTTCGGCATTGCGAGGCGAGCCGTTCGTGAAAAGTGTCGCGCAGCTTGGCACCCGCCTGCATGTCCTGATCGCGGGTGACATACCAAATCCCGTTGATCGGGTTCATGAGGCATTGGCAAAAGCGAATCTCGCAGCCAAACTGGAACAGACTCCCGCGAATCTCGAGGATGTGTTTGTCGCCGCTACCGGCTTCGGAAAAAGGGAGACAGCACATGCGTGATTCACTGTTGCGGATATTTGCTGTCGTGTCGAAGGAGATCCGCCAACTGCAACGTGACCGGCTCACCTTCGGCATGATCATCGGGATCCCGCTGTTGCAGGTGCTGCTGTTCGGCTATGCCATCAATACCGACGTGCGCCATCTGCGAGCGGGGGTCACCGATCTGGCAAATACCCAGCTCTCACGCACTCTGGTCACCGAAACCCAGGCCAGTCAGGTGCTGGATATCGTGGCGCACGCCGATTCAGCTTCCGCACTGGAGCGCATGTTACGGAATGGAAAGATCGAGGTCGGTATCTACATCCCGGCGGATTTCGACCGCAGGGTGCTGGATCACAACCGCCCTCCCGCACAACTGCTTGTAGATGGCAGCGACCCGGCCTTGCAAGGCGTCGCAGGAGGACTCACGAATCTGCCAATCGCGGCACGCACGGGCATGACCTCCGCTGCCGTACCGACATTTGAGATACGCAATTATTACAACCCCGAACGGCGTTCCGCAGTGGCTATCGTACCGGCGCTGATCGGTGTGATTTTGACTTTTACCATGGTGTTGTTCACAGCCATCGCCATCGTGCGGGAACGGGAGCGCGGCAACCTCGAGATGCTGATCACGACGCCGGTCAGCACTGTGGAGCTGATGGTTGGCAAGATCCTGCCCTACATCGCCATCGGTCTGATCCAGGTCAGTCTGGTGTTATTGATTGGTGCGTGGCTGTTCCAGGTACCGATTCGCGGCACACTCTGGGATCTGTATGCCGCTGCACTGATATTCATTTCCGCCAGTCTCAGTCTGGGCCTGCTGATCTCCACCTTGGCACGCACCCAGTTCCAGGCGGTGCAGCTCACGATCTTCACGTTCCTGCCCTCCATCCTGTTATCCGGGTTCATGTTTCCATTCGACGGCATGCCGAAGTTTGCACAGTGGTTGGGGGAGTTATTGCCATTGACGCACTTTGTGCGACTGATCCGCGGCATCATTCTGCGTGGTGCTTCCCTGTCAGACATGTTCCCGGATATTTATGCGCTCGCCGCGTTCTTCTGCGTATTCATGCTGTTGACGGTACTGAAATTCCACAAGCGGCTCGATTAAACCGTGCCTGGATTTGGAATCGATGTCCAAGTGGCGTAAAATTCGCCACTTCATAAAATTACCCCGAAGGATGGATCATGCAGATTGCCAAGAACACAGTTGTGTCGATTGATTACACCCTCACCGACGAAGCTGGCACCGTCCTCGATAGTTCCAAGGGACAGGCCCCGCTTGCCTACCTGCACGGCGGCGGCAACATCATCCCCGGTCTCGAGGAAGCACTGGAAGGCAAACAGGCTGGCGAGCAGGTCAAGGTCGCCGTTCCGCCGGAAAAGGGCTATGGCCCGCGCAATGACTCCATGACCCAGAAAGTGCCGCGCAACATGTTCGACACCAAGCAGGATATCCAACCGGGGATGCGTTTCCATGCCGAGGGTGAACATGGTACGCACACCGTCACGGTCACTGCAGTCGATGATGAACACGTGACGGTGGATGGTAACCATCCGCTGGCCGGCAAGGTGCTGAATTTCGACGTGAACGTGGTCGAGGTACGTGCCGCGACTGAAGAAGAACTCTCGCACGGCCATGTACATGGCGCCGGCGGTCATCAACACTGATCACGGTCTACATCGAGTCATCAGAAAATAGCGCGGGACCCCGCGCTATTTTTTTGGCTTCTTGTTCTGTTTACCGATACGGCGTTGGCGCTTTGCGACCAGCGCCTTCTTGGGCGTCAATTTCTTGCGCCGTCCCGAATACGGGTTCTTGCCGGTCCGGAATTCTATGCGTACCGGCGTTCCATACAGATCGAAGGCCTCACGAAAAGTGTGGGCAAGATAACGTTGATATGTATCGGGGACCGATTCGGTCTGGTTGCCGTGGATCACGATCACCGGTGGGTTGCGTCCGCCCTGGTGTGCATAGCGCAATTTTATGCGGCGACCTTTTACCAGCGGCGGTTGATGCTGCTTGACTGCGGCTTCCAATACCCGCGTCATTTCGGGAGTCGAAAGTTCGCGATTGGCGGCCCGATGTGCAGCATCCACCGCTTTCATGACATCGCCGACACCGGTGCCGTGCAAGGCCGAGATGAAAAACAGGCGTGCGAAATCCAGGAACGGCAGTTTTAGATCGATCAGCCGTCGCACATTGTTGCGCTGATCCGTATCCAGCCCATCCCATTTATTGACTGCAATCACCAGTGCCCGGCCGCGTTCGACAGCCAGACCAAGCAATGAAGCATCCTGCTCTGCCACGCCTTCGTGTGCATCCAGCACTGCGATCACCACCTGGGCACGATCGATGGCCTGCAATGTTTTTATAATGCTGAATTTCTCGATCATCTCGCTGACTCGCGCGCGGCGCCGCACCCCCGCGGTGTCGATCAGCATGTAACTACGGCCTTCGCGTTCGAACGGGACAAAAATACTGTCACGAGTAGTCCCGGGCTGATCGAATGCGATCAGACGCTCTTCGCCCAGCAAACGGTTTATCAGCGTGGATTTGCCGACATTGGGCCGTCCGATAACAGCGACATGGATGCGTGACTCGTCCACATCGGCTGGTTCATCAGTATCCGGCGGTAACTCGTCCAGGATCTGCTGCATGAGATCCGCGATGCCGTGTCCGTGTGCCGCAGCCAGTGCGTGCGGTTGTCCCAGTCCCAGCGTATGAAAATCACTGGTGACGATGTCCGTATCCATGCCTTCGGTCTTGTTCACCGCCAGGTAAAGTGGTTTTCCGGCACGTCGCAATTGTGCAGCGATCGCGTGATCCGCATTGGTCAAACCCGTACGCCCGTCCACCAGAAAGATTGCAGCATCCGCTTCCTCGAATGCCTTCAGGGTCTGACGCGCCATCAGCCCCATGATGCCCTCGCCCTCGCCATCCAGCCCTCCGGTATCCACCACCACATAAGGACGCGGCCCGATCTTGCCGAAGCCGTATTGACGGTCACGCGTCAGGCCCGGGATGTCAGCCACGAGCGCATCGCGCGAGCGGGTCACGAAATTGAAGAATGTGGATTTCCCGACATTGGGACGACCGACGAGAGCGATGACTGGCAGCATGGATATATTCGCACTCGTAAAGGAAGAAACAGGCGGCCGAAGCCGCCTGATTAGGGTATCACTTACTGTTCTGCTTCAGGCGCAGAGTCAGTCCTGCTTGACTGGCTGAGCGATCCGATACGCCGCCAGCTCGCCACCCGTGGACAAAGCTA
>JBOIBL010000047.1:0-5749 GCA_050739495.1 Gammaproteobacteria bacterium | reverse complement strand
CCCATACTCGATGTAACGCACGAACATGCCGGACCGGGTTACTTCCTGCAACGACTCCGGTTTTCGCATCGCGTGGAACCGTTATTCACACCTTTGGTGTTCGATCCGTTGGTGAAATTCGCAGATCGGCTCGCAGCCTGGTTACGGCGTCTGCAGTCAGGCAGGTTGACGGACTACCTCGCCATTCCGGGCATCTTGTTATTGATCATCATGATTATCGGCGCAATCTGATTAAGAGGAGTATCGGTTTAATGTGGACGTATCTTGCGGTAGCTGTCGGCGGTGGGGTGGGTTGTTGTGCACGCTATGGCATGACGCAGTTGATTCAAGCGGTTTACGGTAAGCAGTTTCCCGTTGCGACGCTGGTGATCAATGTGGCCGGCTGCTTTCTGATGGGATTTCTGTTTTTTGAAACTCTCGAGCGCATCACGATCTCGCCTGCGCTACGCGCTGCCCTTCTGACCGGCGGTCTCGGCGGATTCACAACATTCTCAACATTTGCGCTGGAAAGCCTGTTGCTGATGGAAGACGGCGAAAACACCACTGCAATGTTGTACCTGACGCTATCTGTATTTCTCGGGCTGGTTGCCGCCTTGTTTGGGGCGTTTGCGGCCCGAAAACTGTGAGGTGAAGTATGGAAAAGGAGATGCTACTCGTAAGGCTTTATCTGAGTGAAGCCGATCAAGGCAGGAAACATAACCTGCTGGATGAAATTATGGAGGTTCTACACGATCAACACCGCGTGCACGGTGTAACAGTGTTCAGAGGAATAGCGGGCTTCGGTGCCAAGGGTATGGTCCATTCGGCAGACCTATTACGGTTAACTGCTAAATTGCCGCTGGTGGTCGAATTCTTCGATGGACCCGAAATGGTACAGGCAGCACTTGCGGCACTGGACCCGCTTATTCCCTCGGGTCACATCGTGTCCTGGCCAGTAAAGGTCCGTATAGCATCGGGGTAATGGTCGTGGGAACGCTTAATGCCAGCCAGAGGCGATATGTGCGCAGCATACTGGAATCGGTTAATGCGTATCTTGAGCAAATCGACAGGTTTAAAAGCTCCAGAGACGGCAATTTGGGAAAAGAGCGAGGTTTTTCCGACGTTGAACTGGAGGAGCTGGCCCATTTCAGTCATGAGCTACAGACACACGTGACCAGTATGGTCGCGGAGTTTCATCTTGAGGGCGGCGAACACGGTGATTTCCCGTCTGCTCGATGGAACGTCATCACGCGGCTTGAATTCATGAGCGTGGAGCTTGCCGAACTGAGCAAGCGAAAACTCGCTGGTTATGGGCCGCTTGATGACGACGCATTTGGCTTATTGACGGAACGAATAGACGAATTGCAGACCATGATTGGTCATCAGAAGCAAATACTGGATCACGGGTAACTGAGCTGTCAGGACGGCATCGAGCGGAGATGATTTTAGAACGGCCCATCGGATGCTGGATCAACGGAAAGGCTGGTAGTGCGATATCGGCTTTGGATGGAGGTCTGCATTATGGTCATGGCCTGTTCGAGACAATGGCCGTTAAAGACGGTCGAATTCTGCTGGAAAAATATCACCTTGAACGGTTGAGTGAAGGGTGTAAGCGATTCAGATTGCCGCTCCCCCCGATTGCCGCGCTCGAACGGGAATTGCGTGCTGCATCCGAGGGCACCAAACAACTGCTCCTCAAGCTGATCGTCACGCGCGGTGAGAATCGACCCAATCACAATTCACTGTCGCATGGGGAATCAACTCGAATCCTGCTCGCCTACCCATGGCGTGACTATCCTGCCGCTTGGTATGAGCACGGCATACGCGTGCATATTTGTGAGACCCACATAAGCCGTAATTCGCGCCTGGCCGGGCTGAAGCACCTGGGACGCATGGAGCAGGTGCTGGCACGCGATGAATGGACCGAGGCGGATGACATCCAGGAAGGTTTGATGGTGGATGAAGAAGGGTCAGTCGTCCAAGGCACCGAAACTAACGTTTTCGCCTGGTTGCCACACGGCGTGTTGGCGACGCCGATCCTCCGTCTATCTGGCGTGGCGGGCGTAATGCGGCGATACATACTGGAACAAGCCGAACACGCCGGTATCCAGGTACGCATCGCCACGCTCTCGCTTCCCGAGTTAATGGGCGCCAATGAAATATTCGTCTGTAATTCAATTGTCGGTGTCTGGCCGGTGGCTTCGATTGGGCATTGGAAATACACGGTCGGCCCCGTCACCAGGCAGGTGCAGGACTGGGTTGCCAAACGCCCGTGATGATGGGTGAATCCCATATGCCAACTGAATTTTGCGCAAACTGTTTTACGGAATTACACGGAGAAGACGATCGTTGTGCGAAATGTGGACAACCTCGAGAGGGCGGCTGGGAAAAGACCTCGTTCGACACGCGCCTGATCCGCGCACTCAATCATCCTGTCGCTGATGTTCGACTGCGTGCTATCTATGCGCTGGGTCGGAGAAAGGTGATCGCAGCTATTGATTTGCTTGTGGACTTGGCTTTTATACACCCTTTTGACCCAGTCCAAGGTAAGGCAATCGTTGAAGCATTAATAGAAATGTCTGCACCCCACGCGAAAGAAGCACTCATGCAGTTACACCGAGACCATCCCTCCCATGCCGTTCGGGAGCAAACCAAGCTTTATTATGGTAAAGCGCCATAAATTGAAATCGACAGATGATGCGCCGTTAAGTGGCGAGATTCCGCTGAAATTCACATAGGCGGCCAACAGTTGTTGGCGGCCCTTTATATATCAACAGATTAATTGAACGCCTAGACCCCAACCCTCCTTTTCCAAAGGAGGGAGTATCAGCAAAAATCTGCCGACCGCCAGGGCGGTAAAAAACCAGCGTCATTGCGAACGTAGTGAAGCAATCCCGGAATCTCACAGAAATTGCTTCTTTCCCTGTCATTGCGAGCGTGTGAGCCTTTAGCCGCGAGCGAAGCGTGGCGGGAAGCAATCTCATCACGCGGCCGAGGTGTTGTTTCCCCCTTTGAAAAAGGGGGATTGAGGGGGATTTGAGAAATCCATAAATCCACCCCAACCCTCCTTTTCCAAAGGAGGGAGTATCAGCAAAAATCTGCCGACCGCCAGGGATGGTGGGAATCCCGGGAATGCAAGATAGCAACTGGCAAACGCCACAATTCAGAAATTCATCCTGACCCGAGACCGCGCTTACTTGCCCGGCTTCTACGGCACCCGCGATTCCGGATACATGGCGTCCACCTTGCGCCAGTGGGCCGCGTTACTGCATACGCGGCGGCTTTTGAGAATCGGGCTTTACCTGGAAAGGCATACGTGGCGGATTCTGATAAACAGACAACGGCTGATTTCGTGCTGCGAAATTGATCATCTCGTGCGGCGCACAATCCTTGTTCACCTGCGGCGTGAAATAAGTACTGGCCTGCTCGGCAGTGACGCTGGTTGAGGTACCGCTTTCATACTCAATCCGAATGCCGGATACATGGAAGCAGTTCGGCATGAAACTGTCGCTTCCACCATCGAACGCGCGATAAACCCGGGAACGATTGTTGCTGTCTGCCAGTGCCCACAGCGGCTTCGAGGTGACTGCCAGCTGACTGCTATCGGGATTGAACGGCCCCACCGCCGCTAGCGTGTATACCAGCGGTTCGCCCTGCGCATTCAACACCGGATGCTTGCCGCGGTATGCCGCGATCGTGAACTCGACTTTCTTGATCGGCTGGTCCGCGGTATTGATAAAGCCGAGTCCGGCGTAGATACCCGGCTCGATCGCTGTATCGTTGTATATCCAGCTCGGACCATATTTCCACTCATAAATCGTCAGTGGCCGACCAGCCTGTTTTGCGGCCTTGACCGAGCCGGCAAAACGTTCGGTCGGTGAACTCGCACACGCGGCAAGACCCAGTGTCATCAGACCCAAAATCAGTAGTTGCTTGAACATGGCACACCCCCGACTACGTCCTGGTTTTAGTGGATTCCCTGATGATAACCATAGTCCGATAATTTTCGTATTTCAAGGTAAGTGACACGGATTTAATCTTCACTTCAGCTGTGCCAAAGTCAGACGTTCGGTGCGCTTACTTCCCCGGCTTCTGCGGCACCCGCGATTCCGGATACATCGCATCCACCTTGCGCCAGTTGCGCGAGAGTTTGAGCCCGCGCCGACCACGCTCACCGGAATACTCCTTGAGGTCTTTCGGTGACAGCGTCATGTAGCGTTTGCCGGACAGGATCACCAACGATTCGCCCGCCGGCACCGCCGTCACCGCTGCCATGTATTCCTCATGCGCCGCCGCTTTCTTGGACGGGATACCCATGATCTTGTTGCCCTTGCCGCGCGCGAGTTCCGGCAGTTCTTTCACTGGGAACACCAGGATATGGCCTTCGCTGCTCACCGATACCAATAGATCGTTCTTCAGATTCTGCAACGGCGCCGGCACCAGGACCCGCGCGTTCTTCGGCAACCGCAGGATCGCCTTGCCGGCGCGGTTGCGTGACACCAGTTCGCCCAGTTTCACCACGAAACCGTATCCGGCATCGCTCGCCACGATCCAGCGATCTTCATCGTCGCCAATCAATACGCCGGCAAAAGTCGCGCCGCCCGGCGGATTCAAACGACCCGAAAGCGGTTCGCCCTGCCCGCGCGCCGATGGCAGAGAATGCGCCGGTAACGCATAAGCACGCCCGGTCGAATCCAGGAAGATCGCCGGCTGATTGCTCTTGCCCGGCGCGGACGCGAGAAATTCATCGCCAGATTTGTAACTGAGCGTGGTCGGATCGAGTTCATGGCCTTTCGCCGCCCGCACCCAGCCGCGCTTCGACAACACCACGGTCAGCGGTTCGGTCGGCATCAATTGCGTTTCGTCGATCGCCTGCGCGACCGGCGCGCGTTCGATCAACGTTGAACGGCGTGCATCGCCGTAAGTCTCGGCATCCGCCGCCAGTTCGTCCCGCACCAGTTTCTTGAGTTTCGCTTTGGAACCGAGCGTCTTCTGCAAGCTATCCCGCTCTTTCGCCAGGTCCTTCTGCTCGCCCGTGATCTTCATCTCCTCGAGCTTGGCGAGATGCCGCAATTTCAATTCCAGAATCGCTTCGGCCTGTGTATCGCTGATCTTGAAGCGTTTCATCAGCACCGGCTTGGGCTGGTCGTGCTTGCGGATGATCGCAATCACTTCATCTATATTAAGGAATGCGATCAGCAAGCCGTCGAGAATGTGGAGGCGCTTCTCGACCTTGTCGAGGCGGAACTGCAAGCGCCGCGTCACAGTATTGACGCGGAACACCAGCCATTCTTCCAGCAGATCACGCAGGTTCTTGACCCGCGGCCGGCCATCAAGGCCGATGATGTTCAGATTGATGCGATAACTGCGTTCCAGATCGGTGGTCGCGAACAGGTGCGCCATCAGCTCGTCGGTATCCACTCGATTCGAACGCGGCACGATCACCAGCCGCGTCGGGTTCTCGTGATCCGATTCGTCGCGCAGGTCTTCCACCATCTGCAGTTTCTTGGCGCGCATCTGGGTCGCGATCTGTTCCAGAATCTTGTCGCCCGAGACCTGATACGGCAGCGCCGTAATCACGATATCGCCGCCCTTCTCCCGCATCCACTTGGCGCGCAGGCGCACGCTGCCGTTGCCGGTCTCGTACATCTGCAGGATCTCGGCGCGCGGCGTGATCAGTTCGGCGGCGGTCGGAAAGTCCGGGCCCTTCACGTGTTCGCAAAGTTGCTTGACCGTGGCCTTGGGTTCTTCCAGGAGCCGGATGCAGGCG
>JBOIBL010000046.1:0-4041 GCA_050739495.1 Gammaproteobacteria bacterium | reverse complement strand
CGGCGCGCTTGAAAAATTCCTTTGCGACACTTTTGTCATCCATCTTCTGTGCCATGCGTGCGAGGGTCCAGTCGTCGAACGCATATTCGACCGTTTTGGACGCAGCTTCCTTTTCCTTGTCGATCGGCACGTAACCGAGTTTCATGTAATCGCCGAGATCGCCGTAAGGCGCATAGGTCGCGCTCGCGACCATGGCCTTGAGTGCAGCCTTGGCGTCGAAACCGTGGAAGCCTTTCATATAGGCATCGGCAATGACGGGCACGGCGTGGTAACCGATCATGCACCAGGTCTCCAGGCCCTGATACGCCCACACCGGCAGGATGCCGAACGGACTGTGTTGTTGCGAGGCGATCAGCGAATTGACGAAATCGTTGACGCGCTGCGGTGGTTGCACGAACGCCATCAACGGTTGTTGGGCGCGGTACACATCCCATAGCGACCAGGTGGAATAGAAGGTGAAGCCTTTGGCCTTATGGACTTCGTAATCCGGGCCGCGATATTCGCCATTGACGTCCATGGCGAGATTCGGTGCCATCAGCGCGTGGTACATGGCGGTATAGAAATTCTTGCGCACGTCATCGGATGCTTTGATGTCGATGGCCGACAAGGCCTGTTTCCAGGCTTGGCGCGCCTCGGTGCGACGCGCAGCGAAATCCCAGCCGGTGCCATCCGTATCGAGATTCGCAATCGCGTTGTCCTCGCTGACGGTGGAGATCGCGACTTTTACCAGCAGCGGCTTGCTCAGTTTGCCGAATTCGAATACGCCTTCCAGTTGTTTGCCGGCGATGGCGTCGATACCCGATGCATCGGCAGCCGGACCCTGGAAACCTTTATAAGGAATGTTTTGTTCGCGATTCACGAGATCGTGTGACTGCATCGACTGCGAGAAGCGGATCGCGAAATACAGTTGCCGTCCCGGTGCCCAGCCGCGGGTTTCGCGATAGCCGGTCACCGTACCATCAGTGCGCACGCGCAAACGTGACCACAACACTTTGCCCGGATAGTCATAGATGCTGGGACGCAGATCGAGCAGCACGTGCGCGGTCTGGCCGGCGGGGAAGGTGTAGCGATGCCAGCCGACGCGTTTGCCGGCAGTCAGCTCGACGCGCACGCCGCTGGTGGCGAGTGTCACCGCGTAATAACCCGGTTGCGCGGTTTCGGTCTGGTGGCTGAAATCGGAGCGGTAGCCGCTGCCGGGTTTATCCGGATCGCCCGGATCGAGTTGCACCTTGCCGGTACCCGGCATCAGCAGCACGTCACCCAGATCGGAATGGCCACTGCCGGAAAAATGTGTGTGTGAAAAACCGAGAATGCTGTGATCCTCGTAGCGGTAGCCGGCGGCCCATTTATAAGCGTGCTTGAAGTCCGGCATCGCCGTGTCCGGGCTGAGCTGGATCATGCCGAACGGGACCGTGGCGCCGGGATAGGTGTGCCCGCCGCCGCCGGTGCCGATGAAGGGGTCGACTGCGTTATAGGCTGCGCTTGCGGCGGGCGCAGCGTGGGCCGGCAGCATACCGACAGCAATCAGTGTGACGAGTGATACGAGAGACGGGACGGCGATCCGCATGATGAGGCCCTCGGGGTAGCAGGTTGGGGCAAGGGTTTGAACCGGAGGGTAATCATAATATAGTGCAGCACCCCTTTGGTGCAGCATGCACCGCCATCGGATATGTCACCAACATGAATAAAAACCGTCTGGCCTTTGGCGTCGTCACCGCCGTGTTCTTCATGTGGGGCTTCATCACCGTGCTTAACGATGTGCTGGTACCGCACCTGAAGTCGGTATTCTCGCTGGACTACAAGCAGATCATGCTGATCCAGTTCACGTTTTTCGGCGCTTACTTCCTGATGTCACTGCCGTCCGGCAAAGTAGTGTCGCTGTTCGGTTACAAGAACAGCATTATCATCGGCTTGTGCGTTTCGGGGGTTGGGGCGCTGCTGTTTTATCCAGCGGCTGCAGTTCCGTCTTATGCGGTATTTCTCACCGCGTTGTTCGTGCTGGCGAGCGGCATCACGTTGTTGCAGGTGGCGGCCAATCCGTACGTTAGCCTGCTGGGACCTCCGCGCGGTGCCTCCAGCCGACTCAACCTTTCGCAGGCTTTCAATTCACTTGGCACGACGCTGGCCCCGAAATTCGGCGGCTTGCTGATTTTGTCCGGAACAGTGTTGAGTGCGGTGGAACTGGCGAAGCTGCCGGCTGTCCAGCAACTGGCATATCGCTTGCAACAGGCGCAACTGGTGCAGATTCCATATATAGGTATCGCCATTACATTGTTTGCGCTGGCTGCGGTCGTTTATCTGTTTCATCTGCCGGCGATCAAGGTGGCGGAAGATCATGCGGCAGAGCCGGCGCATCCATTCCGTGCCGCACTGCGGCATCGCCATCTGTTCTTCGGTGTGATCGGCATCTTTGTCTACGTCGGCGCGGAAGTCTCGATCGGCAGTTTCATGATCAACTACATCTCGCTGCCCGGTATCGGCAACATGCCCGAGGTCAAGGCGGCAGGCTTCGTCTCGCTGTACTGGGGCGGGGCGATGATCGGACGTTTCGTCGGTTCGGCGCTGCTGCAGCGCATCGACCCTCGCAAGCTGTTAGGCGTATTCGCCTGTATTGCGGCGCTGCTGGTTATCACCACCATGCTCACACACGGCATGTTGGCGATGTGGAGCGTGGTCAGTATCGGTCTGTTCAACTCGATCATGTTCCCCAACATCTTCACGTTGGGCATCGAGGGCCTGGGGCCGCTCACCGGACGCGGTTCCAGTCTGTTGGTGATGGCGATCGTGGGCGGCGCGGTGATTCCGGAACTGCAGGGGATGCTGGCCGATCTGATTGGCGTGCATCACGCCTTCATCCTGCCGTTGTTGTGTTATTTGTACATCGTATTTTACGGTTTCAAGGGTTCGAAACTGGATCTGGTGGCCATGGCACAGGGGGAGTCGCGCGCCAGTGCGTAGCGTAGTGTGTTTCGGTGAGGCTCTGATCGATTTCCTGTCGGAACCAGTGCCGGAGCCGGAGACCCAGCGCCGCTTCGTGCAGCATGCGGGCGGTGCACCGGCCAATGTCGCAGTGGCGGTGGCGCAGCTCGGGGTATCGGCGGTCTTTGTAGGCATGCTTGGCAGCGACATGTTCGGCGATTTCCTGCTGGAACGGCTGGCTTCCGCGGGAGTCTCGACCGAATACGTGACTCGCACCGATAGCGCCAAGACCGCGTTGGCGTTTGTGTCGCTGGATGCGAACGGCGAGCGCCGTTTCAGTTTCTATCGTCCACCGGCGGCGGACCTGCTGTTCCGTCCGCAGCATTTCAGTGCTGACTGTTTTGCTTCCGCGGCTATATTCCATGCCTGCTCCAACAGCCTGACCGAAGCGGATATCGCCGATGCGACCTTCGAGGGCATGCGGCGCGCGCATGCGGCCGGTGCGCTGGTGAGTTTCGACATGAATCTGCGCGCCAATCTGTGGCCGACGCATGCGGACCCGCGACCGCGCATCTGGTCGGCGTTGCACGAGGCCGAACTGATCAAGCTGAGCGCAGACGAGCTGGCTTTCCTGGCGCAAGTGTCGGGCAGCGAGGCCGCGGTATTCGCGGAGTTGTGGCGCGGGCGTACGCAATGGCTGTGGATCACCGACGGCGCCGCGCTGTTGCGCTCCGTCACGCGTTCTGGCGAGAGTACTTTACCGGCGTTTGAAGTGCAGACCGTGAATACCACCGGCGCGGGCGATGCGTTCGTGGGCGGCATGTTGAGCTGGCTGGTGCGCGAAGAGGTGAACGCGACAAATCTTTCCACGTTCCTGAAAGACGATGCCCGCGTAAAAGCCGCACTGCATTTCGCCGCTGCCTGCGGCGCACTCGCGGTCACCCGGCATGGCGCCTTCGAGGCGATGCCGTCGTTAGCGGACGTGGAAGGTTTTTTGCAGGAGCGGAGATGAGCAAAGTGCCGGATTTTCATTCGCAGGATTTTTTGCGCAGCCATATCGCGCAGACCATGGCGTTCTATCATCCGCGTGCGATTGACCCCAAAGGCGGATTCTTCCAGTAC
>JBOIBL010000045.1:0-50145 GCA_050739495.1 Gammaproteobacteria bacterium | reverse complement strand
GACGCTGGCGGTTGCAGAGTGGAAGACACTTCAACCGGTGTGACGACCCGCTTGAGCAGCGGTATCAAGCCCTTGAGCAGATCGCCCTTATAGAGGCAAGCATCCGCACCGGCAGTCAAGGCGGCGTCCCGGTACAGGGAATCGTCGTAGTAGGATATGACCACGACTTTGGGGGGATGCGCGGTGGCTTTGAGCCGCCGGGTAACCGTGGCGCCGTCTATGCCGGGCATGCCGAAATCAACTAGCACGACATCAGGATTGAGGTCCGCTGCAAGACGCAGGCCATCGTCGCCGTTGTAGGCCTGGCCCACGACCTGAATGTAGGTCTCCCGGCCCAATATGTTCGCTATCACGGCGACGAAGGGCTGGTAGTCGTCTATGACTATGACACGCATGTGGGCGATTCTCCTGTGTTGCACCACCAAATTACAAGCGATACCAGAAACCTTCCGCCGCTACGCCCTGCTCAGCCTTCCTGCTCCTGCGGCGGTAGATATCCAGACACATCCGTACTGTGCTCGGGAACGAAGCGAAACTCCATTAGGAGAAAGCAGATACTGGCTTAGGGGATACCCCTAGGCGTCCTGCCACGGACTCATGCGTAAACCTCGCCCAGGCCGGAGCGGATGGCGAAGCGGATGTCCCCGACGAGGCGACAGCCTGGAAGAACGGTTATGCTGTCTCTTGATCTTGCAGGGAATTCCCCATGAGCAAAGGCACCCACGATTATCAGAACGATCCGCGTAACGAAGCGATCCGGATCAACGTCAACGGCAAGCTGTTTCCTCGAAACGAGGCGCGCGTGTCGGTGTTCGACAGCGGCTTCGTACTGGGCGACGGCGTATGGGAGGGCTTGCGTCTGCATGACGGCGGCCTGCCGTTTCTCGATCAGCATCTGGATCGTCTGTACGAGGGCGCACGTGCGATCGACCTCGATATCGGTCTCACCCGCGAACAGTTGACGCAGCGCATCATCGATACGCTGCGCGCCAACGGCATGCAGTCGGATGTGCACATCCGACTGATGGTGACGCGCGGCGTCAAGGCCACGCCGCATCAGGATCCGCGCTTCGTGATTGGTGCTGCAACCATCGTCATCATTCCGGAATACAAGCAGCCGTTGCCGGCCACGGTCGAGCAGGGTGTTCGCCTGTTCACCGTGCACGTGCGACGCGGCGCACCCGACGTGCAGGATCCGAAACTCAACAGCCACTCCAAACTCAACTGCATTCTCGCCTGCATCCAGGCGCAGAAGGCGGGTTACGACGAAGCGCTGATGCTCGACCCGCACGGCTTCGTGGCGACCTGCAATTCCACCCATTTCTTCATCGTGCGGCGTGGCGAGGTGTGGACCTCGACCGGCGATTACTGTCTGGGCGGCATCACTCGCGTCAACGTGATCCGCTTGTGCCGCACGCACGACATTCCGGTGTTCGAAAAGAACTTCAGTCTCACTGATGTTTACGGCGCCGAAGAAGCCTTTGTCACCGGTACCTTCGCTGGCGTAGTGCCGGTAAACGAGATCGATGGCCGCACCATGGGCAAGGGCAAGCGCGGCCCGATGGTAGAGCGGCTGCAACAGCTCTACATGGAACTGGTGAAAACAGAAAGCCGGTTGGAACCGCGCGTATGACCGCACCACGCGATGGTTTGCGCATCGCTATGTGGTCGGGGCCGCGCAATATCTCCACCGCGATGATGCGCGCCTGGGAAAACCGCGAAGATACTGTCGTTATCGACGAGCCGTTCTACGCGCACTACCTGTTGGCAACCGGTGCGCCGCATCCCGGACGTGACGCAGTGATCGCAGCGCAGAGCAACGACGCGGCAGAAGTCGCGGCGATGCTGACCGGCCCGATCCCGGATGGCAAGTCGATCTGGTTCCAGAAACACATGACCCAGCACATGCTGCCGGACATGCCACTGGATTGGCTTGATGAAGTCTGCAATTGCTTCCTGATCCGCGAACCGGAAGCGGTGATCGCTTCGTTCACCATCCAGCGGCCCGACGCTGCGGCATGGGAACTCGGCTTCGAGCAGCAGGCACGCTTGTTCGATCATGTCTGCGACCGGCTCGGGTTTGCGCCGCCGGTCATTCATGCCACCGACGTGCTGAAAGATCCCGCGCGTACGTTGAGCACCTTATGTACTCATCTGCGTATTCCGTTCAGTTCACGCATGCTGCGCTGGCCAAGCGGCCCGCGCGCCAGCGATGGTGTATGGGCCCCGCACTGGTACGCCACGGTCGAGCGCTCCACCGGCTTTGCGCCGTACCGGGAGCGGAAGATTGAATTGAGCGCCTTTCAGCGCGGGCTGGCCGAACAGTGCCAGCGACACTATGAAAAGTTATCGCCATACCGGTTGCAGCTTGAGCGAGAGCTATAGCGTGAGCGAACCATCCACTCCTCATCACGTCGTTATCATCGGTGCCGGATTTGGCGGCCTTGAGGCTGCCCATCGCCTCGTCAGGGCGCCGGTGCGTATCACGATCGTAGACCAGCTCAACCATCATCTGTTCCAACCGCTGCTGTATCAGGCGGCGACGGCATCACTGGCGGGTTCGGAGATCGCCTGGCCGATACGCCACTTGCTGCATCGGCGGCGTGACGTGACGACGGTGTTGGCGAGAGTTACCGGCGTGGATACCCTGAACCGCAAGGTGTTGTACGCAGACGGCGGCGAGCTTGGTTACGACACGCTGATCCTGGCGACCGGGGCGCGGCATGCGTATTTCGGACATGATGAATGGGAACCTTACGCGCCGGGTTTGAAGACGCTGGAGGATGCAGTCACGATCCGCGCGCGCATCCTGTACGCGCTGGAGATGGCGGAGCGTGAGACTAACCCTGAACGGCGTGCTGCGTTGCTGAATTTCGTGATCGTCGGTGGCGGTCCGACCGGCGTCGAACTGGCCGGCACCATCGCCGAGCTTGCACATGAACATCTGCGCAAGGACTTCCACCATATCGATACTCGCCAGGCGCGGGTGATATTGATCGAAGCCGGACCACGCATCCTCGCGGGCTTTACGGGAGATCTCGCGGCGTATGCGCACAAGGCGCTCAACCGCATCGGCGTCGAGATCGAACTGGGCCGCGCGGTCAACTCATGTACTGCAGAGGGCGTCGTGTTTGGTGACCAGACTTTACCGGCGCGCGTGATTCTCTGGGCGGCTGGCGTGCAGGCGTCTGCGGCGGCGAATTGGCTCAAGGTGCCGGTGGATCGTGCCAACCGCGTCAGGGTGGAACCGGACTTGACCGCGCCCGGTCATCCGAACATTTTTGTGATTGGCGACACCGCGACCATCAATGCCTGGTACGGTCAACCGGTGCCCGGCATCGCACCAGCTGCCAAACAACAAGGTAGGCATGTGGCCAAGACCATCAGGAGACGATTGTGCGGCGATAATGCGCCGCAGGCGTTCCGTTACCAGCATGCTGGCAGCCTCGCCACTATCGGTAAGCGCGCGGCCATCATCGATTTCGGTTGGATCAAGCTGCGTGGCTGGCTCGCGTGGTGGATGTGGGGACTCGTACACATTTACTTCCTGATCGGCGTGCGCAATCGCCTGGCTGTCGCCCTGAGCTGGTTATGGATTTACACGACCGGCGACCGCAGTGCGCGGTTGATTACGCGTTCCGTGGAACCACGGGGAAATAAGAAAGAACAAAACTAGGTTCCGGTGGCACTGAAAACCCAATCTAAAGGGGATACCTTTTTCGGTAATCCCCCGCCTTGTTCCTGCCGATATTCTCCATCAGCTTCCGCATCAAATTTGACGAATGGCAAAGCGGTGCGCAGCCGCCTGGGTGGTTCCGGATGCTGCGTTTGTCGCACAAACGGCCGATCCCCCTGCTTGTCAGGAGACGAATCGCCTGATAAACTGTATACAGTATGCAATCGACCATTCAGAATTTTGCCGCGGACCGGCCCAATCTGGGCCACGATCTGGCTGCCCGCCTGCATGAGCTGATCGCGGTCGGGGAGCTGGCCGACGGGACCCGTATCAATGAGGTGCACCTTTCCCGGGAGCTGGGGGTCAGCCGTACGCCGCTCCGGGAAGCCCTGATCAACCTGGTCGCCGAGGGCGTGGTCGAGAGCAAACCGCGTCGCGGTTTTTTTGTGGCACCGTTCGATGCCGCCGAGATCGCCGACCTCTACGCGATGCGGACGCTGCTGGACCCCGAGGCGCTGGCGATGGCGGGAATTCCCGCCGCGAAGCAGTTGCAGGAACTTGAGGCGTTAAACGCGAAACTGGTGAAAGCCCACAAGCCCGAGCTGATCGTGGAACTCGACAATCAGTGGCACCGGCTGCTGATCGCCCACTGTCCCAACCGGGCGTTGCTTTGGAACATTGAACAGTTCATCACCCTGACCCGCCGTTACGAGCGCGCCTATTTCCGCGAGACGGCACATGTCGATATCGCGTTCGAGGAACATGATCACATTCTCACGGCACTGAACGCGGGCGATCTCAAAGCCGCTTGTAACGCGTTGCGGCAGAACATGCAGTCTGGCCTGAAACCGCTGCAGGACTGGATTAACACCCGCCGTCTGAAATAACACGCCACCGATTCAAGGATTCCGACATGCGCACCTTGCTCGCCATCGTTACCGGTCTTTTTGTCGCCGCTGCTTTCGCCGATACGCCTGCTTCCAGCGTGACGGGTTTGTGGGGCATCCATGAAACGTTCGGTCCGCAAGTCAAAGGCCTGCTTGTCATCGATGCACGCCTGCCGCATTGGCAGGCGCGGATCGCAGGCTTTGCCGTACCGGTGCAACACACAGGACACACACTGCAATTCACGTTGCCCGAAGGCCTGGCTTCGTTCCGCGGTGCATTGACCGACAAAAGTGGAGAGATCACCGGACAATGGATTCAAGCTCCGGATGTGATTCTCAGTGGCGAGTATGCGACGCCGGTGATCCTGCATGAAACAGAAAAGGATGTCTGGCAGGGCAAGGTACAGCCCCTGCCGGATTCGATTACGCTTTATCTGCAGGTCAACCGGGCCGAGGACGGCAGTTTGACGGGTTATTTTCGCAATCCGGATTTCAATTTCGGACACGACAATCCGTACGCAATCAGCGTGCAAGACGATGAACTGACCTTGACCGGAGCACACAACAAGCATGACGTCTTCCATGCCACCCATCAGTCCGGTTCGAATGTGTTGCAGCTCCAGATACCGATGATTGGGCGCACCCTGAATCTGACGCAACGCGACCGGGATTCTGCCGCCGGCTTTTATCCGGCCACACCAGCCTCAACGACCTACACTTATCGCGTGCCGGTGCGCACGAGTGATGGCTGGGCCACGGGCTCGCTCGTCGGCGCCGGACTGGATCCCAAGCCATTGAACGCCCTGGTCGAGCATATCCTCAACACCCAATACCACGGATTCAGTACGCCCTATATCCACAGCTTGTTGATTGCACGCCATGGCAAACTGGTGCTGGAACAGTATTTTTACGGCCACGATCGTGAACAGACTCACGACATGCGCTCTGCCGGCAAAACTTTTGCCGGTATGCTGGTGGGGTTGGCGCTGCAGCATGGGGCGCTTTTCAAGCTGGATACGCCGGTGTATTCGCTGTTCCCGCAATACAAATCCATCGCAAACCTGGATGCAAGCAAAAAAGCGATGACGGTAAAGGACCTGCTTACGATGACGTCCGGGCTGGCCTGTAACGATGACGACGAGAATTCGCCAGGCAATGAAGACACGATGCAGGGCCAGCATGCGCAGCAGGATTGGTACAAGTACACACTCGATTTGCCCATGCAGCGCGCACCTGGCGGCAGCCAGGCTGTCTACTGTTCAGCCGGCATTAATCTGCTGGGCGGTGTGGTACGCGACACGATCGACATGCCGTTGCCGGAATTCTTCTACCAATATTTTGCCGGGCCGCTGGACATCAGTACCTATCACATCAATCTGATGCCGACCGGCGAAGCCTATATGGGTGGTGGCATGCGTATGCGGCCGCGCGATCAGCTCAAACTCGGCCAGCTTTATCTGGATCATGGCAAATGGCATGGCAAGCAGGTGATTGCCGCAAGCTGGGTGAGGCAGTCGCTGCAAGCATATTCAGCATTCGCTCCCGACCATCATTACGGTTTTGCCTGGCATCTCATCGATCTCAAGTCCGGCGATAAAACCTATCGAGTTGAAGAGGCCGGTGGTAACGGCGGCCAGTTCGTACTGATCATTCCCGAGTTGGACGTGGTGGTAGGCTTCACCGCCGGAAACTATGGCGACTTCAAGACCTGGTACCCGTTCATGACCGAACTGGTGCCGCAATACATTATTCCAGCCGCGCGTCAGCAAGAACGCAAACCATAAACAAGATGCTGCCATCACTTTAACCATTCAAAAAACAGGTCAGGTCAGCGCCCTTTTGCGTGATCAGATGCGGGATTGCCTAACTTGATACCGTGTTTCAAGTATGTTTTTCGATAGCGGTAGTCTGCAATTACGATACTGGTTGCTACGGATAGATACGTAGACGTAAATTTTAGCAAGATCATTGCTGCATTTTGCGCAGTAATTTGACGATATACAGCAACTGATTTCTATAGAAATGATTTAGTGCCCAACTTTTCCCCGATGTATTGTCAGTTGGCAACGCTTTGGTTGTGCAGTGTTCCTTCTTGACGTAAGCAAGTCGTCCTTCGTAAGTCTTTAATCTGATTGGGTTCCCTCGCGTCTAGAAACCTGGCGTTCTTTTATCTTTCCGGTTGTTGCGAAAATTCACTGGCAATACTGCAAAAATCTACTATAACCATTCATGCGCTGTCGCCGGATTGGACTTCGGTTAGTGAAGGATGGGGGACAGCGCGAATCCGGCGGCTGATGCCGGTTTTTCATAACGTGATCGGGGGTTCCATTGAAAGTCAGTTCGCTCCTGAAAGCGGCGCCTGGTGCTGCTCCGGACCGTGCGGTCGGGGGAAAGTGGTCGGCGTGGGTTTGTGTATTGCACTTGCAAACGGGCGTCGGGCGCGTGCGTCCGCCACTCCAATAACAAAGCCTACTTGTGATCTACCAATCATAGAGGAGACGTTCATGAAACGTTTATGGCAATTCTTGATGGGGCTTTCATTCACGATGATTGCGGGTATCGCGTTCGGCGCGCCACCGGCAGGAACAGAGGGTAACGTGAGATACCTTGAGGCTGGTCAACGGCCGGTCGTGATCCATGCGACGGTCGAGGCGATGGATCAACTGCGTGCGGCCAATTCACGTAAACCGGCTCATGGCGGGCACGGGCACGGTGGTGGTGGTTCCAACAACCTGACTTACCACGGTGGCACGGGCGGGATCGGCGTCGAGACTGCGCCGAAGGTTTATCTGGTCATGTGGGGTTCGCAATGGACCGGCAACGACCCGAGTGGCGAAGCCTCCATCTTGCAATCCTTCCTGGGCGCGGTGGGCGGCAGCTCCTGGCTGAACAGTGTGACGCAGTACTGTCAGGGCGTTTCCAACGGCACCACGTTCTGCAACGGCGCAGGTACTCCTGCGGGCAACCCGGCCAGCATATTGCAGGGTGTCTGGTATGACAGCGGTTCATCCGCACCGAGCCGCCCGAGTCAGTCGCAGTTGGCGGCCGAAGCAGTGCGTGCGGCCGCGTATTTCGGCAATACATCCTCCGGCAGCAATGCCAGCGCGCAGTATGTGATCGCGACCTCGACCGGGCACAGTGCAAGCGGATTCGGTACGCAATATTGTGCGTATCACAGCTCGACCAGCTCGTCCTACGGCAATGTGGCTTACACCAATCTGCCGTACATGACGGATGCGGGTGCCAGCTGCGGCGCCAACTTCAATGGGCTGGGCCCCAATGCCGGTATCACCATTGTCGAGGGTCACGAACTGGCCGAGACGATCTCGGATCAGTTCCCGAGCACCGGCTGGCTTGATGGCAGCGGCGCCGAGAACGGCGACAAGTGTGCCTGGATCTCGTCGGGCCAGGGCGCGTCGGCCAATGTGAACTTCGGCGGAGGCAATACTTACCCGGTACAGTCGCTGTGGAGCAATGCTTTCAACAGCAATGCGGGCGGCTGCGTGCTGTCGTACTGATAAATTGGAAGAAGTGCTTCAATCGCCGGCGATGCCACGTGCATCGCCGGTTTTTTATGCGCAAGCGGAGGCAGACAGATTTGGCCACATGGGTGTGGAAGACGGAAAGCAGTAGGAAATAACCAGGAGGGGAAGTATGCGACGTATCGCGGCAATTGCCCCCGGTGTGATCGTCGAAAAATAAAGCGACAGTCGCTTTGTTATTGGATTAAGATCCTACTGGCGGTACTGGGCGGAGACCACCATGCAGAAGACCCGACTGGAAGCGTTCAGCGATGGCGTGCTGGCGATTATCATCACCATCATGGTGCTGGAGCTGAAGGTCCCGCACGGTGATTCCATTGGCGCTCTCTTTCCGTTGTTGCCGATCTTTCTGAGTTACGTGCTCAGTTTCGTGTATATCGGTATTTACTGGAACAACCACCACCACATGCTGCACACCGTGACCAAGGTCAGCGGTAACATGCTGTGGGCCAACCTGCATCTGTTGTTCTGGTTGTCGCTGTTCCCGTTCGTCACCGGCTGGATGGGCGAGAATCATTTTGCCGCTGTGCCCACGGCACTGTACGGCGCGGTACTGCTGATGGCGGGGGTGGCGTACTGGATCTTGCAGCACACGATTATCGTTTCTCAGGGAACCGGTTCACTGCTCGCGCATGCAATCGGCAGGGATTTCAAGGGCAAGGCGTCCCCGGTTATCTACACGATTGCGGTTCCAGTCGCATTTTTTCATGCCTGGTTGTCTCAATGTCTGTTTGTCGTGGTGGCACTGATGTGGCTGATCCCGGATCGCCGCATCGAGCGGGCGCTGGCTGAACAGCTGGAATGACAGACATTAAACCAGGCTGGTAAGGAAAACGATATGCGCTATTTCTTCTGCAAGCTGCTGCCCCCGCGTCCGGGTTTCATGGCAGACATCACGCCGGCGGAAGTGGCGGTCCATCCGGCGTTTTGAAAGCTAGGGTATCAAACGGGACTCACCTTGCTTGATTATCCAGAACGCGCTGCTGTTCACTTCCTGTTCAAGCAACGATTGTTTCAACGCGTGCAACGGATCGTCGAGGCTGTCGTCGGCAAGCTCGAAGGTGCCCCAGTGAATCGCCAGCGACTGAGTGATACCCAGTTCGCGATGCAGGCGCACGGCTTCTTCCGGATTGACGTGCTGACCGCGCATGAACCAGCGCGGCTCGTAGGCACCGATCGGCAACGCTGCGAGGTCGGGCGTGCCCAGACGCATGGAGATTTCGGCGAGCTGCGGCATATAGCCGGTGTCGCCGGAGAAGTAGAAATTGAATCCAGGCGCACGCACCACCCAGCCGCACCACAGCGTGCGATTGCGATCGAGCAGCGTGCGCGCACTCCAGTGCTGCGCCGGTACGCAATGGATCTCGAATTCCGCCTGGTCGCGCTGATCCCACCAGTCAAGTTCCTCGACATGCTTTGCACCACGCGCACGCAGCCAGTCGGCCAGGCCCAGTGGGACGTAGAACACCACCGCCGGATTAGCGCGCAACAATTGGTGGACAGTCTGTGCATCCAGATGATCGTAATGACAGTGTGATATCAATACCGCGTCAATCTTCGGTAGTTGCGGCACGCTCGCCGGCGCCGGCACCTTACGGTCAGGGCCCAGAAACGGCAGTGGCGAAGCGCGATGAGCAAGATGCGGGTCGGTGATGATGTGCCGACCGGCGATGCGCAACAGCACCGTGGCATGTCCCAGCCACCACACCGCAGGTCGCGTCACATGCGTTGGGTCGAGCTTGAAATCGGGTTGTACCAGCCAGCGTTCGGCAAACGCTGTGTAACCACCCTCGGGTTGTCTGGGTAAACGGGCTGCGCGCCGCTCGCGCCGCCAGCGCCGCCAGCGCCAGAAATCACCGCCGATCCGCACTTCCGGATCGGGATTGCGGAACCCGTAAGGAGTATGGTGCGGTTTGCCTGGGTCGTAGAACGGGTTGGTTTTGGGCAAGGGCGGCTCCGGATCAATGACACGGTTTGTGCCTGATACATCGATCATGGCAGCGTTTTGTCATTTCATGATGCGGGGCTAGACTGAATCTGGCAAGTCTCGATTCGAACAGGAGTCTGTCATGTATCTATTCAACGCGATCGGCCAAGCTCTGTCACTGGCATTCAGCATGTTCTGGCAGATCTTCTGGGGCTTGAGTCTGGGTTTCGCGTTGTCCGCGATCATCGAGGTGCTGGTAGCGAAGGACACGATGGCGAAACTGTTGCCGGATCGTGGTCCGCGTTCGATTGCGACCGCCGGTCTGCTCGGCGCGGCGACGTCTTCCTGTTCCTATGCCGCGGTTGCGATGGCGCGCTCGATCGTGCGCAAGGGCGGTGATTTCACGGCCGCCATGGCTTTCCAGTTCGCGGCGACCAATCTGGTGCTGGAGCTCGGCGTGTTGCTCTGGGTCTTGATGGCCTGGCAGTTCGCCGCTGCGGAATTCATCGGCGGTACCATCATGCTGATACTGCTGGCCGCGGGTTATTCTTTGCTGTTGCCGCGACGACTCGAACAGGCTGCGATCAAACATGCACATGGCGACAGCGTCGGGGCCATGGAAGGCCACGCCACCATGGCGATGGGCAAGCGTTCCGGCAGCTGGCGCGAGCGCCTGTCATCCCGCCAGGGTTGGATTGCGATCAGTCACTATTACGTGATGAACTGGAGCATGGTGTGGAAGGACATCCTAGCCGGTCTCCTGATCGCCGGTGCGCTCGGCGCATGGGTACCACAACATTTCTGGCAGGCATTCTTCTTCCAGGGCCACGATCCCTGGCTGACAGCGTTATGGGGTGCGGTGATCGGCCCGTTGATCGCATTACTGGCGTTCACCTGTTCGATCGGCAACGTGCCGTTGGCAGCGGTACTGTGGAACGGCGGCATCAGCTTCGGCGGTGTCGCCGCATTCATATTCGGGGATCTGATCATCCCGCCCATCCTCAACATCTACCGCAAGTACTATGGCGGCAAACCGGCACTGTTCCTGTTCGTGAGTTTCTATCTGGTGATGGTGATCGCAGCATTATGCGTCGAAGGGCTGTTTGCATTGTGCGGCTGGTTGCCGGTCCGGCGCAGTATCGGTGTAGCCATGGCACAAATCTCGTTCAATTATACTGCGGTACTTGATATCGTGTTCCTGATCGTTGCAGTCATCCTGGTGGTCACGTTCTATCGCAGCGGCGGTCCGCAGATGATGCGGATGATGGAATCCGGCCAGCATGATCACGGCCACGACCATCACAGCGATCACGCCGGGCATCATCACCATTGAACATGGTCGAAGGATTTTGATGGCAACCTGATGACCGGATTAGGGAATTTGCCAAGGACATAGTGTGGTTTGGACCGTCTTGATATAGCTACAGGGGGGGCGGATAAAGCCCTCTGTAATCTGTAAGTTTTGCAGGTGTATCATGCATCGATGCCCGAGGGAGCGAACTCAAGGAGGATAGTCATGGACAAGAAGGAAGCGCTACGCATATTGCACATCGAAGACGATGCGGCGCACGCCGAGTTGATCCGTTACACGCTCCTGCATTCTGATCTGAACTGTGATATCACACAGGTAATGTCGCGCAAGGAATGCATGCGAGCACTCCACGAAGGTGCGGTCGATATAGTGCTTTCAGATAACAGTGGCTACGATTTCTCTGGGCTGGAGATATTGGAGACCATACGCAAGAAATATCCGGGACTGCCATTCCTGTTGTTGTCGGGTAGTTTCGAAGGCAAGGATGTGCAGGCGCTGAAGGCCACGGGTGTTGCCGAATGCCTGCTCAAGTCCGATCTCGCTAAGCTCGCACCGACGATCCGGAGTGTCATGAAGGGCAAGACGTGAATCGCCGGCGTCAGGGCTTATGCCATTCTTCCGGGAAGGAGCTTTCGTTCAGGTTATAGGGGAAAGGCCAGGTCGGTGCGGCGGATGTGCGCTGACTGATGTGGCGTATATGCCGGTGATCATCCCGATCACGATGATGTGCAAGTCGTGGCCGTGCATAACCGATATATATCGGTGCAGGTTCTTGAACCACTGTCGCGTATTGCTGTGAATCCGCCGCCTGTTGTTTCAATTCGAGTTGCTGCTGCGCAAGCGCTTCTTGCGCCTGCTGGCGACGTACCATTTCATTGATACTCGCAATCCAGGCGTCAGTCGCAGCGATTTTTTTCGGATCGATCGGCGGCAGTTTCGGCAAGTCCAGGCGCAGCAGATCCACTGCGGGCGCTGGCGGGGGTTTGTCACTGTAATGAACGACTCCCTGAAGGTCGGTCCATTTGTAGACCTGCAAGCCGTCGGCGAATGCGGCGCCTGACAGCATCGCCGTGATGCTCAGCGCCGCGAATGCAAGAAGTAATTTACCCATGATCTCTGCCCCCTGTGACCGGCATGGAGCTGTAATCAAGTATAGGTCCGCATCCGTGCGCGCGCGGCCCCATGGACAACAATTAATGCTGCAATGAAGGCAACGGACTACAGGTTGCGCCAACCACGTGGATCAAAACCGGTTTTGTCACACTTCGTTACAATATATTGATGGACCCGGGCAGGCGCATTCCGGCAGCGAAAGGCGTAGTTTTATCCATGTTACCGAACAGTACAGAGGAGATGGTTATATTCCATATCGAACGTGGATTACGTCGGCCGACCTGATTTCATGAACCATTTGGTTATACGGCGGCAGTGGGGTAATTAATCAGACATCGATCAATACAAAAAGTGATGTACAGCATGATCGGGATTTCTTGTCAGAGTCTAAAGAAAACTATCGCCGTGGGGTTATTGGCTTTCGGAATTTCATTCAGTTTAACCAGCTGCATGACTACCAGGTATATTGCCGAGAAAATAGTAGCGCCTCCAGGCGACGATCTTGAGACATTGTCAGTTAAATTAAGGGACGTGCTTGCGCCATTCTATGCGTCTCAAAGCATGATTGCCGTTGGTCCGCCACCGGCGATGTTATCAATGGCGGTGCTCGATCCTGGCGACTATCCGGTAAAAATCACGACAACGATGCACGATGAGGGGTTCGTCGTTAAATATGACGTGGATATTCCTGCTCGTTCCCGCGATATTTATCTTAAAGCTGCAAAAAACATCCCTCACACCAGACCCCATGCGACCATCATCCTGTTGCCGGGATATGCCTTATCGAAGGAAACGATGCTGGGTTACGCATTTCTATTTGCTGAGAATGGTATCCGGGTGGTTTTGCTGGATCCGCGCGCCCAAGGGCAATCGACCGGGGCTTTCGTCACTTACGGTCCGCTCGAGTCAGATGACCTGTCGCAGGTAATTGAAAAATTAAAAACCAATGGAACAATCGTCGGGCCGCTTTACTTGCTCGGGGTTTCATACGGAGCGGCCATAGCGCTCGAAACAGCCGCAAAAGACCCGTCTGTACAAGCAGTTGTCGCAATTGAACCGTTTTCTTCAGTCAAGGCGGTGATACCGAGATTTGTGAAAGAGTTCCGCCCCCTGGAAGCACAATACCTGTCTGCAAAGGATGTGGATCAGGCACTTGAAGCGTCCCGACAGATAACGGGATTCAATATCGTGAATTCCGGCCCGATCAACATAGTCAACAAGATCAAGTCGCCGATTCTGTATCTGGTTGGAACGGACGATGTGGTAACGCCCCCGAACGAAGTCCGATCGCTGGCTGCCCGGTCTTACAGTTCTGACTTGTGTCAGATACTGGATAAAAATCATCTCAGTCTGCCGATTGACACCGGGGCGACCTGGCCGATTATCCGGCAGTGGCTGAAAATAAATATCCAGGACGATGATTTGGGCGACGACCCAGCGAAATCACAATTACCACACGCGACACGGCCGCTTGCCCTGGACAAGACGCTCGGTTGTTTGAACAATCGTGAGCTCACCCTGCTGCCAGATCTGGCGCGTGGCTCCAGATAAAAAACGCCCGTCAGTGAACTGACGGGCGTTTGTCCGTCTTCACCGCGCCGGTGTCCGGCGCGCTGTTCTTCCAGTGTTATCGACGGTGTCTATGTGAGCCGCGATCGTCATCATCATCATGTCCTCGATCATGATCGCCAAAATCAAACATGCCCATCAAGTCGCCGATCGCCGGGCTGTTCAATGGTACGTACGGGTTATGCCGACTGGCGATCGGATCCGGCAGGTTGTCACGGCTCCACCGCGATATCGCCGGCAGTCCCCAGTTTGCTTCGACGAACTTGTCGAACGAGACATGATCGCCGTAATTGTGAACCACGCCGATACCACGCGAGTAAGGCGACACGACGATCATCGGGATGCGTGGGCCGTCACCGAAGAAATCGACTGGTTGGATGTACCCCGAGTCATAGTAGCCGCCGCCCTCGTCGACCGTGATCATGATGGCGGTATCTTTCCAGAGCGCGGGATTGGCCTGGATCTGGTCGACGATCTTCTTGCAGAACGCTTCGAACAGATCGAATTTCGAACTGGCCGGATGTCCATCCAGGATTGCATCGGGCTTGACGATCGAAACTGCGGGCAATGAGTCGTTCTGGATGTCGTTGTAAAGGTCACCGATATCCTTGAGATTTGCGCGCAATGCGGGATTGGTCATGATCTGTTTCGAGTACAGGAACGGATTGCAGATGTTGCAATAGGTGTCGGCCTCGCCGGTTTCGAGGCCATTGTTCCAGCCTTCGCCGTAGTAATGCCACGACACGTTATAGCGGCTCAACAACAGACCGAGGTTCTGCTGTGTGGTCGGCGGCACAGTGAATTCGGTCGGGCCGAGCGGTGCCGGTTGGCCGGTGCCCAGATAGCCGGGGTTGTAGTTGTTGACTATGTAATAGGCACCCGGCTGGCAATCGCCGCTGTGGAAGGTGGCGTAAGGCAGCGACGAGAGATAATCGCGGACCGCTGCCACGCCCGGTTGTGACCGGTCGGAGCAGTTGACGTACGAACCGCCGCTATAGCCATCCTGGGCATAAAAGTTATCGGTCCCGGGTTGAGCATCCGGATTTTCGATCTGGTTCTGCGGCGGTACCGCAGGATCACCGTTTGCATCCGCATAATAGACATCGGTGCCATAGCCGATGGCCAGGTGGTTCGAACCGGTACCGCCCATCACAGCCTGGTGATAGTTGTCACTCAGTGCATAGGTTTGTGCCAGCGTGTTGAAATAACTTACATCGCCTTTCTGAACGTTGTAGAACCCCATGGCGACGGCGCCCTCATGATTACCGGGCTGATCGTAATCCGCCGGTTGGGCCGCGCCATTGCTGCCGGCGCCGACGCTTGCTTCGACCCAGGACCAGAGATCGTTCTGGCAACCGCTGGGATTGCGAGTCGTGGCCAGGGCTACGTCGCAATCGACCTGTTGCCACATCTGGAAGAAGCGATGTACCGGGCTGCCGGCATAGTCGTCATAGCCGATGGAATCAGTGATTGGAAAAGGTCCGTTGGCAAAGTCGGCCGGAAAACGCGTATCGATTTTGCTGCCGGCCGGCAACCCGCTGCCACCTTGTACCAGTAACGGATACGCAGCGGACGGCAATGCCGGTTCGATCGCCTCGGCTACCCCGATACTGGGGAAATACGGTGCATTTGGCGTACCACTGGTGGTGATGGCGCCGAGCACGTTGTAAGGGGAGACCTTGTCAGGATGCAGCGAATACGTCCCGGTGTCGGCCGCGATCCATTGCTGCGCACGATCGAAATTGGGGCCGGGAGAGCCGTCGGCATTCACGATGCCTTCCGACAGCAGGTTCCAGACATGCTGTCCGCTATGGGGTTTGAAGGTGGCAAACACGTTATCGAAGGTGCGGTTTTCACCGAGAATCAGGATTACATGCTTGATCGGAGTCGCGGTGTGACTATGATAGGCATCATGGTCAGACGCGTATGCAGCCGGCGCACTGACGCCGACGCTGCCGACCAGTGCGCTGGTGGCCAGCGCAAGACCGATTTTTCTGTACAGGGTTTCCATGGGATATCCTCCTTTGAACCGTTGAAAAGCCAGGTACCACAAGATCAGGATCCTGGGGTTATCAACGGTACGGCGGAGTCAGTGACAGGATGTTGACGATCAGATTGCGCGTACGTGATGTCGAATAAGCATCAACGCGATATCGCGTTATGACATTATTCGGTATGACGTAGCCAGGTAATGCAACGATTGAAAATCATGAATTTAATTCGAACACTGTGATAACAGGTGTACATTGTAAAATCATTTCGAACCATCATTTTCATGTACACAATTCCGTCACATATATAACCTGAATATGTATCAAAACCGATCGTTACCGGACAAGTTTTAAATTAACAACAACCGGGAGGCTTAGATATGTTTGTAGGGCATTACGGGGTTGCATTTGCGGCGCGGCGGATCGAGAAGCGGATCCCGCTGTGGCTGTTCTTCGTCGCAGTACAGTTCGTGGATATCCTCTGGTGCGCGTTTATCCTGCTGGGTATCGAGAAGGTGCGTATCGTACCGGGCATCACGGCAGCAAACCCACTGGATTTCTATTACTTTCCCTATACGCACAGCCTGATCGGCAGCATCGGCTGGGCAGGTGCCGCATTCGTGCTGTATCGCGTGTATCAGCGGTATAAGGGTTCACCCAAACCAGCGCTGATCCTCGCCGCCGCAGTGCTGTCGCACTGGTTCCTGGACCTCATCGTGCATGCGCGCGATCTTGATATCATCAATGAAAATTTCAAGGTCGGCTTCGGTCTGTGGAATTACCCGTTGATTGAATTGATTCTGGAACTCGCAATCCTGTTCGGCGGGCTGGCTTATTACCTCAAGGGCAATAACACTCTGAGCAAAACCCGCAAAATCGGCATGGTGATCTTCGCAGTGTTGATGGCCGCCATCCAGCTGATGAATGCCTTTGGTCCACTGCCGACCTCGATTACCGTCATCGGTATCGCGGGGCTGGTGATGTACGGGATTCTGGCGCTGGCTGCGTTCTTCCTTGAACCTCGACAGGTCGCCAGAGCTCGCTGACGCGGCAGAGTGTTTTAATATTGAAATGAACAATGTATTTTCTTGAAATATCGAGTCAAGAAGCATGCACTGCAAGGAGAACCAATCGATGTTCATGATCATCCTGAATCTTATCCATATCCTCTCCGGGGTTTTCTGGGGTGGCGCGATCCTGTTGCTGGCTGTCTGTATCAGTCCCGCGGTGGATGCCGCCGGGCCGGCCGGCAGCGCTTTCATGCACAAGCTCATGGTGGAGACACGCTTTGCCATGGCAATGGGAGCCAGCGGCGGACTCACGATCCTGTCCGGGCTGGTGATGTACTGGCTGGTATCGGATGGCTTTTCCTCGCCATGGTTGTCATCCACGCACGGCATCCTGATCAGCACCGGGGCCGTGTTCGGCATCCTGACTGCGGTGATCGGTGGCATCACATCAAAGCGTGCGGGGAAACGCATGAGTGCGCTGGCGAGTGAGATTCAGACGGGAGGCAATACACCGAGCGATGCGCAGCAGACGGAGATGCGCCAACTCAAGCTCAAGTTGCGCCGGAGTTCCACTTACAGCGCCGTATTGATGCTGGTCGTCATCAGCTGCATGGCGTTGGCGCGTACCCTCTGACAGGTGTGCAAAGGAAAAAGGCATGAGTGCATCGCAGCTCTATGAACCGATCAACCGGCTGAAGCCGGTCGCCGAGAACATCTGGATCGTGGATGGCCCGGAAGTCCGGATGCAGTATTGGGGGCTGAAATTGCCGTTTACGACCCGCATGACGATCGTGCGCCTGCCGGATCGGCGGTTATGGGTCCATTCGCCGACCGAATTGACCGACGAACTGCGTCATGCCATGGATGTGCTGGGTCCAGTCAGTTTCATCATCGCGCCGAACCGGCTGCATACTTCCTGGCAGGCAGCCTGGAAAGCACAATGGCCCGAGGCAGTGACGGCGGGTGTGGCAGCGGAACCCGCATGGAGCGGCGCTCGCATGAACTACGAGCTGGATTTGGGCGGCGACGGCCCGTTTCCCTGGCAATCGGAAGTCAAACAATGCTTCGTGCAAGGCGGAATGTTCAGTGAGACGATCTTCTTCCATACCGCATCCCGTACCCTGGTCCTCACCGATCTGGTGGAGAATTTCGAGATGGAACGTGTGCGAGGCTTCTGGATGCGGCTGTTGCTTCGGCTTACCGGGCCGCTCGATCCCGATGGCACGGCACCCCCCGATATGCGTTATACCTTCCGCAAGCATCGTGCTGAATTGCGTGCGGCAGTAGCACAGATCCGCAACTGGACACCGGAACGGGTGGTCCTGGCGCATGGGCGTTGGTACGAGAGCGATGGTTTACGCGAGATGGAACGGGCTTTCGCGTGGGTGCGCTAGACGCTCCACTTGATATCTAGACGTTTGGCACCATGTAGGATTCTTCGCCATATCGAGCAAACAGACAGGAGCGGCGCATGTTGGAACTACGCAAGGCAGGTGACCGGGGTGTCGCCGAACATGGCTGGTTGAGTTCACGGCACACTTTCTCCTTCGCCCAATATCGTGATCCGAAACAGATGGGGTTTTCCGACCTGCTCGTCATCAACGACGACCGGGTTGCACCCGGGCAAGGTTTTGGACGCCATCCTCATAACGATATGGAAATCTTTTCCTACGTACTGGAAGGCGCGTTGGAGCATCAGGACACCATGGGCACCGGTTCGGTGATCCGGCCCGGCGACGTGCAGATGATGAGTGCGGGCAGTGGCGTCGCGCACAGCGAGTTCAATCACTCCAAAACTGAACGGGTGCATTTCCTGCAGATATGGATCGTGCCGGATCGCAAAGGCGTTACGCCGCGCTATCAGCAGATCAATGTGCCGGCTACAGACAAACGCGGCAAGCTGCGGCTGATCATCTCGCCGGAGGGCGCTGCCGGTTCACTCGGCGTGTATCAGGATGCCCGGGTTTATGCCGGCCTGTTTGACGGGGCTGAGACGGCGACATTGGAACTGGACGCGGGACGCTATGCGTATGTACATGTCGCTCGCGGCAGCGTCACCGTGAACGGCACCGCCATGCAGGAGGGCGATGGCCTGCGCGTGCGTGATGAACAGTCACTGACGTTCAGCGCTGGTCGTGACGCCGAAGTGCTGGTATTCGACCTGTGCGCCCGCGAGCTGCCGG
The DNA here is from genome assembly GCA_050739495.1 of Gammaproteobacteria bacterium. Classification (GTDB taxonomy): domain Bacteria; phylum Pseudomonadota; class Gammaproteobacteria; order Natronospirales; family REEB76; genus DASSKW01. The sequence goes on along the minus strand of JBOIBL010000045.1, from coordinate 30,935 downwards.
ATTTTTGAAATAATCAGGCAGCGCTGAATTCGTCGCCGATCGCTACCGTCGCCGTGGCCAGTGTCTCGAAATCCTCGCGCCGGCTGCGGTGATTGGTGATTGCCGCACGGATGGCGAACCGCCCCCTCAGTAAGGTGGAGGAAGGCACCGCGATGCCGCGTTCCTGCAGGGCGATGAGAATACGTTCGTTCAGTTCGTCAAGAGCCTGTTCATCGAGCCCCGCGCTTCGGTAACGGAAGTTGACGACGTTGAGCGGCACCGGTGCCAGCAGTTCCAGTTTCGGATTTGCGGTTACGAGAGCTGCAAGATACTGAGCCTGTTGCACGTTCTGCGCGATCAGGCGTGCGAACTTGTCCACGCCATAGGCCTTGATATTCATCCAGGCCTTGAGCGCACGGAACCCGCGCGAGAGCTGCGGACCGTATTCCCCGAACGCGATCCCCGATTTGGAGACACCGCCGTCGAGCTTGTGCAGATAACTGGCCTCGACTGCGAACGCTGCCTGGTGTTTCGAGGCATCGCGCACCAGGGTGCAACCGATCTCATACGGCATGTACATCCATTTGTGCAGGTCGAACGCCAGTGAATCGGCGTGCTGCATCCCGTCCAGCATTGCGCGGCGCGCCGGATCGAGCACGGCCAGTGCTCCGAACGCTCCGTCCACGTGCAACCAGAGATGCTCGTCGCGACAAAAATTCGCCAGCGCAGCCAACGGATCCACCGCGCCGGTGTTTACAGTACCGGCGTTGGCGACCACGCAGAATGGCAACATGCCGGCTTGCCGATCGTTTGCGACACGGGTCTTGAGCGCTGCAATATCGATCCGGTACTGGTCATCCACCGGGATCAGCGCCAGTGAATCGTCACCGAGTCCCATGAGTTCGACTGCTTTCTGCACCGAATTATGGGTTTCAGTGGATGCATATACCCGCATGCGCGGTTGTTGTGCATGTCCCAGTTTGCGTATCGCAAACGGTGCCATGGCATGACGCGCGACATTGAGTGCCACCAGATTCGCCACCGAACCCCCGCTGGTAAGTATGCCGCTGGCTGATTGTGGAAAGCCCAGCATCTCTTTCAGCCAGTCGAGCAGTTGCAGTTCAGCGAAGGTCGCGCCTTGATTGAATCCCGCCGCGTTGACATTGAGTGTCGCGCATAACAGGTCCGCCAGCATACCGAGTGGGGTCCCGGTGCCGTTCACCCACCCCCAGAAACGCGGATGGATGTTGCCTAATGCATAGGGCGCAAGCAGCTCCTGATAATCACGATATACCGAGGCTTCGCCCACGCCCTGTCGCGGCACGGGTCCGCTGAAGCGCGCCTTGATCGCTTCCGGCACCGCCTGCCATACCGGACGTTCCCGGACCCGGGCGTGATAGTCGAGCGCATCGTCAAGCATCTGGTGGGCCAGACGACGGAATTCGTCCCAGTCCTGTGGGTCCAGCGATTCTTCGGAGCGCGTGTTCATGATGCTTGCGGTACCTGGGTGGCAACGGTGGATTCTATGGTGGGCCAGTATCTGGAAACAAACCGGCAGTTTTCGGACTTTGAATCAGCGATATGCAAATTTCCGGAATCGGCGCCCGCCGCGCCGGTCACAAAATCAAGTTATTGGTTTGTACAAGCGAAGGCACTGAAAAGCCGAGCGCGTTAAAAACCAAGATTATGTAACAAAATAACCCATTGTCGATATTGGAAGTTTTCTGTCAGTGTTCAAAATCGAGCGAAGCAGGCTTCCGAACATATGTTTCGATTCATGGCAAGTTGCGCATTTTCAAATTTTTGGTTTAATTATAATTAATCTCGAATCGGCGCAGTAACTTCCACAAGATAATAAACAGTCAATACCGGGTAAACTGATATAACGTTAATCCTGAAAATTGTTCAACCGCATCCGGAATCATGGATCGCTATTCGATAGCGTCCTGAATTCTAAGGAGCTGAAATTTGAATACCTCGACTGCAATCAACGTGATGCTGGCAGATGATCATGATCTGGTCCGTGCTGCCATGCGAATGCTGATCGAGTCGTATCAGGATGTGAACATCGTTGCTGAGGTGGGTCGGGTTGCCGACATATTGCCGGCGGTACTCGAATACAAACCGCACGTCCTGTTGCTGGATCTGGGGTTTCCGGAAGGCAGCGGCATAGACACTGCGAAAGTTGTTCTGGAACAGGCTCCCGATACCCGGGTGCTGGTATTTTCCATGTACGCCAAGGAAGAATACGTTCGTGATGCCCTCAGCATGGGTGTCTCGGGTTATCTGTTGAAAGAAAGTGCTGCCAGTGAACTTGAACTGAGTATCCGTGCGGTCGCGGCAGGCGAGGTCTATCTAAGCCCTGCGATTTCCCGCCAGGTGGTCAGGGGCTACGTCTCCAGGGGTGAACAGTCCGAAAAGGACGATTTACTGACCCCCCGGCAGAATCAGATACTGCGCCACGTAGCATCGGGTTATAGCAGCAAGCAGGTCGCAAGAGAATTGGGTATCAGCATCAAGACGGTCGAGGCGCACCGGGCCGAAATCATGCGTCGCTTGCAGGTGCATGACGTATCCGGGATGGTCAGATATGCCATCCATAAAGGTTTGATCAGCGCCAGCGATTAGCTGAGCCAGACCTTACGTACGGCCAATCTTTCCAGCTTCAGGCGGCTGCATTCCTGGCTTGAGCCGTCAGGCATATCATCATTCATTTTAACGGAAGCTCGCATCAATGAACCAGGACTCGTCTCCGAAGCAATTTGCGCGCCTGCACGCGGCAATCAGCAGGGACCGGGATATGTATATGTATGCGGTCTCGCACGATTTGAGGACATCCGTATTCGTCATCGACTCATTCAGCAAATTGCTGCAGGATGAATATGGCGAAAGCCTGGACAGCACCGCGCAGACATTCATTGATAATATTCGCAAGTCCACGCGAGCGATGGCATTTTTGATAGACGACTTGCTGGCAATGGCGAACTTGTCCGAGAGCCTGGTATCACCCGGGACGCTGGATATAAGCGGTCTGGCTGCTGAAATAATTGCAGAATTGCGGGAAAAAGAACCTGATCGACAAGTGACCGTAGAGGTTCAGCCCGGCATCACCCTGGATACCGACTATCAATTGATGAAGATTGTCATGCAGGAAATTATCGGCAATGCCTGGAAATTCACATCCAGAACCCCGCGGCCGAAGATCGAATTCAGTTGTGAACAACAGCAGGAAAAGAAGGTAATCTCGGTACGCGACAACGGCCCCGGTTTTGATATGCGCTACGCAGGCCAGCTCTTTGCACCGTTCAAAAGGCTGCAGGGGGATTTTGAGGGCAGGGGTATTGGTCTAGCCAGAGTGCAGCGCATCGTCGAAATGCTGGAGGGCGAGATCTGGGCTGAGGCAGAAGTAGGCGTGGGCGCTGAATTTCATTTCGCATTCGAGGTCAAGTAATATTTCGCTGCCATTACTTGCGAAGGTCAATGTTTGGCGGCTCGTGTCAGGCGATGTACGACATCTGTGAGTTCATTGGTCGTGTTGGGTTTGAACACCAGTTCGCGAACCCCACAGGCTGCCGCTTGCTTGCGCAACTCATCGGTTATGTAACCGGAAAGCAATACTACCGGCAGTTCCGGGCGTATCACACGGCTCAGGCGAGCCAGATCCACTCCTGACATGCCGGGCATGTTGTAGTCAGACAGGAACAGGTCGAAATCCCGGGGATTGCTTTGCAAGGCATCGAGTGCAGTTTGTTGATCTGTATATGCGCTGACCCGATATCCGAGCCGTTTCAGCATGCGCGTGACCATGAATATGATTGCCTCATCGTCATCTACATACAGGATATGCTGTCCCTGAACGGCGCTGGGCGCGATCTTTTCTTTCTGCTTGTCGGAGATTACGGCTGGCAATTGCGAGACCGGAAAATACAGATCGAACCGACTGCCTACATGCGGTTGACTGCGTACTTCAATTGTTCCATCGTGCAGCCGCATGATGCCATGCGATGCGGACAAACCAAGACCGGTGCCTTCACCGTGTGGTTTGGTGGTAAAAAATGGTTCAAAGATACGTTGCAGGATTGCCTGGTCCATGCCATGACCGTTATCGCTTATCGAAATCCGCGCATATTCCCCCGGCCGCAACTGGGAGATGATAGTGCCCGTCATCGGGTCGAGGATGATCAACTCGCAACGAATCTCGATCCGCCCCGGTTTGCCGTCCATGGCGTGTGCAGCGTTGGTACCCAGGTTCAGCAATACCTGTTCGATCTGGGTCGGGTCGCCGAGCACGGTCGGTTTGAATGCTGTGCCAGCCAGGACGATTTCGACGCGCGCCGGGAGGGTTGCGCGTAACAGCCGAATCGATTCCTCGATAATCGGAAACAGTTCGATTACATGGCGTTCCGTTGGCTGACGTCTGCTGAACGACAGTATCTGTTGTACCAACTCCTTGGCGCGCAGGGCGGCTTTCTCTATTTCAGCCAGGCTTTCGCAGGCGCTGGGGTTGGAAAGCACGTCCTGGCGTGCCAGTTCCGCGTTACCCATGATCGCAGTTAATATGTTGTTGAAGTCGTGTGCGATCCTGCCGGCGAGCGTTCCGATAGCCTCCATCTTCTGTGCTTCGATCAATTGTGCTTCGAGTAATTGGTGCGCGCGTTCGGCGTCCAGCCGTTCCAGTTCCGCTGCGGCACGCGCGCCGAAGATCTTGAGAGCAGAGGCGATAAAATCGGTTTGGTGTATTGATTCGCCAAATCCGACCGACACCAGTCCTATAGGCGTGCCGCGCGAATCCCTTAGCAGCCTGCCGGCATAGGCCTGGGCACCGAATCTGACACATGGAGACGACGGATAAGTCTCTGCGAGTGCGGAGTCGACAAGGTACTCATTTTTGGACTTGTAATCTTCGTAAGGGCTGTCTTCCAGGGGGTAGTCGAAATTCTCGATTACTGAACCATCGACTACAGCTGCGATCGTGTAAGCGGTGGCTGGTTTCCCGGGACGCAGTCTGGTCACGAAACTGATCTGCGCACCGACAGCATCTGCCATATTGCGAGCCAGGTTCTCGAAGAATTCACTGCTGCTGCTGGCAGAAACACTGGTCGCTACTTTCAGTACGGCAGTTTGCATCTTGCTGTTATCTCGCTGGGAGTGGAGATGCAAGATGCCGAAAGCCAGATCATTGGCAAGGTTCATGAGGAGTTTGATCTCCTCCTGGCCAAAATGCTTGCCTTCAGAGATATACAGATTGAGTATGCCGAATGTGCGCGTGCCGTCACGCAGTGGCAGGGCAACGCTGCCCTGATAGCCATGTTGTCTTGCTTGTGCCAGCCAGGGTTGGAAGGCCGGCTCCCGAGCGTGATCCTCGATGATCAGTGCTTCACCGCTGCGGACGGTCTGGCCTGACGGCCCTTTACCATAGGGACTATCGGCATCCCAACTCAGATTGATTTCCGCAAGATAGCCGTCTTCGTGCCCGGCATATGCCATGGGCGTAATAGTGCGTGCTGCATTGTCATTTGCATAGCCGACCCAGGCCATGCAATAGCCTCCGATGTCGACGGCAATCCTGCAGATATCCTCAAGCAATTCACCCTCTTCGCTGGAACGAATCAGAGCTTCGCTACAACTGCTATACATCAACAGTGCGCGGTTGGTCTTGACCAGTTCTGCCTGCGACAGTTCCTGTTCGGTGATGTCATGGGCGGTGCCGAGAATCTTCTGCGGCTGACCCGTTTGCGGGTCATATATCAATTGCCCCATCTCGTGCAGGATGCGCTGTGTTCCATCGCGACGAGTGAAGCCATGGATCATGGAATAGCTTCCGCGGTCCCGAATCGCCGTCTCGACAGCCGCGCGGATTTTCTCCCGATCTTCCGCATGCACATGCTCGAAGAACAACTCGGGCGTTACATGGACCTCGCCAGGCTCATAGCCTGCAATCCGAAACATCTCATCGGACCAGCGTACTGTATTGTCGTCAACGTTATTAAGATCAGTCAGATCCAGTTCCCAACTCCCGACATGGGCGATGTGCTGCGCAGCGTTCATACTGGCTTCGCTGGCACGCAAGGCTCGCTCTGCACGCCTGCGTTGGGTGATGTCGTGTGCCAGGACCAGACGTGCGGGCCGTCCTGCGAACGCGATCGAATTGGCAGAGATATCTACATCGAGAGCGTCACCATTCTTCCGGCGATGTCTCGTATAACTGCGCGATATGCTGCCGGATTCAATTTCGGCCAATGTCCGCTCGAATTCGCGCAATTCATCGGGCGAGCGTATGTCCCGGATGGTCATGCTCATAAATTCCTGTTCTGACCAGCCGTACTGCTCGATAGCAGCGCGGTTCACAGCCAGGAAACCCAGTGTCTCTGTATCGTAAACCCACATCGGCTGCGGGTTGCTCTCGAACAGTAAACGGTATTGTTCTTCCGAGCCGCGGGTCTGTTTCGTTGCCGACACATTGTCCTGCACGGTTTTTTCAGAATCTATCGACGGCCTATCCACGATATGAGGCGCTCGATCGATGGCCCGCGGTACGACAGCCGCAACGATATCGGCATTCTGCTTAACCCGGCCCGATTTTTTAGTCATGCTGAGACCACCGTACCGGCCTGTCCATGGCTTCAGCGTCGATGCGGGGATCGATCTTTCTCCCAATCATCGGCAGCTCGCCTGTCAGATCCGTAGCTCAAGTGGCATTATTATAGACGGTGCCTTGTCTCGCTTCCTCATCTGACATCAGGGCTTGTCTCTAGGGGTCTTGCCCTACCCGATAGCGCCAAAAAGCCGTGTTCTAACGGATACTTATCGCGCACTTCATGTCCCAAACTATCCATTAGTTTGATCACCCACAGGTGCAGGATGCACGAATCTGCAGTTCTTTCGGATGAGCGGTTGACGAAGCCGCTGCCAGGTGAGAATGCCGGCAATACGCGTGACCGGATGATCGGGGAAGACCGGATCCTGAAAATTATCCGACACGCACTCGAGTACGATCGGTTAGCGCTTTTCGGGCAAAGGAGCGTGCCATTGAGCAGCACAGGCGAGAAAAAACGCCGTATCGAGATTCTCATGAGGCTGGTCATGGAAGATCAGCGAGTTATCCCCCCGGACGTGTTCATCCCGGTGGCGGAACGGTCCGGACTGATCCACTCTCTGGATCGTTATCTGATAAGGAAAGTCTTCTCGATACTCGCCGGCGAGATGGAGCACAGGGAAGAATTGTCGGAAGGGGTGAACCTCAATGTTTCGGGAGCCACCGTCAGCCAACCGAAGTTCCGTGACTACGTGGTGCAAGCGCTGGCGTATTATCGTCCTCGGCCTGAAAGAATCTGCTTTGAGATAACGGAAACCGCGGCAATCACTGACCTTGATGCGGCGAAAGAGTTTGTAACGTGCATGCAGAGCATGGGCGCCGAGGTCGCGCTCGACGATTTTGGGCTGGGTTTTTCCACACTCGGATACTTGCAGCAGTTACCTGTCAACTATCTGAAGATTCCGGCAAGTTTTGTAAAACAAATCCTCACCACTCCAGTGGATCAGACGATGGTGGAATTCATCTGCAAGCTCGCAAAACGGGCTGGTATGGAGACTGTTGCCGAAGGCGTGGAAGATCGGGACACAATGCACTTCCTGCAGACCCTCGGCTGTGATCATGTTCAGGGTTATCTGCTGCACAGACCGGAACCATGGCCGGCGCTTGACAGGGGCTCACAAAATGAAGTCCTGCAGTTCCCGGTTCGTTGCCGGGTGGCGCATTGAAAGAGCGGCAAATCCTTCGGCTGACGTTTGCATACGAAATATCAATTGAAATTGCATAATCCAGCCAATTTCTCTCATCAGTGCGGTTTTCTACATAAGCCCACCTTTCTGCAAATGACCAGAACGCGTGATTCACAAATCCACTGCGCAATATTAGGGATATACCCTACATCGGATAGGGGTACGAGCTGATTGGCGATATGTATCGAATGGTCTTAAATGTTACCAACCAGGGAGTGTTGATGTTTCGGCAGAGCCTTGGATCAAATCTCGGATATTGGTCAATCATGGATGGCGCGACAGGTTAAATGGGTGTCTGGATCACGCCCTGCTTACACGGAAGTGAGTCGCCTGTCCTGACCAATATCCGGAGCCTGCAACAAAACGAGGGAGACATGGACATGTCGAGAATACGGAAGCTATGCCAGTTGACGATTCGGTGTTCCAGGTTTACTTACCTGTTACCGCTTCTAGCCAGCATGTTGGTACCGGCACTCAGCGTCGCGGGTACCGCGCCTGTTGCCGGCAAAGTTGTACCCACCACCACCCTGTCAAACCCGAACGGAAACAATTTCGACGACTTTGGTGCAGCTGTGGGTTTGTCCAGCGATGGCAACACGCTGCTGATCGGTGCACCCGAGACTATCGCGACGACTGTCTCCGGTAATGCCGCGCAAGTTGGTCGCGCTTATGTGTTCGTTCGCAAGAACGGCAATTTCGATCAGCAACCGACACTCACTTTGAACGATCCTGATCCGTTGCAACTTGATGAGTTCGGCGCCAACCTGGTGATGTCCGGTGATGCTTCGACGCTGCTGGTCGCGGCTTCCGGTGGCGACAGCGGCGCACCGCGCGTTTATGTGTTCGATGCGCATAACGGTACCGCACCGCTGGCCATGCTGGAGGATCCGGATGGCGGTAGCGATTGTTTCGGCCAGAGCCTGGCGTTGTCCGCCAACGGTGGTGTCGCACTGGTGGGTGCAGATTGCGCGACGGCCAATGGCATCGGTTGGGCCGGCAAGGCGTATGTCTATGTCCGCAGCAACGGCAACTGGTCACCGACACCCGTGGCGGTGCTCACCGAAGCGGTCCCGACCCAGAATGATTTCTTTGGTACCAGTGTCGCGCTCTCGGCCGATGGCAAGACGGCGCTGATCGGCAGCGACGATTACAGCAGCACCGATCCGGTAGGACGCGCGTATCTTTTCTCGGGCACAGGCAGCACCTGGCATACGACGCCGGATGCGGTACTCAGGGACCCCAGTGCCGCTCTTGGCAGCATGTTCGGTTCCACCGTCTCATTATCCGGCGATGGCACTACTGCACTGGTAGGCGCCGGTAACGGGAGCAGCGGCAAGATTGCCTATGTCTTCCATCGTTCCGGCAACACCTGGAGCAAGGCTGCAGCATTTGCTGCGCCGACGGCCCAGACCGGCTCGGGATTCGTGAATACAGTGAAGCTTTCCACTGACGGCGCCACTGCGATGGTCGGGTTGCTCACGGGCACCGGTATCGCACAAGTGTTCACGCGTGACAGCGACGGCAGCTGGTCATCGCAAGCTGCGCAGACCCTGAATGACCCTGCGGATGCCAATGGTGATGATTATGGCTGGAGTGCAGCACTCTCCGCAGACGGGTCGGTGCGGGTGATCGGTTCGCCGTATGCGGTCTCGCGTGCGAGCCCGGCCGGCAGTTTGTTCAGTTCCATGCCCGGCCCCGGGATGGCGTATTCGTATCGCATTCAGACCCAGGCAACTTCGGGAAGTGAGCCGCGGTCGACGATTTCATCGTCGGCGACCGATAACGCTGCGAGTGCCGGCGGCGGTGCAGATGGCTTCCCGGCATTGCTTCTGCTTTCCATGCTACTCACATTGAAGGCCGCATCCAGACGGTCCAGGAATTTATAAATAGCCTAGCGATGCGAATGCCCAGGGAAGGGTGCTCGCGATCGCAATCTTCACGTACCGGGTACCAATGCAACGCGTTGCATTGGTACCCGGTTTGTCTTTCATGAGGTGGGAGAGCCGGAATCCCGCTTCCAGTTGTTGGCCAGCATCCACAGTCCACCAAAGATGATGAACAACGGCCACCAGCGATTCCATGACAGGTCGAGCAGGAAGATCAACGCGATACTGACGATGGCGGCAGTAGAAACCAGCGAATGCAGGACCGCACCGTCAATCTTCCCCTGCGTGCGATAACGCTCTACTGCATAGCTGAGCGGTCCTATGGCGCCGATCAGGATGAACAGCGCCCACCAGTTGTGATACTCCATGAAACCGAAACTGATGCCAAAATTGTCCAGCAGGAAGAAAACGCCGATGGCGATGACGACCAGGGCGGCCGCCAATCCGCCGGAATTGCGGTAGTGATGTTTCGATTCAGCGGTGTTCATTGTCAGCCCCGGATTGTGCCCTGCGCGGTACACTAAGGCCATATGCCACGATCCGGCAAGTGACGAACGTCACCAGCGTGGCCAGCATCAGGGGGCCAGGTGAGCAGCGACAGATCGAATCCGGAGTACCGAAAGCCTCAGTGGCTGATTCATGCGCTTGCCGCGCTGGGTCTGATGGCGGGATTATCAGCCTGTAACGGCGGCAGCTCGACCACTCTGGCGCCACCGTCGTCAACCTCGACGCCCCCAGCTGTCGCGGATCCCTGGAATCCTCCGCTGGGTGACGTGCTGGAAGGCGTGACGTTTGCGGATGGCTGGGGTGAGTTGCACGAACTGCCGGCACCGGTGCAGACCCAAGGCGGCTGGACCGATTCACTGATGGCGGCACCTTCCGGTCTCAAGCTCTACTATGCTTACTCGCGCTATGATTTCTTCGATTTCTATATCAGCAACGGGGCGCAGCAGACCGTTACCGGTCCGGCCAACGGTCTGAGCGGTAACACCTTCAAGATCTTCGAGGCCGACCTGAGCGCATCGGGTTGGACCGCGGCGCTGAGTTCGATGAATTCCTCCGATCCGTCAATCGTCGAGGCTTCACCGGCCGTGAACGTGTCGGGCGATCTCATGATCTATACCCAATTTAATACTTACACAGGCCGGGCTTCACTTTATTACGCGAACCTGAGCAACGGCACATGGGTGCCGGGCGGCATCCTGGGGTTCAACAGCGAAGCCTGCAACGACGACAACGCCAAGATTGTCGGTGAAATGACGACGACTGTAACGATCTATTTCGAATCCAACCGTGCCAACGATGCCGGCACTGGTACCAGTTGCAATACCAACCGTAATCTCTATTACACGACCTATTCCAACGGCAGTTTCACACCAGTCAAGCCCGTGCCCGGTATCGCTGTCAGCGGCAGCGATGATTCGCAGCCGTTCATCACTGCGGACCAGAACACACTGTACTGGACCTCGGTGCGCAACGGCACCTATGGAATATTCACTGCCACGCGCCAGAACGACGGCAGCTTTGGCAATATCCACGCCATCGCCACGCCGACGCTCGCGGCTCCGTTCTCCGGCAAGATCGCATTGCTCGGCGAAGCCTCTGTAGTGAGTCTCTCACAAGGCAAACTCCTGTATATGATGTGCGGCGAAGCCGAGAATCTGCATAATGGACAGACTTGGCACGACGCGGACTTCATCGCACTGAAACCGTGCGTAGCGAAACTGCCGTGAAAGCATCGCACAATTGACGTAGCGCTTGAGCTGAAGGGGAGTCCATATGACTATCGCTTACGCTGCAAGGCAACCCTGCGATAAAACACGGGCTGAGTTTCAACGCCGCATCATTCCGTGTCCACAACGCGACAAACCCTGGATACTGGCGACTGCGATCCTGGGGTCGAGTCTGGCTTTTATCGAAAGTTCAGTAGTGAATCTTGCGCTGCCGGCGTTGCAGACCAGTTTGCAAGCGACCTCCACCGATCTGCAATGGGTAATAAACGCGTATCTGCTGGTGTTGGGTTCGTTCATGCTGATCGGCGGTTCGCTCGGTGATCGTTACGGTCTGCGGCGCATCTTCATATCCGGGACAGCGATCTTTGGTATTGGCGGACTGGGCTGTGCCTTGGCATCTTCGCTGCCGATGCTGATCGTGGCGCGGTTGGTGCAGGGTTTCGGCGGTGCCTTGCTGGTACCGACGAGTCTGGCCTTGATCGGCAAACATTTCGATGTGCATGAACGTGGCCGCGCCATCGGTACCTGGGCCGGTGCGTCGGCATTGACTACCGCCTTGGGGCCGGTAATCGGCGGCTGGCTGGTGGATCGGTGGGGCTGGCAGGCAGTATTCCTGTTGATGCCACCGTTTGCGCTGGTGACGATATTGATTGCCTGGTGGCGGGTTCCGGTCAGTCCAGCGGAGAATAAAACACGTCTGGATTATCCCGGCGCGCTGCTATTGGCGGGCACTCTGGGGCTGCTGATATATGCGTTGGTAAACTCGGCGGGTATTGCGCAAAAACTGCTGCTGTCGGGCTTGGCTGTGCTGTTTGGCGCAATCTTCCTGCAACGTGAACGGGTATATGCGACGCCGATGCTGCCGCTGGGCTTGTTCCGTTCCCGACCGTTCAGCGGCGCGAATTTCATGACCTTGCTGCTCTATTGTGCGTTGAGCGGCGCGCTCTACTTCCTGCCATTCAATCTGATCCAGGTGCAGGGGTATTCGGCATTGCAAGCCGGCGCGGCCTTTCTGCCTTTCACGCTTATCCTGGGATTGGGCTCCACATTTGCAGGGGGCATGATCCGGCGTTTCAATGCCCGTGTGGTTCTCACGCTGGGGCCTTTGATTACTGCGTTGGGTTTTATCATCCTGGCAATTCCCGGCATGTATGCGAGCTATCTCAACGGGTTTCTGCCCGGTATCGTCATCATCAGCATCGGCATGACCGTCAGCGTGGCACCATTGACCACGGTGGTGATGGACTCGGTCAGCGAAGCCCAGGCCGGGATTGCATCGGGAGTAAACAATACTGCAGCGCGTTTTGCCGGCGTACTTGCCGTCGCCGCTTTCACTGCTATCGCAGTAGGATATTTTTCCGGAGCCCTCGACGAGCGCCTGCGTGAACATGGGGTACCTCCAGTTCTCGTAAAGCAACTGAACAGCCATGCGACGCAGCTTGCGAAACTCACACCACCATCCGAAGTTTCAGAGTCGTTGAGAATTTCAATACGTGATGCAGTCGGATCTGCTTATGTGGATATGTTCCGTATCCTGTTGCTGCTATGCGCCGCGCTTGCTGCATTGAGTGGTGTGATTGCGTGGCTGTCAATTCGTGAGGTTGATCACGGTAGTTCCTTAGGCAAGCGAATATAAGTATTCATCGACCGTAAAAACGTGTACCACTTGCAAACTTGAAATCAAGGTGAATAGACATGAGTGAACGGATAACCGATATAAGCAGGGAGCTCTTCGAGGTCCAGGTGATCCAATCCGAACTGCCGGTACTGGTGGACTACTGGGCTGAATGGTGTGCGCCTTGCAAGGCCATGGCGCCGATCCTGGACGAACTGGCGGACGAATATCAGAACAAGCTGCGGATCGCCAAGGTGAACGTGGAACTGGAGCCGCAGATCGCGCGCCAGTATGGAGTGCGCAGTCAGCCGACCATGATGCTGTTCAAGAACGGTACAGTAGAGGCGCAGAAAGTCGGCGCCATGTCCAAGTCACAGCTGAAGGCGTTCATCGATCTGAATCTTTGATCTGCGGCAGATTGTTTCGGATCGGAAAACGGCATACAGTTTGATGCCGGATTTCCATAGGGACATGTCAAGGGGTGCGAATATGCGCGTAATCTCCGGATTGGTATTGGGCGTGGTTGTCATGACCACGCTGAGTGGCTGCGGCGTCCAGCCCATCCAGCAGGATCAGCCGATCGTGCTGGGGAAGGGCGAAGGGGTCGCAGCGATCGAGTTCAAGACGCTGGATCCACTTTCCCAGGTCTTTATCCGCCCCGCCGGTAGCGGCGGCAAATCCCTTGAAATATCCGCAGTGCCGGCCGGAGTGAGCCTGTATCTGTTCCAAGTGCCGGCTGGGCATTACTGTTTCCAGCAGTTTCATTACGGCGACATCCTGTTTTATGGGCAGGGCGCCGAGCTGGCATGTTTCCAGGTGCCTGCGGGACAGTTGGGCTATAGCGGAGATCTGTCGCCGCTCGTGAACCAGGGCAAAGTCATGGTTCATCAGGAATACAACTACGATACGTTCCGAGCCCTGTTGAAACAGCGGTATCCGCGCATCGCCGCGCAGTTCCAGCCACAGGCGGCTCCCGCACTGGCCGCGCCTGCGGAGACTTTGAACCAGGGCGCGCCTGAACTGGTCAAGGTGCCCGAGCCCAAGCCACAATGCGACAAACTCAAACAACTCTGTGCGTGGGCAGAGAATGCCACCAACACCCGGTCGCAAACGATCTTCATCAAGAACAACACCAAATGGCCGATACGCATCGCGGCATTCGAGCTATATGACTGTATCAATGTGAAGGAAAAATGCGGAGTCAAGCAGGCGAATATCAAGCTGCCGGCACACGCCACAAAAAAGATAATGGAGGTTGACCCTGCCGATCCGGATGGCGCTTATAATTATCAGTTCCGTTATGAATACGGGTTTGATGTATACGGTCGGTGACACGAAATATTATTTTTGTGTATCGATAACAGATAAGGGAGAAGAACATGGATGTCAGATTTGCAACTTGCGCCATTCTTTGGGCGGTTTTGGCAGGCTGCGCCTCAACTTCCGAATTGAAAGATCAACCGTTCAAGTTATCCGCAGATCAGGGTATTGCCGCGATCGTTTTGAACGCGCCGCACCGCATTACGCAGATTGCCTATGCAGCGAAGGATAAGGGCGGCACGAGTTTCGAGGTTCCCGATACCGATGGCGGTCCTACCCTGTACCTGGTTCCGGTCCACGCCGGGCGTTACTGTCTGAAACATTTCCGGTATTGGCAGGTAGTGTTTAATTCCACTGAAGATCTGGGCTGCCTGACAGTTGTTGCCGGCCATATCACCTATGGCGGAGACATCGTGCCGAGCATCCAGCCAGACCAGGCGGTGACCGACCAGCAGTTCAATGTTGTGAAATTCACCGGCATGTTGCACAAGGGCTATCCGCTACTGTCGCAGATGTATCCGCTGGCCGTGGCCCCGGCGCCTCCGGCGAATGTCGATGCAACGCCATCAACTTATGCTGCATCGACCTGGATCCAGAACATACCTGGAACCAGGACTCAGGGTGTGTATTTCCAGAACAACACCAGCTGGACGCTGGAGCTGACGAATTTCTATATGCTCGAATGCAAGAACACGACTCCGGACTGTGGCACCATCAAATTGAACATCAGGCTCGCGCCATTTGGAAGGAAGCAGCTATTGGTGGTGAAGCCAACGGCTCAAGACAAGGCCTATGAATACCGCTACGATTACGATCTCATCAACGCAGACTGAGATCTGATGGTCCGTTAAGCGTTTGAATCAGTGCGGACAAGGACCTCGTTGAACCGTGTCGCTTTACTTGTCCACCCGTATTTCTTCTTCGATACCTTGGAGTTTTGCCGACTGAACCTCGAACTCGGCTTTCAGTGCTTTCCAGACCTGAATGTCGCCGGTTGCAGGACGGAGCAGTGACTCTCCCGCCGCGAACGTCACGGTTCCCAGACGATCCTGGATACCGGAGGGTTGCTGGAGTCCGACAAGGTATGCGTCGGATGCGGGTTCTTCGAGTGCCGCACTGATCTGATCGAGCTCACTGAGCCAGCGCGTGATTCGTTCCCGCGATGCCACATCGGACGCCGAGCTCTGCAGCTTGGCGAGTCTGCTGCGCAATACGTCAATATGCTGCAATGTAGTAGCAATCTTTATTTGGTCATCCTGAATATCGCGCAATAACAGGTAGCGTGCTTCAAGGTCGGCGGGAGTCGAAGGGTTGCGCGGATCCTTGTCGATATTGAAGGTACGGGTCATATGTTGATCGTCGATCGACAGGGTGACCTGGTACGTGCCGGGTACCACCCGGGGGCCGGTAGCGACCACCTGTTCATCGGGTTGCAGCGTGACGTCAGCGTGATAGCGCATGTCCCAGACGAAGCGGTTCAATCCCGGTTTGGCCACATCGAGCCGCATACCGCTGCTTTTTGCGGCGTTGCTGGAATACCTCGCCAGCAGTTTGCCCCTTGAATCGGTAAAGCTCAGGCTGAGCGGCGTGGCATCGTCGGGAGCCTGCCTGAGCAGATAAAACACACTGACGCCATTGGGCGGATTGAGGCCGGAATGATAGCGGGCGGCATCGGGGTCCTGCTGACCATCAGTCAACCATGCGGTCTGGGGTGTCATCAGAAATGCGTTTGCCTGTAGCGCTGCGTTCGACAATTCGCGTAACGGTTCGATATCGTCGAGCACCCAGAAACCACGTCCATGCGTCGCAATCGCCAGTGCGCTTGCGCGCGCCTGCACAGCGATGTCGCGCACTGCTGTATGTGGCAGATTGAGTTGCAGTGGCTGCCAGTCGTCGCCACCGTTGAACGAAGCGTAAATGCCGCGCAGGGTGCCGGCAAACAGCAATGCGGGGTCGCGGGTATCCTGCCGGATCACGAAACTGGATTCATCATCAGGCAATCCATGCACGATCTTTTGCCAGTGCTGGCCGTAGTCATGCGTGACGTAAAGATACGGGGCATAGTCATCCTGCCGATAACGGCGTGCCGCCAGCCACGCAGTACCGGTCTTGAAATGCGACGCTTCGATGGTGCTGACCGTGGCCCATGCCGGCAAACCCGGTGGCGTCACGTCGTGCCAGTGTTTACCGTCATCGCGTGTCAACCATACCTTGCCGTCATCAGTGCCGGCCCATAACAGGCCTTTGGCAAGCGGCGATTCCGCCAATGCGAATACGGTGTCGTAATACTCGACTGAGGTTGCATCGATGGTGATTGGGCCTCCAGAAAGTTGCTGCTTGCTTTTGTCGTTGCGAGTCAGGTCGGGGCTGATTTCCTGCCAGCTCATGCCGCCGTCGGCGCTTTTCATGACGCATTGATAACCGAGATAGATAGCATGCGGCGCATGTTGCGAGATCATCACCGGAAATACCCACTGAAAGCGGTATTTGAGCTCGGCAGCTGGATGGCCGGTGGCGTCTTCCGGCCAGGGGCCCAAGAATGCTTTCTGGTGGGTATGGCTGTCGTAACGTTCCAACAGACCGGCGACACCGCCGCCGGTATAGGTGATCCATGGTTGGCCGGGCATGGGGACCGCATAACCGTCTTCCCACTGAGCCACCATGTGCCATGCGTCGGGATCTATCCCGTAACCCGTAGTATCGCGGCTGGTGACTTCAAAGGTCGCACCGTCCTGCTGCGCGCCGTAGAGGTGAAATGGGAACTGATCGTCAACGGCGACATGATAAAACTGCGCCAGCGGCTGATTGTCGAGCCGCGACCACGAGATGCCACCGTCAAGTGAAATCGTGGCACCGCCGTCGTTACCGACGATCATCATTTCCGGATGTTCCGGGTTGATCCACATGACATGATGATCACCACCTTGTGCGTAGCGGCTCTTGAATGTCTTGCCACCGTCTGTGGATATCATCAGACCAGCGGCCTGCGGTGCATAAAGATGATTCGCATCATGCGCATCGGCGTACAGACGGCTGAAATAGAATGCGCGTTGCGTGATGTTCGCCTTGTGGTACATCCGTTGCCAGGTGGTTCCGTCATCGTCGGAACGGAATACGCCGCCACCGTGGGCTTCGATCAACGCATAGACGCGATGCGGTGCGGCGGCCGATGCCGCAATGCCGATCTTGCCGAACGGACCGGACGGCATTCCGGATTCATGACTCAGATCAGTCCAATGCGCCCCGCCATCGCTGCTCTTGTAAAGTCCACTTCCCGGTCCGCCACTTTCGAGATGCCAGGGCTTGCGTTCGATTTGCCACATCGCGGCGTACAGCACTTCCGGATTATCCGGCGCCATGATCAGATCAACTGCACCGGTGTTGTTGTCCACATAAAGGATACGGCGCCAGGTCGTGCCGCCATCCGTGGTCTCGAATACGCCGCGCTCGGGGTTGGGACCGAATACATGACCGAGTGCAGCAGCGTAAACGTGCGCGGGATTGTGGGGATCGATCACGATCTTGGCGATGACCCGGGTCGCATCGAGCCCTGCATGTGTCCAGGTCTTGCCCGCATCCGCGGATTTCCAGATCCCGTCGCCGGTGGTCATGTCACCGCGCGTGAAGGATTCACCGGTGCCGGCGTAGATGATGTTCGGATCAGAAGGGGCAACTGCCAACGCACCGACCGCACCGACTTTCAGACAGCAATCGGAAACATTCTGCCAGTCGTGTCCTGCATCGGTGGTTTTCCAGATGCCGCCGTCAGCACCGCCGGCATAGAACGTCGACGGCTGTTGTGTTACGCCGGTAACGGCGATCACGCGCCCGCCACGAAACGGCCCGATCAGGCGCCAGGAAAGAGCTCGCAATGAAGCGTCGGGATAGACTGGTTTTGAAGCAAGCGCCAGGGGTAACAGCGACACAGCGATGCCCAGCACACAGGCAAGAAATCGGCGTGACATGTCCGAACCTCCTTCAAATGGAATCGCCTGAAGGGTGCGATGGGCCGGATTTTGAACGATGTCAGGTATTACTGCAATTTTATAACGGGTACTCAATCCAGCATGGATTTGCGCACTGGGATACGCCTGCAAACGGCCTGATCTGATGTAAACCTGATCCAGGCTGAGAATGTTGCGCACGCACCATGTATTTGCAGGCAGCGCCCACACCGAAGTCGCTCATCAATACGGTTTCGGGTGCAATCAGGTGACGACCGGTTTCGCTGGTCCCATCTGTTCCCGCACGATGCGTTTCGCGTATTCGCCGGCTTGCGATCTGGCCTGTGCCAGGCTTTCGAAATCGCGACCGTATTGCAGGGATTTCTTGCGACCTTCGGTCCCTTCTTCGACCACTTCCGTGATCCGGATACCGTTTACCCGGAACTTGGGTGGCGGCGTATAGACTTTGATTGCATCTTTGGGACGCTTTGCTGCCGGCGGCGGTGGAATGATCTCGAACTGGATACGAAAAGTTCCGAATTCGTGCTGGAAATTGAGCATTTCTGATGCCATGACGATTCCTGATGCTGTGGCCGGTCTGCCGGGCACGACATGTCCTGCATGTCGCTGCGCAAGCGGGTACCGATAACCTGAGTGGTTCTGATACTTGGTCGAGTCCCGTGTCGTGCTTGACACGGTCCGGGGGGCGGGTCGGGTGCGATCGGCACCCGGCACATATCAGGAGGTTGGTTTCAGGATACGCTGAATCGCATCCATAAACCGGAATCAGCGCATGGGAAGCGGAACTTTGCCGTCAAGCGCAATCACGGGGTCGAGGAAATCTGCATTCGGGCCGCAGTTCATCCAGGCTGATTTGCCAGACCCATGCGTCGCAACCAGCGGAAGTGGGAAGCGATACCGGAGCGGAGGCTGGGATTCTCACCGTACCGTACCCCGAATTCCTCACAGGTCTGCTTGACCACTTTCGACAACGCCGGGTAATTGGTGTGACAGATGCGCGGGAACAGGTGGTGTTCGATCTGGAAATTCAGACCGCCCACCAGCCAGCAGACGAGTTTGTTGTTACGCGCGAAGTTGATGGTGCTCTCGATCTGATGCACCGCCCAGGTGTTGTCGATCTGGCCGCTTTGCCGGTCAGGGCTCGGGAATTCCGCACCTTCCACACAATGGGCGAGCTGAAACACCACGCTCAACACCACCCCAGTCACCGCGACACTGATTACATAGAACACGGCGACCACCCAGAACGGATGTAACAGCAACGGGATGATGAATGCGAGCGTGAAGAACAGCAGCTTGCCACCGAAAAACCATGCCAGCTCCCAGCCATGCGGACGTGGGAACCGGTTCTCACCCATGCGCCCGATGGCGACATCGCGGAAGTCATCGAAGAAATGCCATTTGATACCCATCACTCCGTAGAGTGGCCACAGATACCAGTGTTGCCAACGATGAAAGACACGATGCCTGGAATGCGGGCTTAGCCGGCCAAAGATGCCAAGATCGATATCGGTATCGTGGTCTTTGATGTTCACATACATGTGATGGAACACGGCATGTTTCCAGCGCCATACATAAGAACTGCCGCCGACCATGTCGAGACTCATGGCCATCAGTTTGTTGATCCAGGGACGATTCGAGTAGGCCTTGTGTCCGCCGTCATGCTGGATGTTGAAACCGATCAGGGCGGCCGAGAAGCCGAGCAACATCGCCAGCGGTACTGCCTGCCACCAGGTCCGTGCAACGAACACCAGCAGCGCATAAGAGAGTGCAAATCCACTCAGGATAACCAGGGTCTTGAGATACATGCGTGGGCAGTCGCGCTGCGGCCGCCCCGTTTCCCTGAAGAACAGTTCTGCGCGTTGGCGAAGGGTGTGCTGGAATTCGGTATTTTCGTTGAAGCGGATGCGGGGTTGCGCGGTTGCAGGGGGAAGCGGTTGCGTCACAAAGGTGCCTCGGGAGATGACAGATATCGCAAGGCGGACCCCGGCGCTCGTCTGTAGCCTGTTCAGGGTAGCAGAACCGGGGGTCGAATGGGTTACATATTACCCGTACCGCAGCGGCCCGGGCGCAGCGCGGGGTTGGTGCTGGACTGCCCAGTCCAGATACCGTTTGACAGGGTCTGGAATTTGGGTAAACCATGGCATCCCCAACTGGTGCCGCCGGTACCGGGTTCTGAATCAGGAGCACTATCCCCATGCGTCATCTGTCGTCTTCCCTGTCATTGCTGGCTTGCTGTCTGCTATTGCTGGCATCCTCGTATGCCGCACCACCGCCGGCGTCCGCAGCGGTGGTACTCAAGGCCGCTCACTTGTTCGACGCGGTGTCCGGCAAGCTCACCGAACACGGCATGGTGCTGGTCGAAGCTGGCAAGATCGCCGCAGTCGGTAACGATATCAAGGTGCCGGCGGGCGCCCGGGTAATCGATTTGGGGGACGCGACATTACTTCCCGGTTTCATCGATTCGCATGTCCATCTGTCCATGCAGATGTCGAGCAACTGGTACAAGGATTTCTACGATGGCGTGATGCGGTTTCCGCCCGAACAGGCGCTGTACGGTTCGATGTATGCACGCGAGACCCTGGAAGCCGGGTTCACTACCGTACGTGATGTGGGGGGACGTGATTTCGTGCCGCTGGGGTTGCGTAACGCCATCAATGCGGGCGTGATCGAAGGGCCGCGCATGCTCATCGCCAACAATTTCATCGGCGCGACCGGAGGACACGCGGATCAGGCGCCTTATCCACCGGAGCGTATTGCGCCGCTGGGCCCGTTACAGGGAGTGTGCAATGGTCCGGATGAATGCCGTGCCGCGGTCCGTTACCAGATCAAGTATGGTGCTGACCTGATCAAGTTCATGCCATCGGGCGGGGTGTTGTCGCTTTCCGATCCGGTAGATGCGCCGGAATTGTCGCAGGCGGAGATGGATGCGATCGTCTCTGAAGCGCATGCCTGGCATCGCAAGGTTGCTGCACATTGCCATGGCGATATCGCGGCAAAGATGGCGATCAAGGCCGGCGTCGATTCCATCGAACACGGGACGTTCCTGAAGGACGACACCCTGCGCGAGATGAAAGCCAGGGGTGTGTATCTGGTGCCAACGCTGTTCGCCGGTGCCTGGGTAGGCGAGAAAGCCGATGAGTTCCCGCCGGCGATCGCTGCCAAAGCACGGGTTGCTGCGGCGCAGATGCAGATCATGTTCCAGCATGCGGTGAAGATCGGGGTACCGATCGCGTTCGGTACCGATTCCGGCGTCGAACCGCACGGGCTGGATGCACGCGAGTTTGCGCTGATGGTCAAGAACGGGATGTCACCGGCGCAAGCGCTCATGGCGGCCACGCATAACGCGTCCCAACTGCTGGGTGTGGCAACGGAAACCGGCAGCCTCGAAGCGGGCAAGGATGCCGATATCGTTGCGGTGCCCGGCAATCCGCTGACTGACATCCGCGATACCGAACATCCGGTATTCGTGATGAAAGGTGGCACGATCTATGTCGATAAACTCTGAAGGGTGATTGCTCCGGTCCGGGTAGGTGAATACATGGGCAATCGCATGACAATTGTCATGCGGTACGGCTAACGAATAACCGTTCACCGGCTGCCGGGTTTGTTGCAATATGGCTGCCTGTCATAACAGGCTGATGCGGAGAGCACCATGTCAGACAAGATCCAACGGCCATCGGTATTTGCAAACCGGGATTTCCGCTTGCTGTTCGGTGGCAGCAGCGTCTCGGCGCTGGGCGACCAGTTCACATTGGTGGCGTTGCCGTGGCTGGTGCTGAAACTCACCGGCGATGCCGCAGCGCTGGGTCTGGTGCTCGCGGCCATGGCTCTGCCGCGTGCCATGTTCATGCTCATCGGTGGTGCAGTGGTGGATCGCATGTCGCCACGCCGGGTATTGCTCGCTTCGCGGACTGTCAATGCGATATTGATCGCGATCCTCGCCGTACTGGTATTGAGCGGAGCGATCCAGATGTGGATGGTGTATGCGCTCGCTCTGGGAATTGGGCTTTCCACTGCGTTCGCCTATCCGGCCGGCACCGCGATTCTGCCTCAGCTGGTTGAACCGCAGCAGTTGCAGGTTTCCAATGCGTTGTTCATGAGCATGCGGCAGTTGACGATGTTCGTGGGGCCGGCGCTGGCGGGTCTGGTGATCAGTCTTGGTGCGCACAAGGTCGTCACAACACCTGCAGTCTCGGATGCCTCCGGCATGGGGCTTGCGTTCAGCATCGATGCGGTGAGTTTCCTGTTCTCGCTGGGTTCGTTGATGATGGTCCGTATTCACAGCGACTATCATCCGCCCAAACCCGTGAGTGGCGTGTTGGCGGATGTCGCAATTGGTGTGCGCGCCATCTGGGCAGATGTGTCGTTGCGTGCCTTCATCCTTTACGCGGCGGCGGTATCGGTATTCGTGGGCGGCCCGATCCAGGTCGGTCTGCCGGTGCTGGCGGATACGCGGCTCGACTGGGGTGCGGCTTCGCTGGGGGTCCTGATGACGGCGAATGGTGGCGGGGTGGTGATCGGCAGCATCCTGTCGGGACTCGGTACCCGACTGGCACGCGGTCGCATCGGCATCATGGTGCTGTGCGTCGATACCTGTGTCGGTCTGGCCATCATCGCGCTGACCCTGGTGCATTCCACCCTGGCCGGCGCAAGTCTGCTCGGTGCGGTGGGTCTGCTGGCAGGTGTCGCGCAGATCGCCGTGTTCACCTGGGTGCAGCGGCGCGTGTCGCAGGAGATGATGGGCCGAACCATGAGCGTGCTGCTGTTCACGTTCATGGGTCTGGGGCCGATCTCGGCGGCTGTTTCGGGCGCATTGCTGAAGGTGATTTCGCTGAGCGCATTGTTTGGTGGCGCGGGAGTGATCCTCAGTGTTTTCGCGCTGTTATGTCTCACGAGCCCGCAGATGCGAGGTATCGGCTATAACAAGCCACTTGCGGCATAGCCGCACCCTGGAGATCGCTCGACGACGTACTATTCATGACGTACTATTCAGGCTCAATACCCTAAACCTTATATATGTAAAATAATGATGCGGATCGGCATTTGCAGATTCTCTCGGGGGCCGGGCGGATGAATAAAGTCGAAGAACGCCGCAAGTACAAACGCATGAGCCTTGAGGAACGGGCCATCGTGCGTTCTTATGCGGAAGAGGAATCCGATCGCACCGGGTTCCACTGCAAGATCATCGATGTATCGGTAGGCGGAATGCAGATTCGGCTCAGGCACTCTTATCCTGTCGGCGAGAAGCTCGACATCATGGCTTACATGGAAGGCTACGGAAATTCGTTCCATCTGATCGGCGAAGTCAAATGGATGAAGGTGCTGGGTGGCAAGGATGGTTATGCCATCGGCATCGAAATCGTCAATACCCGTGACCAGGATATTACCGACTGGAAGCGCGTGTTCAATTAGTCTGTCTGCGGTGATTGTTACCGCACGATCGAGTCCACTGATATCCGAAACTTAAGTGCGAAGCCGGAAGCGCTACGCGCTCAACCCGCCATGCGTTCTCGTGCCGGCGTCGCCGGTACCATGTAGTCGAGGAACTGTGCGGCGACCTGCGCCCAGCCGTGATTGATCGCGTATTCGCGACAGCGTTCGCCATCCAGTTCCAGACAGGCCAGGGCGGCATGGCGCAGGTCTTCGTCGCAATAACCGGTGACACCCTGCTCGATTACATCCAGTGGCCCGGTAACCGGGTATGCCGCCACCGGCACGCCGCACGCCATCGCCTCGAGTTGCACCAGGCCGAAAGTATCCGTACGGCTGGGGAATACCAGCACGTCCGCCGAGGCCAGATGTCGTGCCAGATCCTGACCCAACAGGAATCCGGTGAAACGCGCCGATGAGTAACGAGCCTGCATCGCTTCCAGATCAGGGCCATCGCCGACGACATACTGGGTGCCGGGTAATTCCAGCGACAGGAACGCCCGCACGTTCTTTTCCACCGCGACCCGCCCCACATACATCCAGATCGGACGTTCTGCATCGAGTTCGCTCTTGCTGCGCGGACGAAACAGTTCGGTATCCACGCCCTTGTTCCAGAGCACGATGTTGCTGAATCCGTGGGCGGCGAGTTCGCGTGCGAGGCTTGGAGTCGAAACCATCACGCACCGGGCTGGTTTATGGAAGCGCCGCAACCAGGCATAACTCACGCTCAGCGGGACCGGTGCGCGGGCGCGCAGATATTCCGGGAAACGGGTGTGATAACAGGTAGTGAAGTCGAGATTGTGATCCAGGCAGTAGCGGCGTGCCGCAATACCCAACGGACCTTCGGTTGCGATATGGATGCTGTCGGGTTTTTCAGTGTCAAGCTTGCGCGCGACTGCGTGGCCCGGAAACAGTGCGAGCCGGATACTGCTGTAACCCGGCATGCCAATGGTGCGAAAACCATTGGGAGAGATGAGTACAAATTCGTGTCCGCTGGCGCTGAGTTGCTGCATGGTGTGACGCAGGGTCACTACTACGCCATTGACTTCCGGCAGCCAGGTGTCGGTAACGATAGCGATCTTCACGGCAGGGTTACACTCTGTCTCGCAGCCTTCGGCATTTCCGGATTGAATCCGGCGAGCGGGTGCGACGATTTCATCAGGGATTGCTGCTCGGTCCAATTGAGTAATTCCAGTCCACCGTCGTGTTTCTCGATCAGCGCGGTGCAGGATTCCACCCAGTCGCCGTCGTTGCAATACAGGATACCGTTGTGGGTCGTGATCTCGGCGTGGTGGATGTGTCCGCAGACCACGCCATGCACGTTGCGTTTCTGCACTTCGCGGGCCACCGCATGCTCGAAGTCACTGATGAACTGCATGGCATTCTTGACCTTGTGCTTGAGATACGAGGCCAGTGACCAGTAAGGAAAGCCGAGTTTGCGGCGAAATACATTCAGCCAACGGTTGAGATACAGCAGCCAGTCGTAGGTTTTGTTGCCCAGCATTGCCAGCAAACGACTGCACTGCACCACACTGTCAAACTCGTCGCCATGCAACACCAGCAGGCGTTTGCCATCAGCGGTTTCATGGATCGCGTCGCGGCGGATCGCGACATTGCCGAAGTCCATACCGGCGTAATCGCGCAATACTTCATCATGATTGCCGGGGATATAGATGACCTTGGTCCCGCGCTTGGCTTTGCCGAGGACGGTGCGGATCACGTTGTTATGTGCCTGCGGCCAGAACAGCCGGTTGCGCATTTCCCATACGTCGATGATGTCACCGACCAGGTAAAGATATTCGGATTCGGTGCTGCGCAGGAAGTCGAGCAGGAACTCCGCCCGGCAACCACGGAATCCCAGATGCACATCCGAGATGAAGATGCTGCGATAGCGCAAGGTATTCAGATGGTGCACGGACATGGATTGATACTGCATGCCATATTG
Source organism: Gammaproteobacteria bacterium (assembly GCA_050739495.1). GTDB lineage: Bacteria > Pseudomonadota > Gammaproteobacteria > Natronospirales > REEB76 > DASSKW01. Next base: position 5,277 of record JBOIBL010000045.1, on the reverse strand, counting down.
GCTGGCATGATGACGTCTGCCGGGGTCAGGCAGATGACAGAGGCATTACAGGGATATGACTATGGGCGGGGTCGGGATGTAGAACTGGGGCAAGAGAGAATAATGTGGATGATCGGCACTGACTTTATTCAGGCTGGTCCACAGTCTGCAAAGCCGGCGCGCCATGCTGCTGCAGGATAAAGGGGCCGGATTGTTCCCCCGGATTGGCGACCGCGTTTTTGTAATCCCGCAAGGTGCCATGGTGGCCGTTCGGACAGGTGACGGGGTCCTCGTCGCGTAGCCGGTAAAACACCCGCGCGCGAATCTCGACCGGAACCGGGGGATTACACAATGAGCAATAGATGCTGGAATCCAGCAGGCTGATCAGCGACCTGACACGGGCTGACGACATGTTCGATTCCCCTACCGAGATGCTGTGCACGACCGCGGTCAGTCTAGGCGCCCTCCCGGAGGGCAACAAGTCGGCAATTTCCTACACGCTGCGTAAGGTATGGCGTACAGCGGAGACGGGACGTGCAGCGACTATCAATCCAGACTGCCACGTGCAGCCAACATCCTGATACGGCTCACGGTATCGAGATCGGCTTCGAAATAGGCCTGTTTCACGAAATCCTCGAATTCGGCGCCGTCCGGGGTCGAGGTTTCATAGCTGAACCGAAGGAACAGATGCTCCGGTAGTGGCTCTTCGATGTGCATGCTCATATGACTGTCGGGGAATTCGGGGCCGGGCTCTATGCTGTAACGTACTGATTCGTTTTCGACAAAACTTACCCGGTCGTTGATGACGCGAATGCCGAAATACAGGGTGCGCTCGATAAACCCGTCACCACGAGCGCGTATCCGCATCGCATCCAGGCCATATACGAATTCCCCGGGGTTCTCGGCACGCATCAACAGGCCGCGCCACAACTGCGATCGTGTCAACGGGATGATGGCAGGATCGTTTGGATCATTGACCTGTATCAGATGTTCGTATTTCAAAGCCTTCTCCGAATTACATAAGTCCGCAGTAACGGGCGGGTAAATCCCGATACGTCAACGATACTTCTTCACAAGCGTTTTCATTTTGCAATGCCTGTTGCAACCCCAAGGGAGGGAAGTCATGCTGAACGTACTTCGGGTTTTGCGCAATGTGGTGCTGATTACATGTTGCATATTTCTGCTGAATGCATGTGGTGGTAACAGTGACAGCAGTAATCTGAGTTCCGGTTCCGGCGGCAATACGTCGACCGATTGCACCCACCCCACCAAGAACGATGCAGATGCCTGCCTTTACAGCAGCATCACGGATGCCGACGGACAGTTCGACGCCTATGTTGTAACTGTCGATTCGATCACCCTGACGCGCGCGGACGGTACGGTGGTGAATGTATTGTCCAGCAGGACCTCGGTGGATTTCTCGCAGTATACCGATCTGGCCGAATTCATTTCCTTGCAGACGGTTCCGCCCGGCACCTATACCAGGGGCTCGATGGTGCTGGACTACAGCGGCGCGGATATCGAGGTGGATGTCAACGGCACTGCTACACCGGCCAAGGTGGTGGATTCGAACGGAAATGCGATCACCAAGTTGACCGTATCGATCAATCTGGCCTCCGGTGGTGATCTGATATTGAAACCCGGCGTGCCGCAATTGTTCGGGCTCGATTTCGATCTCAGCGCATCGAACCTGATCGATACCTCAACCACGCCGCCTACAGTCACTGTGTCTCCGGTGTTGTATGCGCAGGTGAATCCGGATATCGGCAAGACTTTACAGGTGCGCGGTCCGCTGGCATCGGTGGACACCACTAATGACGAATTCACTCTGGCGTTACGCCCGTTCTACAGTCGCTCGGGCGATTTCGGCAGTCCGGGAGTGCATGTCACGGGCAGCACGACTTATCTCATCAACATGCAGTCGTACACCGGCGCGGCCGGACTCGCGGCACTCAACGCCGCCGGTGCCACCACGGCAGTGCTGGCCCGTGGCAGTTTCGATTTCAACAGCGACGAATTCGTCGCGACCGAAGTCGATGCCGGTTCGAGCGTGCCGGGTGGGACGCTGGATGCAGTTGAAGGCGTGGTGACCGCGGTCAACGGCGGCACCGTCACCGTGCGCGGTGCAACACTGATCCGTACGCAACAGTCTGCCGTGTTCCGCGATAAAGTGACCGTGACTGACGGCTCCAATACCACGGTACGCGAACAGGGCGCTGGTTCGACCAGCTTTACGCCAGTCGATATCTCGGTCGGGCAACACGTGCTGTTCATGGGCACGCTTACTGATACCAATGCCTCATCCTTGGCGCTGGATGTCACCAAGGGCTATGTGTTACTAATGCATACGCATGTCGGGGCTACGGTGAGCAGCATTGGCACCGGCGATGTAACCCTGAATGTGCAGTCGTTCCAGGGCCGTCCCGTGAGTCTGTTCGATTTCACCGGCACTGGCAGTGACCCCGCCGCTTATCTGGCGAGCACCGGCAGTCTGTCGTTATCCGGAATCGGTAATGGTGATCCGGTAGAGGTATCCGGGTTTGTTTCGCCGTTCGGTGCCGCACCACCGGATTTCAGTGCCGCATCGATTGCGGATTACCAGGCAGCGAACGCGCACCTGGTGGTAGGTTACGTGGTGAACGGTGGCAGTACCGCACCGTTTGTATCGCTGGATGCGAGTTCCGGGATCGTGATCGACATGGGCAATGCTGCGATCGGCACCGCACATTTCGTGCGCAAGGGACCGGTCTTCACCACTCTGACCACGGCACAGGACCCGACCATCAAACCGGCGTCGAGTCTGGGCATCTATGCCATCAAGCAATCGAATGGCAGTCTGCAACTGTTCATCACCTTTTCCAGCTTCGTGTCGGCGCTGCAATCGGACCTCAACGGCAGTGCCAAGGTCGAAGGCGTGTTCGCGATTGGCGACTATGATCAGGGCACCGGGATCATGAGCGCGAACCGGATCGCGGTGGTATTCAGGTAATCGGGATGCTGCTGACCGGGATGGCTGCTGCCGAGCTATCCCGGTTCCCGCATATACGGCTCCAAGCAAATTGTCTGAAATCCTGCTTCCAAGTCGGCTAAACTCGGGTACTCCTCCGTTGCCAACCGGTGATGCCAATGTCCCTGCACCGTCTCGTCGCTTCGTCGCTCTTGTCTGTCGCAATATTGCTCCCCACTTTTGCCGTCCGGGCCGCCGATGTTTCACCGGCGCTTTCCGAGCCGGCGATTTCGCCGGATGGCAATGAGATAGCATTCGTCTCGGGCGGCGATATCTGGTCGGTGTCGGCGGCAGGCGGCGAAGCGCAATTGCTGGTCTCGGGTGCAGCGGCTGAATCGCGACCCCTGTATTCACCGGACGGCAAAGCCCTGGCGTTCGTATCCACACGCACCGGCAACGGTGACATTTATGTGCTGGATTTTGCCAGCGGCCAACTTAACCGTATCACCTATGACGACGGGTTCGACGCATTGTCCGCCTGGTCGCACGACGGATGGTGGCTGTATTTCAGTTCTGCGCGCGACAACGTCGGCGGCATGAGTGGTGTGTACCGGGTAAAAGTCAGCGGCGGTACGCCGATGCCGGTATCGCTGGAGGCCTATCGCAACGAGACCGACGGCTCCCCATCACCCGACAACAGCGAAATCGCATTGACCGGTGAAGGTCTCGGTGGGTTTCAATGGTGGCGCCATGGTCATAGCCACATAGACGAAGCCGCGATCTGGCTGCTCGATAACGACGGCTCTCATCATTACACCCGACTGACACCGGACGATGCTCGTGCCCAATGGCCGATGTGGGCCGCGGACGGCAAGTCGCTTTATTACATGAGCGACCGCGACGGCACCGAGAATATCTGGCAGGTGAATCGAACCGGCAAGCTTGTTGCAATCACGCACTTCAGCAATGGCCGCGTGTTGTGGCCGACGATATCGAGTGATGGTAACCGCATCGCGTTCGAACGCGGATTTGGCATCTGGACTTTGACTACGGCAACCGGCAAGAGCCGGCCGGTGCCGATTCATCTGCATGGTGCTGCAGAGGGTCCGACGCTCACACACGAGAATTTCAGCAAGGATTTTACCCAGCTTGCGGTCTCGCCGGACGGCAGGAAAGCCGCCTTTATCGTGCACGGGGAAGTGTTCGCTGCTGCTGCGGACGGCAAGGGTGGTCCGGCCACACGCGTCACCCATACCCCGGCGATGGAGTATGAATTGACCTGGGCACCGGATAGCCAGCGCATTGCTTATGTATCGGAACGCGGAGATGGCGAACATCTGTTCCTGTACGATTTCGTCAGCGGTAAAGAAACCCAGTTGACCGACGGCAAAGGCGAAGACACCCAGCCACAGTTTTCACCGGATGGCAAACAACTCGCATTCCTGCGCGATACCAAGTCACTGTACGTGCTTGATCTGGCCTCGCATAAGGCACGTGCGCTGGTCAAAGCGGATATCGATTTCCATCCGCCGCTGGATTCCGAGCGCCCGTTCGCCTGGTCGCCGGACAGCCGCTGGATTGCCTATCTCGCTTATGGTCCGCGTCTGTACCGGAATGCGGCAGTCGTCTCGGTTGCGGATGGCAAGGGCGGGCCGGTGAGTTTTCTCGCCAACACCAATGCCGATGATGTGCGCTGGACACCGGACGGCAAAGCATTGCTGTTCGAGACCGGTCAGCGTACCGAACCGGGGCAGGTCGCGCGTGTCGACCTCATTCCACGCACGCCGACCTTCCGTGAAGATCAGTTCCATGATCTGTTCAAGGAACCGGCGCCGGGTAAACCTGCCGAACACGAAAGGCCAACCGGAAAACAGGGCTCTGGATCAACCACGCACAAACAGGCAGGCGATAAACATGTCGAACCGGTGCGGGTGGTATTCGACGGGATCCGCGACCGCCTGAGTCTGATCCCGGTCGGCATTGATGTGGGTTCACTGGATATCAGCGCTGACGGCAAGACCTTGTTGCTGACTGCAGCAGTCGCGGGCAGGAACAATCTCTACACCTATTCCATCGATCCGCTGGCGCAGGAACCGCCGGTCGCGAAACAGGTCACCAGCACAGCCGGCGACAAGCACAGCGCCCAATTCACGGGCGATGGCAAAACCGCGTTCTATCTCGATGGCGGACGCATCTTCTCGGTCACCTTGGCGGACAGTAAAAGCAAACCGTTGGCGGTGAGCGCGGAGATGGACGTGGACTTCGCACATGAGAAGGAAGTCATGTTCGAGGAAGCCTGGCACTGGTTGCGTGACAACTTCCATGATCCGCATATGCACGGCGTGGACTGG
>JBOIBL010000044.1:0-3939 GCA_050739495.1 Gammaproteobacteria bacterium | reverse complement strand
GCTGCAGCACATGTTGCCGATGTGGCGTTACATGAATAGGAAGCTTGAGAGTCTGGAGAAGATGTTCGCGGGCCTGGGGGAACGCACTCAGAAGATCGATAACCAGATCGCACGCCTGGAGGAGATCATCGACGGCACCGATCATGTGGAGGAGACGCTGAAATCCTCGGCCGTCACCCAGTTCTTCATCGCGACGCTATTGCTCGGCATCACCATCGTCGGCGGCGTGATCAACTTCAACCTGATCGCGATGCCGATGTCCGAGATGGTGGGTGGTGCGAGTTACATCGGGCCGTTCCATGCCTCCGATGTAGCCGCGTTGATGCTGGTCGCGATGGAGATATCTGTCGGTGTATTCCTGATGGATTCGCTGCGGTTCACCCATCTGTTCCCTGCCGTTGCGACCATGGAAGACAAGGTGCGGCGTCGGGTCTTCCTGTTGATGCTGGTGTTCCTGACCATTCTCGCCTGCATTGAATCGAGCCTCGGTTTCATGCGCAACCTGCTGGCGGCGGATAAGGAAGCGCTGATCCAGCAGCTTGCCGGTAGCGCGGTGGCGACCAGTGCGGCGTTCCAGTATCGCTGGCTGCCGTCGCTGGCGCAGATGGTGCTGGGGTTCATCCTGCCGTTTCTGCTGGCCTGGGCGGCGATTCCGCTGGAGATGTTCGTGCATTCCGGGCGTACCGTGGGCGGGCTGGTATCGGCCTCGGTGCTGCGAGTCAGCGCCTTCAGTCTGCGTCTGCTGGGCAATATCGTCGATTCGACGAGTCGTCTGCTGGTCACGTTCTACGACACGCTGGTCTCCCCCATGTTGCTCGGCGAACGCTTGATCCGCGGCTTGCGTACCAACCATGCACAGAGCCACAAGAAAACCGCGTGAGGGGTGTGCCATGCGTCGTCTGATAATCCTGTCAATCGTCACACTGCTGTTGTCAGTCGCCGGTTGTACCGAAACCGGCGGCAAGCATGCGCGTGCCGTGTATATTCTGCTCGATGTTTCGCAGAGTTACAGCAAAAAACTCGATAACGCCAATCCGGTGATCGATTATCTGCTCGCCACGCTGGTGAGTGGTGATTCGCTCGCCATCGCCAGCATCGACAACGCGAGCTTTACGGAGCAAGACATCATCACCAAGGTCACGTTCGACGATCGTCCTTCGGTCGCGAACGAACAGAAGCGGGCCTTGCGTACACGCCTGAATCAGTATTTCGCCAACCTCCATCCAAGCGACAGGACAGATGTCAGCGGCGCCCTGCTGCAGGCGGCGCAAGATCTCGACGAGACTGGCGCGGGGCATCGCTATATTCTGGTGTTTTCGGACTTGGAACAGGATCTGCCCAAGGGCTACGTGCGCAAATCACGGTTGCCGCTGGAGGGCACGCAGGTGATCGCGGTGGACGTGACGAAACTGCATTCCGACAACGTCAATCCCCAGAATTACCTGGACCGGCTCCAGCATTGGAAAAAGATAGTGACAGAGGACGGTGGGAAATGGGAGGTGGTCAACGACATGAACCACCTCGACCGCATCTTCAATGACTGACTGATTGCGTCGCAACGTTTACCCGGCGGCACCCGGCTGTGTATCCCCCGATGATTCGAGCGTGCGGCTCTTCATGATCACGCTCACGTAATAGCAGATGTAATAGCCTGCCAGCAGGAAATAGATGCCGAGCGTGAGTGGGCTGCGCTGATAGGCGGCGAATGGTGACGCTTGCAGCTGCGGGTTTTGTGCGGCCTGTTGTGCAGCGCTGTGAATGGCGGGATAGATCACCGTGAAACGATATATCAGTCGGCCGAGCAGCAATGCCGTTACTCCCATGCCGATGTAGCCATTGGGCGTGTAGAAATGCCCTTCAGGCGTGGTCTCGAATTTGGTGTGCGCGAGCGCATAAAACCCCAGTCCGATACCGATCACGCTGCCGATGGCGGCAGCCACGATACTCATGCCGGTGCGAAACGGGGAAGCCAGTAACAGCACGCAGACCAACGCCAACACCACCACCCGCACCCACATGGCGGTCGGGCGCAGTCGCTGGCGGCCGATATTGCGTCGGAAACGGCGATAGAGCACGAACAGCACCAATGCGCCGATCAGTACCGTATTAAGCAGGCCGGACAAAGTCGGATGCATGATCGATTCCCTTTGCTTGCATGTCAGGTGCCACACTTTAGCATGGGCACCAAGGTTTCATGTAGGTTAATCCCGGTCGCGTATCAACAGTTCCAACCCGTCCGGGGTATCGATCCGTATCAGCCCGGCAGCATCGTGGTCTATGTCACGCGAGAACGGGATTCCACGTGCCTCAAGTAACGGCAGCAATGCCTCCGGTTGTTCATGGATGAACACCAATTGTGGCGGTGAATCCGGTCTGCGACGCTGCAGCCCCAGATTCAGACCGTTGCGCGCGAGTTGTACATACGTGGCCTGATCTGAACTCGCAGAGGCAATCACCAATCCCACGCGTTCCCAGAAATTCCTGCTGATTCGGCAATCCCTGACTCTCATCCGATACTCAAGGAAATATCCGCAGATGGAATCGCCTGTTCCGGTGCGCAACGGCGAATAGGTGCGCGCTTCCAGCAAGGTGACCATTTGCTGGTCTGGATCGGTGAAGCCGGCTTCGTTGAATTCGTCATCGGCAGTCTTGCAGAAGGCGAACTCGATGCCGACTTCTGCGAAGCTGCCAAGCTTGCCGCGGAGTTCGGGAACCACGAACGTTAGTGCCGGAGACGGGAAAGTATATTGATGCAGTCCGAGCGCGATGCGACCGTCGGTCATCACCGCATAAGGATGCTGCCAGGTCTCGCCCACCGGCGCATGCCGGAAACCGAGCCGTTCATAGAACTCCACCGAGGCGAGGATCTCCGGGGTAGAAATACTGATTTCGAGAAAGTCGCCCAGCATGGTCCGGATCAGGATGCAGTCACTACCGGGGTCCCGGATTCCGGACTGGCCAGACGCGCCTGGACGATCTGCGCCAGCGCTTCGATGTGATCCGGCCGCGCATTGAGTGCCGGAATGTAACGCAACGTTTCACCGCCCGCAGCACGGAATACCTCGGCATAGCGCAAGGCGATCTCTTCCAGGGTCTCGAGACAATCGGTGGCGAATCCCGGGCAGATCACATCCACGTTTCGGACACCGTCGGCGGCGAGTTGCTTGAGCGTGACATCTGTATAAGGCTGCAGCCAGGGTGCCGGTCCGAAACGTGACTGAAAGACCTGCTGCCATTCACTGTCTTTCAGTTCGAGCGCCCCCGCCAGCAACTGCGCAGTGCGCTTGCAGTGTCCCGGGTACGGATCGCCCTGCTCCGCGATCTGCTGCGGGATGCCGTGGAACGAGATCAGCAGTTTTTGACCGCGTCCGTTTTGTTGCCAGTGTTCCCGTACGCTCGCTGCGAGTGCGGTGATGTAAGCCGGATGGTCGTGATAATCCTGTACTGCATGGCCCACGGCCAGCGCGGAGGTGCCGGATTCAAGTGTATTGAGCTGTTTGAGCGTCGAACCGGTGGTCGCCTGGGCGAACTGCGGATACAGCGGCAATACCACCACCGTAGTGGGCAGGGCATCCATGAGTTCACGCACGGCATGTGTCAACGAAGGCTGCCCGTATCGCATCCCGGTCGTCACGGTCACAGGCATCTTCAGTTGCGATTCCAGTTCCGCTTCGAGCGCAATCGCGATGGCCCGGGTCTCGTGCAGCAGCGGCGAACCCTGAGCGGTCCAGATGCGCCGATAGGCTTTCGCGGATCTGGCAGGTCGGAATGGCAGCACCAGGCTATACAGGATCGGCCACCACAGCAGCCGCGGCAAGGTGACCACGTCCGGGTCCGACAGGAATTCAGCCAGATAGCGGCGCAACGCTTGTGGAGTAGGGGCGTCCGGAGTGCCGAGGTTGACGAGCAGGACGCCCAGATGCGGGCTCTCGGTAGCGA
>JBOIBL010000043.1:0-12395 GCA_050739495.1 Gammaproteobacteria bacterium | reverse complement strand
GATGCCCAATCCCAAGCCGTTGCCTTCCACATCACTGCGCGCTGCATCCACGCGGTAATACGGATCGAACACGCGATCGAGTTCGGGAGCCGGTATGCCCGGGCCTGCATCGCGGACACGAATCACCAATTCGGTATCGCTTTCCTGTACGGATATACGCGCACACTTGCCATAGCGCACGGCATTGTTGACCAGATTTTCCAGGCAACGGCGTAATGCCTGCGGCCGACCCTTGAACGGATGCGACACGCTGCCTTCCAATGTCACATCCTGACCGGTCTCCATGAGGTCTTCCTGCACACTTTCCAGCAAGGCCATGATATCGAGCGTTTGCGCGGTCTCGGCAGTGTCCAGGCCACGCAGAAAATCCAGCGTCCGGTTGGCAAGCGTCTCCATCTCCTGCAGGTCATGCACGAACTTGGCGCGCAGCTTTTCATCCGCGAGCAGCTCGGCCCGCAGCCGCAGCCGCGTGATCGGAGTCTTGAGATCGTGCGAGATCGCGGTCAACAGCCGGGTGCGATCTTCCACATAACGTACCAGCTGCGCCTGCATCTCGTTGAACGCGTGCGCGGCGCGTTGCACTTCCAGCGGGCCCTGTTCCGGGATCGGTGCATGCCGGATATCGCGGCCGAGTTCGCTGGCAGCATTCGCGAGCGTGGTCAGTGGACGCGTCACCAGTCGTACGGCAAGCAGGGACAAGGCGATCACCGAGAACAGCAATACGCCGAGCCCCGCCAGCAAACGCCAGGGACGATCGGTGACATGCCAGGGGCGAGGATGATCGAAGTTGGCCCAGCTGCCGTCCTTGAGCTGTATCTCGGTGACCGAATGGACGGCACTGGCACCGGAGGCTTCGGTGCGTTCGACGACCACGACCCGCACCTGGCGTTCCGGGCCGAGCACGCTTTGCAGCATCTGCTGGAACTGCCCTGCCTGCTGATCCGGGTTGCCCTGTTCTGCGGGTTGCGGGGTCAGGGTGACGAACAACCGTGGCGTAGTCAGGATGGCAGCGATGCGCTGACGCTCTGCCGGTGCGACCGAATCCAGCAACTGCACCGCTTCGGCATCCCGTTGTGCCCATTGCTGATCGCTGTAATGAAACAGGGCCTGGTCGCGTTCGCTGAGACTGATCACTGCACTGATGATCTGTGCGCCGATCAGCCCGCCGAGCAGGATCAGCACCGTGCGGCCGAACAGGGAGCGAGGTAGCAGGCGCATCACGATTCCGCCTCCACCGCCTGCGCGAACACGTAACCTTCGCCCCGCACGCTGCGGATAAAATCCGGTTCATGTCCGTCGTCGCGCAGCCGCTGACGCAAACGACTGACCTGCACGTCGATACTGCGATCGAACGGCGCTGCATGTTCGCGTCCGTGCAACATTTCAGTGAGCTGTTCACGGCTCAATACCACGTTCGGATGTTGCAGGAAAATGCACAATAGCCGGTATTCCGCACCGGACAACGGCACCACCATCTCATCGGGAGACAACAGTTGCCGGGTCGGCGTCGCCAGTTGCCAGCCACCGAAACGGTAACCGCGTATCTCGTCGGGCGTAAGTTGTTCCGGCAGGATACGTGCGCGCCGCAGTACGCTCTTGATGCGCGCCAGCAGTTCGCGGGGGTTGAACGGTTTGGGCAGATAATCGTCGGCGCCGGTCTCGAGTCCGGCGATGCGCTCGCTCTCCTCGCCCCGGGCGGTGAGCATGATGACCGGCAAGGTGGAACGGGCACGCAGCTTGCGGCACAGACTGATCCCATCCTCGCCCGGCAGCATCAGATCCAGCACCACCAGATCGAAACGCGCATCTTCCATGGCCTGCTCCATCGCGCGCCCGTCCCGAACGGTAGTCACACGATAACCCTGTTGCGACAGGTATTCCTGCAGCAAGGCACGAATCTCGGTGTCATCGTCCACCACCAGAATATGGTCGGGTGTGCTCATGTTCGCCAGCGGTTCCCCGGGCCGGACAGCCGTTGCAGATTCTAGCCTGAGCAGGCGCTCCAGTCCGTAAACCCGGAGCAGGATTTGTATCAAAGTGTAACGCTGCCGCATAAGAAAGCATGGAATGCGAAAATGTGCGCCACCGGTGTGCGGCGGCGTGAACTTATCGGGAATTTGCGCGTCACAGCATCACGCTATCCGCCTTTTGACAGCAATCCCGTATCCAGGCTCAAGACATACCCATGCGCAGGCTATTCCAGGTTTCGATCTTTGTCCTGACTTCCGGCATCGCGAGTCTGTCCGCGTTCGCCGCGACGGCACCGGACATCAATCAGCCCCTGACGCTGGTGCAGCTCACCGATATCGCACTCGACAACAATCCGCAGACCCGGATCGCCTGGGCCACGATTCGGGAAAGTGAAGCCGGGGTGGAGCTGGCGCGAGCTGGCTACTGGCCACTGGTGACCGCCAGTTACAGCTATCAGCGCAATCGCCAGGTGAACTTCACCGGCACCTCGGTCGGCGCGCAGACCCGTTACGGCCCCAGTATCAACCTGAGTTATCTGCTGTGGGATTTCGGTAACCGTTCGGGTTCGCTGGATGCAGCCAGGTTCACCCTGACTGCCGCGGAACTTACCAACAGCCAGACCATGCAGGATGTGATCCTGCAAGTCGAACAGGGTTACTACCAGGTGTTGGGATTGCAGGCACTGCGCGATGCCGATCAGCAGAACCTGCAGGATGCCCAGACCAGTCTCGATGCGGCACGGCAACGCAAACAATCCGGTCTTGCCACGATCGGCGATGTGTATCAGGCAGAAGCGGCATTGGCCGGCGCGCAACTTGCATTGCAACAGACCGAAGGCAACCTGGCTGTGGCGCGCGGTCAACTTGCAGTCGCTACAGGTTACAGCGCAGACACCAAACTCACACTCGCGCCGTGGGAATCAGACGTCACACCGCAGCTGCCGGCACACGACATCTCCGAATTACTCAAACAGGCACGCCAGACCCGCCCGGAACTGCTGGCGTCGAAAGCCCGCGAACAGAAAGCCGTCGCTACCCTGGAAGCGACCCGTGGACAGGGCCTGCCGAGCCTTGCGCTGAATGCTACCGCCGGTCGCAACACCAGCGTGCTCGGTGACACGCACACCAGCGCCGACAGTTACAGCGCAGGAGTGACACTGAGCGTGCCGTTGTTCGCTGGCTTTGCGGATCAGGCGGCCGAAAAGCAGGCGCAAGCCGCAATCGACGTAGCACAGGCCACGACGCTGCAACTCCAGCAACAAGTGGAACTCGAAGTCTGGCAGGCCTACCAGAACGTGCACACCGCAGCCGCGACCCTTACTACCACCGATGCACAACTCAAAAGTGCGCAGCAAGCGGCCGATGTAACTGCAGCGCGTTACAAAAATGGTCTCGACAGCATCCTGGATACCCTGACCGCACAGGCCACGCTCGCCAACGCGCGCGTGCAACAGGTCCAGGCACATCTCAACTGGTTCGCCGCACTGGCCGCACTCGGACATGCCGTGGGCGGACTTGGTACCCCAGCCTCGACATCGGAGTCAAAGTGAAGCAGAAGACCGGATTTCTCCTTGCCATCGGTGTGATCGCAATCGTGCTGATCGCGATTGTCGCGTGGCGAGTCAGTTCCAACCAGCATGCGGGTCGTCAGCGTAACGATGACCGGGCCTTGTCAGTCGCCACGGCGGTGGTGAAACGACAGTCGATGCCGATCGTCATGCAGGCGGTGGGTCAGGTACAGTCCGAACACAGCGTGCAGATCCGCCCGCAGGTTTCGGGCGTGCTCAAACAGGTCTATTTCAACGAAGGTCAGGAAGTGAGCGCCGGACAACGCCTGTTCCTGATCGATCCGGCTCCGTATGCGGCCGCACTCACCTCCACCAAATCCGCCTGGGAGAGCGCCAAAGCCAATGCCGACCGGATGGCACCGCTTGCAGCCAGTGATTACGTCACGCCCCAGGAATACCAGAACGCCCAAAGCGCCGCCGACCAGGCCGAGGCTGCCTACAAGCAGGCGCAGATCAATCTCGCCTACACCGACATCCGTGCGCCGATCAGCGGTCGAACCGGCAGTCTCGCGGTGAAAAGCGGCAACGTGGTCGGGCCCAGCGATACCACACCCTTGGTGGTGATCAATCAGATGAAACCGATCCTGGTGCAGTTCCAGGTACCGCAGCAGTCCCTGGCTGACGTGCGCCGTTACCAGACGCAACACAGCATCCACGTCTTCATCACCAATGAAGACGGCAGCGGCAATCTCGGTGAGGGAAAACTGGTATTCATCGACAACACAGTGAATGCCGACACCGGCACGGTGATGCTGAAATCACAGCTGCCCAACAGCAAGGAAACCTTGTGGCCAGGGCAGTTCGTCGGGGTGCGCATGCAACTGGCGCTCCAGCCCGATGCGCTGGTGATCCCGGACAGCGCGATACAAAGCGACCAGAATGGAAATTTCGTCTACACGGTTGTCGGCGGTAAGGCGACGATCGCACCGGTGACACTCGACCGGCAGGTCGGCGAGATGGCAGTCATCGACAAAGGGCTCAAACCCGGCGATGTGGTGATCACCCAGATCCCACGGACGCTGCGCAACGGTTTGCCGGTGGTCGTCAACCAGCGGACCGAACCCGCTACACCGGTAACAGCCTCACCATGAAACTGAATCTTTCCGCACCGTTCATCCACCGTCCGGTGATGACCACGGTGGTGATGTCGGCGTTGCTGATTTTCGGCATGGTCGCGTATTTCACCCTGCCGGTCAGCGAACTGCCCAACGTGGACTTCCCGACCATCAGTGTGAATGCCGATCTGCCCGGTGCCGATCCCGAGACCATGGCGGCATCGGTGGCGACCCCGCTCGAACGGCAGTTCAGCACCATCGCCGGACTGGACTCCATGAGTTCCGTCAATACCACCGGCAACACCCGCATAACACTGCAATTCGATCTTTCGCGCGACATCGATTCGGCGGCGATGGATGTGCAGACCTCGATCTCGCAGGCCAGCCGCCGGCTGCCGCTCAACATGCCGTCGCCACCCAGCCTGCGCAAGGTGAATCCGTCGGATTCGCCGATCATCTTCATGGCGATGACGGCGGGCCACATCCCGCTCACGCAACTCGACGAATACGCCGAGACCCGCGTCGCGGAACAGATCTCGATGATCCCCGGCGTGGCACAGGTGAGTGTGTACGGGGCGCAGAAGTACGCCGTGCGGCTGTACATGAATCCGTACGCTCTGACTTCGCGCAATCTCGCCCTGACGCAAGTGGTGCAAGCGATCCAGTCCGGCAACACCAACCTGCCCTCCGGCACGCTTTATGGTGCGACGCGGGATTACACGGTCCAGGCTGACGGACAACTCAAGGATGCCGCTGCCTACAACAGGATGGTGGTGGCCTACCAGAACGGCGCACCGGTGCATCTGTCGGATGTCGGCACCGCAGTCGACAGCGTCGAAGATGACCAGGAGGTCACCAAGGTCTTCGATAACCTCGGCACCGATCACAAACTCCAACCTTCCATCATGCTGGCGGTGCAACGTCAGCCCGGTTCCAACACGGTCGAGATCTCGAATGCGATTCATGCGCTGATGCCGGCCTTGTCGCGTGATGCACCTGGCGATGCGCGCCTGTTCATCTTCCACGACCATTCCGACTATGTGAAAGGCTCGATCAGTCAGGTCAAGGAATCGCTGATGCTGGCGATGATCCTGGTGGTCGGCGTGATCTTCCTGTTCCTGCGCAACATCCGCGCCACCGTGATCTCCGCATTGGCCTTACCGACCTCGATCATCGGCACCTTCGCGATCATGAACTTTGCCGGCTTCAGCCTCGACAACCTGTCGCTGATGGCGCTGGTGCTGGCGGTCGGGTTCGTGGTGGACGATGCCATCGTGGTGCTGGAAAACGTGGTGCGTTACCAGGAAAAAGGCGAAGGCTCACTGAAGGCAGCCCTGATCGGGACCAAGGAGATCGGCTTCACAGTGGTTTCCATGACCCTGTCACTGGTGGCCGTGTTCATCCCGATCCTGTTCATGGGCGGCATACTCGGACGGTTGTTCCGCGAATTCGCGCTCACCGTCGCGATCGCCATTCTGATTTCCGGCCTGGTGTCGTTGACCCTGACGCCGATGCTGTGCAGCCGCTTCCTCAGTCACAGCAAACGGCACGGCAAATTGTATACCACCCTGGAAAAAGGCTTCGACGTCTGCCGCGACTGGTACGGACGCACACTTGCCTGGTCAGTGGATCATTGGCGCACCATGCTGGTCGCGGCAGGCGCGGCGCTGCTGCTGGTGTTCTATTTCTTTGCCGTAGTCCCGAAGGGATTCATCCCGACTGAAGACACCGGGTTACTGATCGGCAGCACCGAGGCGCCGGCCGGCATCAAGTTCCAGCAACTGCTCAAATTGCAGGACCGTCTGGCCCATATCGTGCAGAAGAATCCCAACGTCGCTGCCGCTATCTCCAGCGCCGGTCAGGGTGGCGGCGGCAGTTCCGGCGGCAATGTCGGACGCATCATTGTCATGCTCAAGCCGATGGACCAGCGTCACGCGACTGCTGACGAGGTCATCCAGCAATTGCGCAAGGCGACCGCACCGGTGCACGACATGCAGGTCTATTTCCAGAATCGGCCCGCGATCCGCATAGGCAGTATCGGCGGCAGCGGCAGTTATCAATATGTATTGCAGGGACTGGATGTCGATACCCTGGACAAGGCAGCGACTGCGTTCCTCCCCAAACTGGCACAGGTCCAGGGGGTGCAGGATGTCGACAGCGATCTGGAATTACACAACCCGCAGATCAACATCCACATCCTGCGTGATACGGCTGCCTCGCTGGGCGTAACCGCATCAGAAATACAGTCCACTCTGTACGACGCGTACGGCGGCAACCAGATCAGCACCATCTACGGCGCGACCGACGAATACTTCGTGATCATGCAGCTGGCGCCACAGTTCCAGTCCGACATGTCAGCGCTCGATGCGCTCTACGTGCGCGGCAGCAATAACAAGCTGGTGCCGTTGCGCAGTGTCGCTGACATCACGCCCGGAGTCGGACCCTTGCAGGTGGATCACTACGAACAATTGCCGTCGGTCACTCTGTCGTTCAACCTGGCGCCGGGCGTCTCGCTGGGTGACGTCACCGGCCGCATCGAACGACTCGCTGCCTCCGATCTGCCATCGGATGTCACCGGTGTGTTCGCCGGCAATGCGCAGACCTTCAAGGATTCGATGGTGGATCTGCCGATCCTGCTCATCATCACAGTGCTGGTGATCTACATGGTGCTGGCGATTCTGTATGAGCACTTCATCCATCCGATCACGATCCTGACTGCGTTACCGCTGGCGATGGTGGGTGCCCTGTTGACGCTGATCCTGTTCGGGCAGGAACTCAATATCTACAGTTTTGTCGGTTTGATCATGCTGGTGGGGCTGGTGAAAAAGAACGGCATCATCATGATCGACTTCGCGATCCAGATGAAACGCGAACAGCACATGAATGCCCGCGATGCGATCATCGAAGCTTGCATGGTCCGCTTCCGGCCTATCATGATGACCACCCTGGCGGCGATTTTCGGTACGCTGCCCATCGCTCTGGGCACCGGCATGGGTGCGGAATCACGCCGTCCATTGGGTATCGCGGTAGTGGGCGGCCTGTTGTTCTCGCAGGCGCTCACGCTCTACATCACGCCGGCCTTCTACGTGGCCATGGAACACTTGACGGCGCGCTTCAAACGGCGCGAGCATGAGCCTGCGCCGCCGGCTGCAGAGAGCGTGCATGGCACCGACTGATCGCTCGCGCACCGACACAAAGGAGGGGCTCGTGAACCAGGAAAATGTTCCGCTCGGCAAGGACCTGAACGGCTATGTCTCGCGCCCGCGCGGCAGTGGTCCGTTTCCCGCGATCATCGTGTTGATGGAGGCATACGGCATCACCGGTCATATAAAGGGCGTATGTCAGCGGCTCGCCAAGGCCGGGTTCGTGGCCGTGGCACCGGATATCTTCCATGGCGACGTAATCGCCTACACCGATATAGATACGGTGATGGCCAAACTCCCGACGCTCAAGGACGACACCATGCTGAAGGAAATCGGCATCACACTGGACTGGCTGACGGTACAAAGCGGAGTGGAAAAGCACGCGATCGGGGTCATCGGTTTCTGCATGGGCGGACGGCTGGCCTTCCTGTCCAACTGCCGTTTCCCTGATCGCTTCAAGGCCGCAGTCGGTTTCTACGGCGGTGGCATCGCAGCGGAAGGCGAGACCGACCGTTTCGGACGTACGCCGCCGATCCATCTGGCCGCACACATGAAGGCACCTATCTACCTTGGTTATGGCGCCGACGATCAGGGCATCCCGCCTGCCGAACACGCGCGCATCGCGGAAAAGCTCTCCTCGCTCAAGAAACGCTATAACCTGGCAGTCTATCCCGGTGCCGGACACGCTTTCCTGTGCGAAGAACGCGCCAACCATGCGCCGGCGGCAGCGAAACGTGCCTGGGTGGAAAGTCTCGACTTCCTGCACGCCCATCTGGACGCACACTGAACTGCGGTCTCAGGCTTCCGATATCATCTCGCCTTCTGAACTCAAGCCATGTACCGGCATATGTGCGGTATTGCGCGCGAATCCCATGCGCCCCTTGCGATCCACCATGACCAGGCCGGCTTCACTGTCGGTCCGGTCCGAGAAATACCGGATCGCCAGATCAGCCGCAGTTACGGCGTCACCGCTTTCTTCCAGCAGATAAGCCGTACTGCGTGCCAGCGTGGTACGGATGATGTCCTCGCCGAAACCAGTGCACGATACTGCGACCCGATCATCGGCGTAGGTACCACAACCGATCAGGGCGGTATCCCCGATCCGTCCCGGCAATTTGTCGAACATGCCGCCGGTCGAAGTCGCCGCCGCCAACCTGCCTTCTGCATCCAGCGCCACGGCCCCCACGGTGCCGTACTTGCGCTTCCAGTGATCGCGTTGCGACGCGACAATCAATGATTCCGGATCGCAGAGTTCGATATTCTGTTCGCGCGCCACGCGCAATGCGCCTTCGCCGGTGAGTAACACATGCGGTGAATGTTGCATCACTGCGTTTGCCAGTTTGATGGGATTGCGAATTCCGCTGATGGCAGCTACCGCGCCGGCACGCAAGGTCGCACCATCCATGATCGAAGCATCGGTCTCGACCTTGCCTTCTGCATTCAGCGTGGAACCGGTGCCGGCATTGAAGAGCGGATTGTCTTCCAACACCACGACCGCGGCTGTCACAGCCTCCACAGCACTGCCACCACGTTTCAAAACCGCATAGCCTGCTTCCGCGGCTTTGCGGCATCCGGCCAGGCGCTCCGGCAGACTGGCCGGATCGATCTCGCCGGCACCGCCGTGCACGATGATGCTGTATGCCATGATAGTTACTCGTTGTTACCGTCGTGAGTAAACACCGCAACTTTACCGGCGTTGAGCAACGGCTGATGAACCTGAGGCATGTGCCGTCATTGCGAAGACGCCTATCGGGATCATGAGTCAGAAAACTCTTGCCCGCATACTCAATACTCCGGCTGCCGAAATGGAGCACCATCCTAGAACAAACCGGGCCCATGCGCTAAGGCAGCTTCAATATAAAAAAGCCGGCGTGCTGCAGGGAGTACAACACGCCGGCAATCACCCGGACGCTTGGGGAGGACGTCCGGCCGGTGCCCAGGGAGGGGGCACCGGAGGGTCGCGCACGGGGAGTGCGCTTCGGGGACCTAACTCTTTACGCCCATTTCAACTTGAATTTCCTGTCCAGACTCCAATCGCCTGCGCCCTGCGCAGCCACGAACAGGAAACCGCCGGCCATGGCGAGATTCTTCATGAAATTGATCATCTGCATCAGATCGCCGGGGTGCAGGTGCACCAGGAAACCGGAGACCACGCAGAATACTGCCAGCGCCAATGCAACGGGGCGTGTGAACAGACCCAGCAGCAGCGCCAGTCCTCCACCCAGTTCCCAGAGGATGATGAGCGGCAGAAATCCGCCGGCCAGACCCAGCGATTCGATGTATTGCTCGGTACCTGCGTAACCCATGATCTTGCCGGTACCCGACCAGATGAAGATGGCCGCCAGCAGGATACGGCCAAGTAGTGTTGCACTGTTTTTCATACCGCTTTTCCTCTCAAGGTTTTAACAAATGGCTCTGCTTCGTCTTTATGCCGCCTGCTTGGCCGTGCGCAGCGTTTTCAGGGCACCAGACCAGGCCACCAGTTGGTCGAGCATGGTATTCAAGGCTGCTTCATGCATCGCCGCCGGTTTGAACACCGAGAAGTTCTCGAAATCCGTGAATAGCGACAGCATCACCTGTGCACGCACGGTTGCCACCTGCACTTCCGCCATGATCAGACGCAGGTTTTCGACCGCACGCGCGCCGCCGGCGCTACCGTAACTGACGAAACCTGCCGCCTTGTTGTTCCATTCTGCATACAGGAAATCGATCGCATTCTTGAGCGCGCCGGAGGTACCGTGGTTGTATTCGGGAGTCACGAATACAAAGCCATCCAGTGAGCCGATCTTCTTCGCCCACGCGTGCGTGTGCGGTTTGCTGTATTGCCCGAGCGACGGCGGTACCGGTTCGTCCAGGAGAGGCAATTTGAAATCATGCAGGTCAACCAGCTCGAATTCAGCATCCTTGCGCTTGCTCGCGAGCTCATACACCCACTTGGCAACCGCGCTCGCATTACGCCCGGGGCGCGTGCTGCCGACGATGATTCCGATTCTTGTGCTCATGACTCATTCTCCCAATTGGGTTTGCCGATAAGAAATATTTATGCGGCCAGCTTTTCGCTATGCAGGGCTTCGCGCACCTGTTCGCGGGCTGCGTTGCGCCGCACATAGGCTTCGAGATTCTTCCAGCCATCGATGTCCAGCTTGACTGCATCCTTCCAGCTCAGGATGGTGTAGGCGTAGGCATCGGCGACGGTGTACTGTTCACCCATCAGATAGCTCTTGTCCGCGAGATGCTTGTCGAGAAACGTAAACCGCTGTGCCAGTTTGTCGCGGAATATCTGTTTCACGTCCGCAGGGATAGCGGCATTGAACAGCGGACTGAAACTCTTGTGCAGCTCGCTGCTGATGAACGTCAGCCACTCGATCACACGGTACCGCTGCATGGTTCCGGCCGCTGGTATCAGACCGGCTTCCGGTTTCAGATCACCCAGATATTGCAGGATCGCGGCAATCTCGGTGAGCTTCTGACCGTCATCCAGTTGCAGCAACGGGACGTAACCTTTCGGATTGATGCTGTAGTAATCCGTGCCATCGGCGAGCTTGTGGGTCTTGAGATCCACCTGTTCGGTCTCGAACGACAGCCCCAGTTCGCGTAACACTACATGGGGTGCTAATGAACAGGCACCGGGTGCGTAATACAGTTTCATGATGTTTTTCTCCTCAGGTCGCGAATCTATTCAGTCTCTCAGGCGGCTTCGGCCTGCAACGCCGGATAATCGATGTAACCTTTTTCGCCGCCCATGTAGAACGTATTCTTGTCGGCCTCCGTGAGTTCAGCACTGACACGGAAACGTTCCACCAGATCCGGGTTCGCGATGTACGGGATACCGTACGCGATCAGGTCGGCCATCCCGTTGCGAATGGCTTGATTGCCCTTGTCCCGGTCATAACCTGTGTTCGCGATCAGCGTGCCTTGATAGACATCGCGGAAATGCTCAACCACGTTCGGTACCATGTTCGGGATACCGGATACGTCGCCCGCGGCATCGCGCAGATGCAGATAGGCCAGGTTGAAACTCGACAGCGCGCCGATCACGAAGTCATAGAGTGAGCGGGTATCGGAGTCCGCCGGCACGTTCCAGACATTGGCGGGTGACAGGCGTACGCCCACTTTGGTACTGCCGATGGCTTCACTCACTTCGCCGACCACATCGAACAGGAAACGCGCGCGGTTCTCGATGCTGCCGCCGTACTCATCGGTGCGGTGGTTGGTGCTGTCGCGCAGGAACTGTTCGATCAGATAACCGTTCGCGCCATGGATCTCGACACCATCGAAACCCGCCTGCATCGCGTTCTGTGCCGCGTGCACGTAATCCTGCACGATCGCCTTGACCTCATCGGTCTCCAGCGCACGCGCGGTGGTTGTGTCCTTCAGACCGCTCGGAGTGAAGGCTTTGGTGTTCGGATTCAGCGCCGACGGCGCGACCGGCATTTCACCGTTATGGAAATCCGGGTGCGAGACATAGCCGACATGCCACAGCTGGATGAAGATACGCCCGCCTTTGGCGTGCACCGCATCGGTCACCTTTTTCCAACCGGCCACCTGGGCCTCGGAATGGATGCCCGGCGTGAAGATATAGCCCACACCCTGCGGCGAAATCTGGCTGCCCTCGGTGATGATCAGCCCCGCGGAAGCACGCTGAGCGTAGTAATCCAC
>JBOIBL010000042.1:0-21072 GCA_050739495.1 Gammaproteobacteria bacterium | reverse complement strand
AATGACGTACCGCTTAATCAGGTGGCGAACGTAGCGACTGCGGATAGCCGCACCCTGACCATCACGCCCTGGGAGAAGCAGATGGTGCAGGTGATCGAGAAAGCAATCATGACTTCCGATCTCGGGCTGATGCCCGCGACTTCCGGGACCCTTATCCGGGTACCCATGCCGGCGCTGACTGAAGAACGTCGCCGCGAGATCATCAAGGTCGCCAAGCAGGAAGCCGAAGCCGCACGGGTGGCGGTGCGCAACGTACGGCGTGATTCGAATACGGAGCTCAAGAATCTCCTCAAGGACAAGAAAGTGACTGAGGATGATGAACGCCGGGCCCAGGACGAGATCCAGAAACTCACCGATCAGCACATCGCCAACATCGACAAGATACTGGCGACCAAGGAAGCTGAGCTGCTCGAAGTCTGAAGCCGTCATACCCTGACGTATCGACCATCGAGCGGGACGCTGACTGCATGACCAAATCTGCTGCCAATAACCTTCCCGTTCACATCTCCATCATCATGGATGGCAATGGCCGCTGGGCCAAGCGCCGCCATCTTCCGCGCGGCGCCGGGCACAAGGCGGGTCTGACAGCTGCTCGGCGTACCATCGAGCATTGCGGTGAACTCGGCATCAAGGCGCTGACCCTGTTCGCATTCAGCAGTGAGAACTGGCAGCGGCCCGACACTGAAGTCGGCGGGCTCATGGAATTGTTCATGAACGCGTTGCAAAACGAAGTGGATAAGCTGCACAGCAATCAGGTTCGGGTTCGTTTCATCGGAGATCTGACGGTCTTTTCTCCCACGCTACGCGACGCGATGCAACGCACTCATGCGCTGACTGCAGGCAATGCCGGTATGACACTGAATATCGCGGTCAGTTATGGTGGGCGCTGGGACATCGTGCAGGCTACGCGCGGGCTTGCCGAAGAAGTAGCAAAGGGAGC
This sequence comes from Gammaproteobacteria bacterium, assembly GCA_050739495.1. GTDB lineage: Bacteria > Pseudomonadota > Gammaproteobacteria > Natronospirales > REEB76 > DASSKW01. The sequence continues at coordinate 20,132 of JBOIBL010000042.1, read as the reverse complement.
TCGTCGCAGCGAGGAGATCGACGAACAGGCATTGGGCGCCGCGTTGATGTTACGGGATTGTCCCGATCCGGACCTGTTTATCCGTACCGGCGGGGAACAACGCATCAGTAATTTTCTGCTCTGGAATCTTGCCTACACGGAGCTTTATTTCAGTGATGTATTGTGGCCGGATTTCGATACCAAGGCACTTGATGCAGCACTGGATTGGTTCGCGGGGCGCGAGCGGCGCTTTGGGCTGACCTCGGAACAACTGCCCGGTGCGAAACATGCTTAAGCAGCGGATATTGACTGCGTTGATCCTGCTGCCTATCGCAGTGGGATTGATCCTGTACGCGCCGATCTTCTGGCTTGCGGCTGCACTGACCCTGGTGATGGTGTTGGCTTCCTATGAATGGGCCGCATTATCCGATTATGCCGGCCGTGTTTCTCGCGTTGGCTATGCGGGCATTACACTGATGCTGTGTGCTGCCTTATATATGGTTGGACGGTACGCGGGTTGGGAGTATGTCTTATGGCCGCTCGCTTTACTCGCGGCACTATGGTGGCTCTCGATGCTGCTCTGGATCGTGCTGCGTCGTGGTTCGGTGCCGCATCAGATGAAAGCATTGTGTGGCTGGCTGACGCTGATACCCTCTTTATTCGCCTCGGTTGCGATTGCCGACGACCTCCCTGCTTTGTTGCTGTGGTTGTTCGCTGTCATCTGGGCCGCCGACATCGGCGCCTATTTTGCCGGCAGAGCGTTTGGCCGGCACAAACTGGCGCCGGAAGTCAGTCCAGGCAAGACCTGGGAAGGCGTCGCCGGCGGTACACTGACGATGCTGCTAGTCGCAGTCAGCGGCTGGTATTGGCTGACTCCGCATAGCCAGCCCTTACTGATCCTTGTTTGTCTGCTGGCCGGGTGGTTCTCCATCGTAGGTGACCTCAGCGAAAGCCTGTTCAAGCGCCTGGCCGGCCTGAAGGATAGCGGCACTTTGTTTCCCGGCCATGGTGGAGTCCTGGATCGTGTGGATAGCCTGACTGCAGCAGCGCCGTTTTTCTGGTTAGGTTTGAAGCTTGCGGGATGGCTTGCATGATCGGCGTCACCGTACTGGGTTCAACTGGAAGCGTCGGGCTCAACACACTGGATGTATTGGGCCGGCATCGTGACCGGTACCGCGTGGAGGCACTGACCGCACGAAGCGATGTGGACGGGTTGTTCCGGCAGTGCCTGGAACATCAGCCGCGTTTCGCCGTCATGGTAGAGGAACCAGCGGCAGTACGGTTGCGGAAGCTGGTGCAGGATGCGGGCTTTCCCACGCAGGTTTTATCCGGTGAAGCTGCTTTGGCAGAAGTGGTGCAGCTGCCGGAAACGCAGTGCGTGATGGCGGCGATTGTCGGTGCCGCGGGTCTGTTGCCGACACTTGCGGCAGTGCGTGCCGGCAAACGCGTGTTACTCGCGAACAAGGAAGCGCTGGTGATGGCAGGGCGTCTGTTCATGGATGAGGTCCGGCTCAGTGGCGCCGAACTGATACCGATCGACAGCGAACACAATGCCTTGTTCCAGTGTATGCCGGCAGGTTACCGTGGCGGCGAATGGCCGCGTGGAGTGCGGCGGATTCTCTTGACGGCTTCCGGCGGTCCATTCCGTGGTTGGCCGTCGGAGCGTCTGGAGGCTGTTACACCCGCTCAGGCATGCAGTCATCCCAATTGGGTGATGGGGCGCAAGATTTCGGTTGATTCTGCCACCATGATGAACAAGGGACTTGAAGTCATTGAAGCCTGCTGGCTGTTCGGTGCGGTGCCGACGCGAATCGAAGTTGTAGTACATCCACAGAGCGTGATCCACTCTCTGGTCGAATACGAAGATGGTTCGGTGTTGGCGCAATTGGGCAACCCGGACATGCGTACTCCGATTGCCTGCGGTCTGGCCTGGCCTGAACGGCTGGACGCCGGGGTGGATCAACTGGATCTGTTTGCACTGGCACGCCTGGATTTCGAAGCGCCGGACATGGAACATTTTCCCTGTCTGCGTCTCGCCGTGCAGGCAGCAGCTACCGGCGGTAGTGCACCGGTGATATTGAATGCGGCTAACGAAGTGGCAGTTGCGGCATTTCTCGAAGAGCGTGTGAAATTTACTGCTATCGCCGAGATCGTCGAGGGTTCGCTTGAGCGGGTGGCTGCGGCTGAGGTCGATACGCTGGATGCGGTGCTGGCCTGTGATCGCGAGGCGCGCAGGATCGCTGCCGATGCTGTGGCAAGGAGTTGTGCGGCATGAGCTTCATCATCAGCGTGCTTGCGTTCATTGTTGCCATCGGGGTGCTGATTACCGTGCACGAGTTCGGCCATTTCATCGTCGCGCGCATGTTGGGGATTCGGGTGCTGCGGTTTTCGATCGGATTTGGCAAGCCGCTGTTCACATGGAAACGGCAGGATGATCCTACTGAATATGTTATCGCGGCCCTGCCGCTCGGCGGTTACGTGAAGATGCTCGATGAGCGTGAAGCTGAGGTGGCAGTAGCCGATCAGCCATTCGCCTTCAATCGCCAGCCGCTGCCCAAACGGTTTGCAGTGGTGATTGCCGGGCCGATGTTCAATCTGTTATTCGCAGTGCTGGCTTACTGGGTGATCTTCATGATCGGCGTTCCGGGTGTCAAACCGGTGGTCGGTGATATCCGCAGCGGCTCAATTGCCGCAACCGCTGGCTTCGTCAGTCAGGACCAGATCATCGCCATAGAAGGTGAGCCTACGCCGACCTGGGAAACGGCAATGCTGCGTTTGTTTGAAGGAGCCATGCATGGCGGTGCTGTCGCAGTGCAAGTACTTACACCAGATGGGCATGAGCGCACCCTGACTCTTGAGATAAACGACTCCAAAGCACTAACGGAGCCTGGGAAACTACTCGATGGCCTGGGCCTGAGCGAATGGAGTCCGGTTATTCCGCCGGTCCTGGGGCAGATTGCCAGTGATGGTACTGCTGTCGCGGCCGGTCTCGAAAGCGGCGACCGGATCGTCAGCGTGGCCGGCGTTCATGTCGACAGCTGGCGGCAGCTGGTGAAATTGTTACGGGATTCTCCGGGCAAAACCTTGGATGTCATCATCGAACGGCATGGACGTAGCCTGCCATTAAAGCTGCCGGTGGGCATAGAGCGGACCCAGGGAGGCGAAGAAATCGGGCATATCGGGGTGGGTGTGCAGATACCTGTGGATTTTGGGGCCCGATTAAGAGCGGAACAACGGTATAATCCGGCGGTCGCATTATGGCATGCCGTGAAGCGGACAGTCGGCTTGAGCTGGCTGACCCTGGATGCCGCCGGAAACATGGTGCTCGGCAACGTCTCATGGCATAACCTGAGCGGGCCGATCAACATCGCCCAATATGCCGGTTATTCGGCACAGAGCGGGCTGGTGCCGTTTCTGATGTTTCTGGCGATCGTGAGTATCAGCCTCGGGGTGCTCAATCTGCTGCCGATTCCACTCTTGGACGGCGGACATGTGTTGTATTACGCGCTGGAACTGGTCAAAGGTTCGCCAGTGTCGATGCGCACCGAGATGCTGGGTCAGAGAGTGGGTATCGTGTTGTTGCTGATGCTCATGGTTTTTGCCGTCTATAACGATCTGGGCCGTCTGCTCAGTTGAGGAGGTTGCACTTGGAATTTCTACGCCGCGCCGGGTTGATCCTGGCCATACTGACGTTCCTGGTGTCGATTCCTTCCATGGCGCGGGCAGACGATTCATTCGTGGTAAAGAAGATCGAGATTGTCGGTTTGCAGCGCATCTCGGATGGTACGGTCTATGACTATCTGCCGATCAATATCGGTGACCGTGTGGATGGTACCCGGGTCCAGGAGGCCATCCGGGCGCTCTACAAGACCGGGTTCTTCCACGATGTACAAATGCGTCGCGATGGAGACACGTTGATCGTGGTGGTAAAGGAGCGGCCTTCCATCGCCTATTTCACGGTGACCGGCAACAAGCTGATCAAGACCGATGATCTAAACAAGACGCTGCAAAAAATCGGGCTTTCCCAAGGGCAGATATTCAACCGGGTGACGCTGGATCAATTCAAGCAGCAACTCCTGGATGAGTATTACAGTCACGGTAATTACGGCGTGATCCTCAATTCGGACGTGAAAGACGTGGGGGAGAATCGCGTCAGTGTGAACGTATCGATCAAGGAAGGTCGGCCAGCCAAGATCCGTGCGATCAACGTGGTGGGAAATCATGCTTTTTCGGAACAGGAACTGCAAGACGTATTCAAGCTCAAGGTCGAGGATTTCTGGTCTTTCTGGGGCAGCGATGATGAATATGCGCGCGAGAAACTTGTCGGTGACCTCGAATCGCTGCGTTCTTTCTACATGGATCAGGGTTATGCCGACTTCAGCATAGATTCGACTCAGGTGGCGGTCTCTCCGGATCGCAATAATGTTTACATCACCGTAAACATCACTGAAGGTGCCGTATATAAGGTCAAGGACGTGAAGCTGGCCGGCCAGTTTGTCGTACCCGAGAATGTCCTGAAGCGATACATCATTGTTAACCCGGGCGATACCTTTTCACTGAAGCGTGCTACGACTACGTCTGATCTGATTCGCAAGCGACTGGGCGTGGATGGTTATGCGTTCGCGCAGGTCAATTCGATCCCGGACATAGATCGTGAACACAAGGTTGTGTCTATCACGTTCTTCGTGGATCCCGGCAATCGTGTCTATGTGCGGCATATAAATTTCAACGGCAGCACGAACACGGATGAGCAGGTCTTCCGGCGTGAGATGCGTCAATTCGAGGGCACGTGGTTGTCGAGCGTGGACGCGGAACGTTCACGTGTCCGTCTGGAGCGTTTGCCATGGGTTGAGTCCGCCAAGGTTAATACCACACGTATCCCCGGCAGTGATGACCAGGTCGACCTCGATTTTGACATCAAGGAGCGTCCTGGTGGCACCGCGTCGATCGGACTCGGATACGGCAGCCAATCCGGATTCATCATTGATGGCCAGATTGTGAATGCCAACTTCATGGGCAGTGGCGAGCGTCTGTCGATTGATGCGAATCGCAGCTATATCGGGCATAGCTATTCCCTGAGTTTCACTGATCCGTATTACACGGTCGATGGCATCAGCAGGACTCTGGGTCTGTTCGGCAGCCGTATTTCCCAGTTGACCGTGAACAGTTCACCGTTCACCACCAAGACGTTCGGCGGGCAGATGAGTTTCAATATCCCGCTGTCCGAATACAGCGCCTGGGGTGTTGGCTTTACGTACAGTCATAACCAGCTTACATCGCAGATTGGCACATCCAATGAGATTATTTCCTTCTTGCAGGATCCGGCTAATGGCAAGGTTTTCTATTTGCAGCAAGCCTGTCAGGATCCGTTCAGGGGTTTCACGTTCTATTGTTTGATGCCGGGACTGCAATACAACACCCTGGAAAGCCAGCTGAGTTTTGTGCATGACACCCGCAACCGGGTAATCTTTCCGGATGACGGAGCACGGGAGAGCATCAGCCTGACGACGGCAATTCCGGGCGGCGACCTCAGGTACTATATCCTGCAGTACAACCAGTTAGCTTTCATACCGTTGTTCAAGGGCTTCATCTACGGGATCAACGGCGAGTTGGATTACGGTGCGCCATACGGAAAGACTACGCAGTATCCGCCATTCAAGAACTTCTTTGCCGGTGGCCCGGATACAGTACGGGGTTGGCAGCCCGGCACCTTGGGCCCGTATGATTCCAACGGCTATTATCCGTTGGGCGGGCAGGCCATGGCCTTCATGCAGAATGAGCTGATCCTGCCCCATTTTGGTTCCAAGGCGGGTTCCGAGAGTGGTTCCGGCCGTTATGCGTTCTTCGTGGATGCAGGCAACGTATTCCACAATCCGGGAGATTTTCGCTGGAGAGATCTGAGGCTATCGGCCGGTCTGACGGCAACATTCCTGACTCCGCTCGGGGCCATGAAATTCAGCTATGCTTTCCCTCTGAACCCGAAACCGGGAGACAAGACCGAGCGCTTCCAGTTCACCTTGGGGACTTATTACTAACCAGTTTGGAGTGAGTTTGTCATGAAAGCTTCCATGATTAAGGTGGCACTGATATGTGCAGTAATGAGTGTAGCGTGGGCCGGTACCGCTGCTGCGGCGGAAACCCGGGTCGGAGTGGTAAACATGGCGCGGTTGCTGCAGCAATCACCCCAGGCGCAAGCAGCATCGAAAAAAATGGAAAAGAAATTTGATAGCCGCCGCAAGGACCTGATGGCAGAGCAGGACAAGATCAAGGGCTTGCAGGACAAGATCAACAAGAACGGCGCGGTGATGAGTTCCAGTCAATTGCAGGATATACAGGGTCAGTTGGATGATTTGCAGCGGGACTTCAATCGCAAGCAGAGTGATTACCTGGACGATGTGAATGCTCAGCGCAATGAAGAGTTGGGCAAGATACAGCACGATATCATCGAGGCTGTGCAGGTATTTGCCAAGGAAAAGAAATATAACCTCATCATTGGCGAAGGAGTCTTTTACGCCGATGATACCGTGGATGTCACTGATCAGGTATTGGCGCAGTTACAAAAAGAGTTCCAATCAAAAGATTCAAAATCAGGGAATTAGGCCGGGCGACAAGCGATGGCTGCCGGATTCACGTTAGCAGAACTCGCACATCGCTGCGCTGGAGAGTTTCGTGGCGATCCTGATATCAGGATTCAACGGGTTGCCACGCTGCAGAATGCGATGCAGGGTGATATTGCATTTTTGGCGAACCCTCATTACAAGCGGTATTTGGGAACCACCCGCGCATCCGCAGTGATCGTGTCGCCACAAGATTCGAGCGCGTGTTCGGTGGCCGCGCTGATCGTGGAGAACCCTTATCTCATCTACGCGCGTGTCGCTGATTTGCTGGCGCCGTCAAGACTACAAAAAAAAGGCATCGACAGATCCGCGCATGTTGATCCTGCTGCGCGAGTGCATGAAGAAGCCTGGGTAGGCCAAGGTGCTGTGGTTGCGGCACATGCCGTCATCGAGCGTGGTGCCGAAATAGGGCCAAATTGTGTGGTGATGGAGGCAGCGACTGTCGGCGAAGATAGCCGCCTGGTTGCGAATGTCACGCTTTGCGAAGGGGTTTCGGTCGGAAAACGCGGGTTGCTGCATCCGGGTGTGGTGATCGGCGCTGATGGCTTCGGAATCGCCCGCGACGGCGGAACCTGGGTCAAGGTGCCACAGCTGGGTACCGTGCGCATCGGTGACGATGTCGAGATAGGCGCCAATACCACGGTGGATCGGGGAGCGCTGGAAGATACCGTGATTGAAGAGGGCGTGAAACTCGATAACCAGATACAGGTGGCGCATAACGTGCGCATCGGAGCGCATGCAGCGATCGCCGGTTGTACGGCGATCGCTGGCAGCACGGTCATAGGAAAGCGTTGCATGATCGCCGGTGGTGTCGGAATCGCCGGGCATCTCGAGATATGTGATGATGCTGTGGTGACGGCCATGACGCTGGTGACTCATTCTATACACAGCGCAGGTGTCTATTCCGGTAGCCTGCCGATGGATAAAGCAGCCAATTGGCGCAGAAACAGTGTGCGCTTTCGGCAGCTTGATGAATTGGCGCGCCGACTCGCATCAATTGAAAAGAAACTGAAGGACTGAGGCTAATGTCAAACAAGATACCGCTGGATATCCATGCGATCATGAAGCAGTTACCGCATCGTTATCCATTTTTGCTGGTAGACAGGGTGATTGAATGTGAGCCAGGCAAGGCCCTCACTGCCATAAAGAATGTGACCATAAACGAGCCTTTCTTTCCCGGTCATTTTCCGCATCGTCCAGTGATGCCGGGCGTGTTGATCCTGGAAGCGTTGGCACAAGCCACTGGGCTGCTGGCGTTTGCCACGCTCGGTAATTCCCCGGATTCGAATACGCTGTATTACTTCGTGGGTATCGATAATGCGCGCTTCAAGAAACCGGTCGAGCCTGGTGACCAGCTTTATCTGATAGTCGAATATCTCTGGGACAAACGGGGAATCTGGCGGTTCAAGGCGCGCGCGGAAGTCGATGGTGCTGTCGTTGCCGAAGCAGAATTGATGTGTGCAGCACGGGAATTTGAATCTTGATTGATCCGCGAGCCGTCATTGATCCGGAGGCCAGGCTTGCCGAATCGGTAAGCGTCGGTCCGTTCAGCGTCATCGGTGCCGGTGTAGAGATCGGCGCTGGTACCTTCGTCGGTCCGCATGTAGTGATCCAGGGGCCGACCCGTATCGGGCGGGATAACCGTATTCACCAATATGCTTCTATTGGTGGCGCACCTCAGGACAAGAAATACCATGGCGAACCGACGCGACTTGAGATCGGCGATCGCAATACGTTCTTCGAGTTTGTGACCATCAACCGTGGAACGGCACAGGATCGGGGTGAAACCCGAATCGGTCATGACAACTGGATTATGGCCTATGTCCATATCGCTCACGACTGTGTCCTGCACGACAACATCATCATGGCGAATAATGCCACCCTCGCTGGGCATATCACTGTTGAAGAGTGGGCGATTCTTGGTGGTTTTACCAAAGTGCATCAATTCTGCCGCATCGGTGCGCACAGTTTTACCGGCATGAATGTCGATCTTACCCGCGACGTGCCGCCGTATGTCACGGTCTCGGGTACGCCGGCCGAACCACATGGCATCAATAGCGAAGGACTCAAGCGGCGCGGTTTCGACGCCGGACAGATTCGCAACATCAAGCAGGCTTATAAGATACTGTATCGCTCGGAGTTGAGGCTGGACGATGCAATCTCGAAATTACGCGAACTTTCAGCGACACAACCTGAAGTGGCGCTGATGGTGAAATTTCTGGAAACCAGCGAACGCAGCATTACCCGCTGATCATGATTGTTTCCGATCAATTACACAGAAGTAGATAAAAATGCTGCGTATTGGCATCGTGGCAGGGGAGAGTTCGGGCGATATTCTGGGTGCGGACCTGATCCGCGCCTTGCGTGCGCAAGTGCCGGATGTACAGGTAGAGGGCGTAGCAGGTCCCGAGATGGTGGCTGCAGGTTGCAAGCCGATTGCGTCCATCGAGGAGCTCTCCATCATGGGTATCGTGGAGGTGCTGAGGCATCTACCGCGGCTGTTATGGTTGCGCCGGAGATTACGCCGGCATTTTCTCACCAGCCGTCCCGATGTATTCATCGGAATCGATTCACCTGATTTCAATCTCGGGCTTGAAGAGTATCTGCGTAAACGTGGTGTTCGTACAGTGCACTACGTCAGCCCTTCAATCTGGGCCTGGCGCGAAAAACGCGTATTCAAGGTAGGACGCGCTGCGGATCTGGTGCTTACCTTATTACCGTTTGAGCCGGCTCTTTATCAAAAACATGGCTTCCATGCCGAATTTGTGGGTCATCCTCTGGCCGATCAGGCTCCTCTGACGATCAACAAGCTCGAACAGCGCAAGAGTTTGCACCTGCCGTGCGAGGGTACGTTGGTGGCCTTGCTGCCCGGCAGTCGCAGCACGGAAGTGGAACGACTGGGTCCGGTGTTCCTGGATACTGCACAATGGTTAAGCAATAAACTGCTCGAAGTGCGGTTTGTCATACCGGCTGCTACTAACGCCCTGAGTTTCACGATCAAGAGGCAGATACGCATGCTCAAACCGGACCTCCCGGTCACGGTCGTGGATGGTCATTCACGTGAGGTCATGTCTGCCGTGGATGTGACATTGCTCGCTTCCGGGACCGCTACCCTGGAAGCGATGTTGTGGCAGTCTCCGATGGTGGCGGCATACCGGATTTCCGGGTTGACCCATGCAATAGTACGAGGTTGCGGCCTGTTGAAGGTGCCTTATGTGTCGTTGCCGAACCTGTTGGCCGGGCGTGAGGTGGTCCCGGAGTTACTTCAATACGACGCGACTTCTGAAAACCTTGGCGCAGCAGTGCTTGGGTTGTTGCAGGACGAGGGTGCACGCCATGCACAGTTGGAGGCTTTCCGTGAAATCACCGCGGGGTTGCGGCGCAATGCCAGTGTGCATGCAGCTGCAGCGGTCCTGAAACTGCTTTCGGACCGTCCTGTCACCGCGCGCTAGAATGAACTGTATGGCGCGGGTGGTATAGCGAACATGCAGTGGAGCACGGCGACTCATGATCTTGTCGCAGGCGTAGACGAAGCCGGTCGCGGACCACTGGCTGGTCCGGTAGTGGCTGCCGCCGTGATTCTCGATCCCGACCGGCCGATCGGAGGATTGCGGGATTCGAAGTTACTCAGTCCGGAACGACGCGGAGAACTTGCAGAGCTGATCCGTGTCCGGTCATATGCCTGGGCAGTTGCCTGGTCGGATCATTCCGAGATTGATGTGCTGAATATCCTGCAGGCCAGTATGCTGGCCATGGCGCGTGCGGTGCTGGCCTTGAATGTGATCCCTGGACGGGTACTGGTCGATGGCAACCGTTGCCCGAAACTTCCTTATCCGGTGGAGGCAATTGTGAAGGGTGATACGAAAGTTGCCGCCATCAGTGCTGCATCCATCCTCGCCAAGGTCGAACGTGATGCTGCCATGTCACGGTTTGACGGGCAGTTTCCGGGTTACGGATTCGCGATTCATAAAGGCTATCCCACCCCCATGCATCTGGCTGCGCTCACCCTGCATGGGGCGTGCGCCATCCATCGTCGTACCTTCGGTCCGGTAAAGCGTTGTCTCGACGAGGCACCCTGAACATGGCGCCGCGTTTCATCCATCTGCGCCTGCATACCGAGTACTCGCTGCTGGATAGTGTCATCCGGGTACCCGGATTGATGGAGCTGGCAGTCGAACAGGCGATGCCGGCGCTCGCGCTCACCGATCAGGGCAACTTGTTCGCATTGGTGAAGTTTTACAAGGAAGCCCAGAAGCGCGGTATCAAACCTATCGTCGGTGCTGATTTGCGGTTGCGTGATCCGGATAGTGATCAGTTTCATGTCTTTACGCTGCTTTGCTGTGACATGACCGGCTACCGAAATCTTTCCGAGTTGATCACTCGCAGTTTTCTCGAAGGACAGCAGCGCGGCTTGCCGATGGTAGATGCGGCCTGGCTGGATACTGGCACGGAAGGACTGATCGCCTTGTCAGGCGGTATCCAGGGTGAATTGGGGCGTGCACTTCTGGCTGAGCGCGATACGACGACTCTGCTGGCAGCCTGGCGACGGCGGTTCCCGGATCGCTTCTATATCGAATTACAGCGCACCGGACGCGAAGGCGAGGAACAATACCTGCATGCGGCAGTTGAACTTGCCGGGCGCGAGGGGGTGCCGGTAGTCGCGACCAATGATGTGCGTTTCCTGCGCCAGACTGATTTCGAAGCCCATGAAGCACGCGTGTGTATCCAGGAAGGTCGGACACTGAATGATCCGCGACGGCCGCACCGCTATACGGACCAGCAGTACCTGCGTAGCGAAGCTGAAATGCTGGAATTGTTCAAAGACATTCCCGAGGCGCTGGAGAACTCGGTCGAGATCGCGCGCCGCTGCAACCTGACGTTGCAGATGGGGCAGAACTATCTACCTGCCTACCCGGTTTCAGATGGACTCAGCATTGAGCAGTTCCTGAAAAAAGAATCACAGGAAGGTCTGGAGCGCAGGCTGGCCGTAATGCTCGCGGGACTGGACACGCAGGAGCGTGAGCTGCGCGAACGACCATATCGTGAGCGCCTGGCGCTCGAGCTTGATGTCATTGTCAACATGGGGTTTCCGGGTTACTTCCTGATTGTGGCAGATTTTATCCGCTGGGCCAGACAAAATGGCGTACCAGTGGGACCGGGGCGTGGTTCTGGCGCGGGCTCGCTGGTGGCCTACGCGCTCGAGATCACCGATCTCGATCCACTCAAATACGACTTGCTGTTCGAACGTTTCCTGAATCCGGAGCGCGTGTCGATGCCGGACTTCGATGTGGATTTCTGCATGGAAGGCCGCGACCGGGTGATCGATTATGTATCGGAACGATATGGACGTGATCGCGTCTCGCAGATCATCACCTACGGCACCATGGCGGCGCGCGCCGTGGTACGTGATGTGGGGCGAGTACTCGGACATCCCTACGGCTATGTGGACCGAATCGCCAAATTGATTCCGTTCGAAATCGGCATGACCTTGGACAAGGCGCTCGACGACGAAGCCGAATTGCTAAAGCTCTACGAGACCGATGATGAGGTGCATCAGCTGATCGATCTGGCGCGTTCCCTGGAAGGTCTGGCGCGTAATGCCGGCAAGCATGCCGGTGGTGTGGTGATCGCGCCATCCGCGTTGACGGATTTTATGCCGTTGTACTGCGAACAGGGCAGCACCCATACCGTCACGCAACTGGACAAGGATGATGTGGAAGCGGTAGGTCTGGTCAAGTTCGACTTTCTGGGTTTACGCACGTTGACCATCATCGACTGGGCAGTGAAGGCGATCAATGTGCGCCGCGCAAAAGCGGGCGAGCCGCTGCTGGATATTGCAGCGCTGCCATTGAACGACGCCCAGACTTACGAGCGGGTGTTCAAGAAAGCCCAGACGGTGGCAATCTTCCAGTTCGAATCGGGCGGCATGCAGCGTCTGCTCAAGGATGCCAAACCGGACCGCTTCGAAGATATTATCGCCTTGGGCGCGTTATACCGTCCCGGTCCGATGGACCTGATTCCCAGCTTCGTCGCGCGCAAGCACGGCAAGGAGCTGGTGAAGTATCCCGACACACGCGTCGAGCCTATCCTGAAAGAGACCTACGGCATCATGGTCTATCAGGAGCAGGTGATGCAGATGGCGCAGATCGTCGGCGGTTATACGCTCGGCGGTGCGGATCTTTTACGTCGCGCGATGGGCAAGAAAAAGCCCGAGGAGATGGTCAAGCACCGCGCAATCTTCCGCGAGGGTGCCGCCAAAGACGGACTCTCGGCAGGACAGGCCGATCAGATCTTCGACTTGATGGAGAAGTTCGCCGGTTACGGTTTCAACAAGTCGCACGCCGCCGCCTACGCGCTGTTGTCGTATCAGACTGCCTGGCTGAAAGCGCACTATACCGCCGAATTCATGGCTGCCGTATTGTCGTCGGACATGGATCACACCGACAAGGTCGTGATGCTGATCGAGGAATGTCGGCGCTTGGACATGACAATCCTTTCGCCGGATATCAATTTTTCGGAATATAAGTTCACGGTTGCCGACGAACGCAGTATCCGCTATGGCCTGGGTGCCATCAAGGGCGTGGGACTGGCAGCGATCGAAGGCGTATTGGAAGAACGTAACCGCAACGGCGTCTTCACGAACATCGAGGATTTTTGTCGGCGCGTGGATCTGCAAAAATCCAACCGCCGGGTAATCGAAGCGCTGATTCGAGCCGGCGCCATGGATACGTTGGGACCGAATCGAGCCACGTTGATGGCTCGGTTACCGGATGCACTGGCGCTGGCAGAACAGAACACGCGTGCTGCCGCAGCCGGTCAGGATGATATGTTCGGATTGGCTGCGTCCACAACAGCGACAGCAGCAAAGCAGATTGCCGCGCCGGTCACGGTTGCCGACTGGGATGAAGATGAGCGGTTGCGCGGTGAAAAGGAAACCTTGGGTCTGTATCTCACCGGCCATCCGATCGTGCGTTATCTGCGCGATCTGCAGCCGGTGGTGACCGCGCCGCTGGGTGAATTGGCGAGCGAAGCACCGCCTGTAAACAATGGTGAGCGTAGTTACGGCGGACCGTCGCGCACAGTCATCGTCGCCGGGCTGGTGATGGACCTTCGTAAACGGGGCAACCGCGTCAGCCTGGTGCTGGATGATCGAACCGGCCGCATGGAAGTGACCCTGTTCGAGGATGCCTATAACAGGTTCCGGACCCTGGCAGTCAAGGACAACGTGGTGGTCGCTGAAGGACGCCTGACATTCGATACCTTCATCAATGCCTGGCGGGTGACCGTGAAGGATATGTTCGGCATCGACGAATTGCGCGAACGCTATGTAAAGCGCCTCGATATCCATTGGCAGGCGGAAGGCGTGACGCCTGAGTTCGCGGTACGACTCAAGGAGACCTTGAAACCGTATCTCGGCGGACGCTGCGCGGTATGGGTTGGCTACCGCGGGTTGGACGCGAGTGTCCCGGTAGCGTTGGGCGACGCCTGGCGCGTGCACCCGTCTGAAGCCCTGGTGAGGAAGCTGGAGACCTGGCTGGGGGCGGACCGGGTCACGCTCCATTACGGCCCCCGTATGGGTGTCAACAACCGCGAAACTGCCGATGCCTGAAGCCGATCCCGGCGACCGGGACTTGTGCGGTTTGTCCTTAGCCGGTAAGGTTTGCGGCCTAATCAGACTATAATTCCAGAATGAACCTGAATTTTCTCGAATTTGAACAACCTATCGCTGAACTCGAAGCCAAAATCGAGGAACTGCGCTTCGTGGGCGACGAGTCCGCTGTCAGTATTACCGAAGAGATCGAACGTCTACAGGCCAAGAGCCGCACACTGACTGAAAATATCTTTTCCAGCCTGAATGCCTGGCAGGTCGCGCAACTGGCGCGGCATCCACAGCGGCCGTACAGCCTCGATTACATCCAGCGCATTTTTACCGATTTCGAGGAATTGCACGGCGATCGGGCCTTCGGGGACGATCCCGCAATCGTTAGCGGGGTGGCGCGCCTCGATGGCCGGCCGGTGGCCATTATTGGCGAACAGAAAGGCCGTGATACCAAGGAGAAGGTGCGCCGCAATTTCGGCATGCCGCGTCCAGAAGGATATCGCAAAGCCTTGCGCATCATGAAACTCGCAGAACGCTTTCGTCTGCCGTTGATGACATTCATCGATACGCCCGGCGCCTATCCCGGAGTCGGTGCCGAGGAACGTGGACAGTCTGAAGCCATCGCCCGCAATCTCTTCGACATGAGCATGCTGCGGGTGCCGATCATCTGCACGGTCATCGGTGAAGGCGGTTCCGGTGGTGCGCTCGCCATCGGCGTCGGTGACCGGGTATTGATGTTGCAATACAGTATCTATTCGGTCATTTCTCCGGAAGGTTGCGCCTCGATTCTGTGGAAGAGCGCTTCAAAAGCCAGTGAGGCGGCGGAAGCCATGGGCATTACTGCCGAGCGACTCAAGAGTCTGGGCTTGATTGACGCAGTGTTGAAAGAACCTCTGGGCGGTGCGCACCGCGACATTGAAGCGACGGCTGCCAGCATCAAGCGTGCACTGACCGATAATCTGGCGCGCCTCGAACATAATTCAATGGATGAATTGCTGGAAGCACGCTATAAGCGTTTCACATCATTCGGTAGCTTCAAGGAATAAACGTGCCGGACGCGGTCCGGCCCGGCATGGTGCAATTCAATCCCAATATCCTCATCGATTTCCTCCGTGGCCAGCCCACCGCACCAAACTATTGGGTGGCTTTCAGTGGCGGCCTCGATTCGACTGTGCTGCTGCACACGCTTGCCGCGCAACGCGATCAACTGCCAGGACCGTTATTCGCGATCCATGTGAACCATGGAATCAATCCCGATGCAGATGCATGGCAACGGCATTGTGAAGCCGAGTGCCTCACTCTGGGTGTGGACCTGATCCAGGTGAGAGTGCAGGTTCCTGCCACACCGGGAGCGAGCCTCGAAGCGACCGCACGCGAATGGCGCTATGCGGCGTTTGCCAAAAGCATGCAACCCGGTGATTGCTTACTGCTTG
The DNA here is from genome assembly GCA_050739495.1 of Gammaproteobacteria bacterium. Taxonomy (GTDB): domain Bacteria; phylum Pseudomonadota; class Gammaproteobacteria; order Natronospirales; family REEB76; genus DASSKW01. Next base: position 4,503 of record JBOIBL010000042.1, on the reverse strand, counting down.
CACATCATCTTGATGATCAACTGGAGACCTTCCTGCTGCAGGCCTTGCGTGGTGCAGGTATCGCGGGCTTGGCCGCGATGCCAGCGGCTGCCGATTTTGCACCTGGCAGACTGGTGCGGCCGATGCTCGAGGTCTCGCGGGAATCGCTGCTGAGCTGGGCGCGTGCGCACAAGCTCCACTGGATCGATGATTCCAGCAATCAGGATGTGAGATTCGATCGGAACTACCTGCGTCATGAAGTGTTACCCAGGCTGAAGCAACGTTGGCCGGCGGCTGCAGAGACGGTGGCACGCGCGGCACGCCATTGCGCTGAAGCATCCGACCTGCTTGCGGTTCAGGCTGCCGACGATCTGCGACGGTTTGTCCAACCGGACTGCCGTTCACTGGCGCTGCAAGCGGTCCGGGAACTGTCCCGCCCACGCGCCAAGCAGCTGATTCGGTACTGGCTGGCGGAATGCGGGTTTGCCCTGCCACCGACACACAAATTGGAACAGGTATTCACAGACATACTGACGGCACGTCCGGACCGCATTCCCTGTATCGAGTGGGGGGGGGTGGAGCTGCGTCGTTACCGTGACCGGTTGTACGTTCAGTCGCCGATGGCAGCCATGCCCGAACCCTTTCTGCTCCGGGCCGGCGAGTTCCACGAGCTGGGACAGGGGCTCGGCAGGCTGGGGCTGGAGGCGGCCAAGGCCGGCATCCGGGCCACGGCATGCCCCGGTACAGGCCTGCGGGTCACGTTTCGTGCCGGCGGCGAACGTTGTCAGCCGGCAGGTCAGACCCACCGACGCCCGCTCAAGAAATGGTTGCAGGAACTCGATGTGCTGCCCTGGATGCGCGCTTGCCTGCCCTTGCTGGAGAAAGACGGTGAATTGATGGCGGTGGCCGGTTTGTTTATCTGCGAACCATTCAGGGCACAGGCGGACCAGCCCGCCTTGCGTCTGGTCTGGGAGAACGCGCCGGCCATCCTCGGTGACAATAAAAAAACTGCTGATTTTGAAGGGGGTAGTGCGACAGCTGCTTTTTAATCCGGGTCAATTCTGTTACTCTGTTCTCCCGATTTCGCAAGGTCATTCCGACCCTGCATCGGGAGTTTTGAATGACCCATTTTGTATTCGTTACCGGCGGTGTGGTCTCTTCCCTCGGGAAAGGCATATCGGCGGCATCCCTCGGCGCAATCCTCGAAGCCCGCGGTCTCAAAGTCACCATGGTCAAGCTGGATCCCTATATAAATGTGGATCCCGGCACCATGAGCCCGTTCCAGCACGGCGAGGTATTCGTCACTGACGACGGGGCCGAGACCGACCTGGACCTGGGCCACTACGAGCGCTTCGTGCGTGCGCGCATGGGCCGCAGCAATAATTTCACGACCGGCCGCATCTACGAGAATGTGATCCGCAAGGAGCGCCGCGGTGATTACCTCGGTGGCACTGTGCAGGTGATTCCGCACATCACCGACGAGATCAAGCGCTGTATTCGCGAAGGCGCCGGTGATGCCGATATCTGCATGGTGGAAATCGGTGGCACGGTGGGTGACATCGAGTCCCTGCCATTCCTTGAGGCGATTCGCCAGATGGGGATCGAGATGGGCCGTGGCAAATGCGTTTACATGCATCTGACGCTGGTGCCTTATATCCCGACTTCCGGCGAGACCAAGACCAAGCCCACCCAGCATTCGGTCAAGGAGCTGCGTTCCATCGGTATCCAGCCCGATATCCTGTTGTGCCGGGCATCGGCCGCGTTGCCTGACGATGCACGCCGCAAGATCGCGCTGTTCACCAACGTAGAAGAGCGCGCAGTCATCTCCGCCCCGGATGCCGATGACATCTACAAAATTCCGTTGATCCTGCATGAACAGGGGTTGGACGACATCGTAGTGGACCATCTGCGCATCAATGCGAAATCGGCTAATCTGAAAGAGTGGCGGCGCGTGGTGGAAGCGAAGACCAATCCGGATGCTACGGTTAACATCGCCATGGTCGGCAAGTACGTGAATCTCGCAGATGCGTATCTGTCGCTCAATGAAGCGCTCAGACATGCCGGACTGCAGACCCGCACCCGGGTGCAGATACACCACATCGATTCCGAGGATGTCGAGAAGCAGGGCGCTCACATGTTGCGCGGCATGGATGCGATCCTGGTCCCCGGCGGTTTCGGTGAACGTGGCATCGAAGGCAAGATTGCCGCTGCCGGTTATGCACGCGAACACAACATCCCCTATCTCGGTATCTGCCTCGGCTTGCAGGTCGCGGTGATTGAGTTCGCGCGGCATGTCGCCGGGCTCAAAGGTGCGCACAGCACCGAGTTCGAACGCGATGCCAAGGACCCGGTGATTGCGATGATTACGGAGTGGAAGGATCGCAGCGGCCAACATGAAACCCGCAGTGAACAGTCGGATATGGGCGGCACCATGCGTCTCGGTGCGCAAGAATCGAAACTCGTAGCGGGTACCTTGGCGCGGAAGGTATACGGCAAGGATGCCATCTTCGAACGGCATCGCCACCGTTATGAATTCAACAACAACTATCTGGAACAGCTCAAGGCCAGGGGTCTGGTGTTCTCCGGCTTCTCGGTGGATGGCTTGGTGGAGATGGTGGAGTTGCCCGAGCATCCGTTCTTCATCGCCTCCCAGTTCCATCCGGAGTTCACTTCTACGCCACGTGACGGCCATCCGTTATTCACCGGATTTATCAAGGCAGCGCGCGCCTATGCTGCGGCACAGTCGCCGCGCGTGGCGGTGCAGGCATGAAGCTGTGTGGATTCGAGGCGGGCAATGCACAGCCGTTCTTCATCATCGCGGGTCCCGACACGCTGGAAAGCGAACAATTGGCGCTGGACGTCGCAGGCTATCTCAAGGAAGTCACCCAGCGTCTCAAGATTCCGTATATCTTCAAGGGCTCTTTCGACAAAGCCAATCGCACTTCGGGAAAGAGTTATCGCGGCCCGGGTGTCGAAGAAGGCCTGCGCGTCCTCGCCAAGGTACAGCAAAGCGTTGGCGTACCGGTATTGACTGACGTGCATGAAGATACACCGATTGAAGAGGTGGCTTCCGTGGTGGACGTCATTCAGACGCCTGCATTCCTTTGCCGGCAGACTAATTTCATCCAGCGTGCGGCCAAAGCCGGTAAACCGGTGAATATCAAGAAAGGTCAGTTCCTCTCGCCTTGGGAGATGCAGAACGTGGTAGACAAGGCGCGCGCCACCGGTAATCAGCAGATTCTGGTATGCGAGCGCGGCTTCAGTTTCGGCTACAACAATCTGGTTTCCGACATGCGCGGGTTGGCGGTCATGCGTGACACGGGTTGCCCGGTAGTGTTCGATGCGACCCATTCGGTGCAGTTGCCGGGTGGGCAGGGCGGCAGTTCCGGTGGACAGCGTCAGTTCATCCCGGTGCTCGCGCGCGCCGCCATCGGTGCAGGTGTCGCCGGCATCTTCATGGAGACGCATCCGGATCCCGATAATGCATTGTGCGATGGGCCCAACTCATGGCATCTGTCGCTGATGGATGAGTTGCTTACCACACTCAAGGAGCTGGATACGGCGGTGAAGCGGCATCCTTATGCTGAAGATAGATTGCCAGGCTGAATATTTACAATTTCGAGATCAGGAACAGAAAAGCATGACGAAGATCGTTGATTTGCGTGCCCGTGAAATTCTGGATTCGCGTGGTAATCCCACGCTGGAAGCGGATGTGATTCTTGAGAGCGGCATCGTCGGACGTGCGGCGGTGCCGTCCGGCGCTTCAACCGGCAGCCGCGAAGCGGTAGAACTGCGCGACGGTGATCCGAGGCGCTACCACGGCAAGGGGGTCAGGAAAGCTGTCGCCAACGTCAGCGGCGAGATACTGCGACGCGTGCGCGGTATGCGGGTCGAAGATCAGGTCAAACTCGATCATGCACTCATCGAACTTGATGGTACCGAAAACAAATCACGTCTGGGCGCAAATGCCATACTCGGCGTGTCGCTGGCGGTAGCGAAAGCCGCCTCGCGCGAGCATCAGATTCCCCTGTATCGCTGGTTGGGCGGCGACAAGGCGGTGACCTTGCCGGTTCCGCAGATGAATATCATCAACGGTGGTGCGCATGCGAACAACAGCGTGGATATCCAGGAGTTCATGATCCTGCCGGTTGGCGCTCCGGATTTCGCCGAAGCGCTGCGTTACGGTGCGGAAGTGTTCCACACCTTGAAGAAGGTGCTTGAGGGACGTGGTTTAAACACTGCGGTCGGTGACGAAGGTGGCTTTGCGCCAGATCTGCCGTCGAATGAAGCCGCGATCGAGGTCATCATGGAGGCGATCAATCGCGCTGGGTATGAACCCGGGCGCGATATCCAGTTGGGCCTGGATGCCGCCAGTTCAGAGTTCTACAAGGATGGTCGTTATCATCTGGAGTCCGAAGGCAAACAGTATTCGGCAGCCGAGTTTACCGATTACCTGGTCGATCTGGTGTCGCGCTATCCGATCGTCAGCATCGAGGACGGGATGGCGGAGGATGACTGGAACGG
>JBOIBL010000041.1:0-8927 GCA_050739495.1 Gammaproteobacteria bacterium | reverse complement strand
ACTTTTGTCGTGGTAAAGGCTGGTGCGACAATACCGGCCGATATTCCAAACGACGCCTTGATCATGCAACTGGAGCTTACGGAAGCGGTGTCTCTGACAGATGGGAATCATCATTCCCTGACTGATTTCGCCGGTCAACGGGTACATGCCGTGGCTGGCATCGCAGATCCGGAACAATTCTTCAGGGCGCTGGGAGCTCGTGGATTGCAGGTGGATGGAAGATCGCTGCCAGATCATGCGGTTCCCGACATAAGCGATGTCACGTTCGATGATGCATTGCCGGTCTTCATGACGGAAAAAGACGCCGTAAAATGCCAGGCAATGAAACTTGAAAATCATTGGTATGTTACCGCGACAGCTCGCTTCAGTGAGTCGGATCAAGCGCGGTTTATGGCTGGGTTAAGTCAGCGGTTGGCGAAATCAGACGCATACGGAGTGCAGCATCATGGATAATAAATTACTGGAAATACTGGTCTGCCCGATCTGCAAAGGTCCCTTGATATATCGCAAAGCCGATCATGAATTGATATGCAAGGCTGATCGCCTCGCATATCCGGTCCGGGACGGTATTCCGGTAATGCTCGAAGATGAAGCGCGCGAACTGAAGTCAGATGAGGTTCCCTGAATGCGTTTCAATGTCGTGATTCCAGCGCGCTACGGTTCGCAACGCCTGCCCGGTAAACCATTGGCCGATCTGCGCGGCAAGGCACTGATCTTGCATGTCTGTGAACGGGCGCAGGAAAGCGGTGCTGACAGGATCGTCGTCGCTACCGATGATGCACGTATTCGGGATGTGTGCACCGCGACTGGTATCGAGGTGGCCATGACCCGTGCGGATCATGTTTCCGGGACTGACCGGATCGCGGAAGTTTCCGGGCAATTGGGTTGGAAAGATGACGAGATTGTGGTGAATTTGCAGGGCGATGAACCGCTGATGCCAGGCAGCGCTATCCGACAGGTAGCCGAATTACTTGATGCGCACGGCACAACGGAGATGGCGACGCTATGCACGCCCATCGATACACTTGCAGAATTTCTCAATCCCAATGTCGTCAAGGTGGTTGCTGACCGGGCAGGCAATGCATTGTATTTCAGTCGTGCACCTGTTCCATGGAATAGAGACGGGGCACAAGCAGGAGGTGCTTCGCAACAAACGTGGTTGGGCGCTATGCGCCACATTGGGCTTTATGCCTATCGGGCAGCAGTTCTGCGGCAATTGGCAGCTACGCCGACATGCGAGTTGGAGCAGATCGAGAGACTGGAGCAGTTGCGTGCCTTGTGGATGGGGATACGTATCGCAGTGGATGTGGCCCGCGCGGTACCGGGGCCGAGCGTGGATACAGCAGAAGATCTGTCGCGGGTTGCCCAGCTGACAGGCTCTTCAGGTTGATTCCATGCATTCACCAGATGCCTTAAAACACCACGCGGTACTGTTTGTCTGCATGGGCAACATCTGTCGCTCACCAACCGCGGAAGGTGTACTACGTACGCTGCAAGCCCGTCTGGCTCCAGAGCTGAAACTCCGGATCGATTCAGCTGGCACACATGCACATTATCATCTGGGTGAGCAACCGGACCACCGGTCGCAGACTGCGGCATTGAAGCGTGGTTACGACATCAGTGCCCATAACGCACGTATCGTGATGCCCGAGGATTTCAGCGAATTCGATTATGTGCTAGCGATGGATCAAGGCAATCTCTCGCATCTACGGAAGATGCGACATACATCGAACCGGGCCAAGTTAGGGTTGTTACTCGATTATGCGGGCGATAAAACCCCTGCATCGGTGCCTGATCCCTACAATGAAGGTCCCGCCGGGTTTGAGCGAGTCCTGGATCTGGTGGAGCAGGGTGTTTTGGGTTTGTTGCAGGAGTTGTGCCGGGCGCAGGCAATCAGGTTGCCGGATTCGGTATTCGGAAAACAAAATGCCCGGCATTAAGCCGGGCATTTTGCTGTTGGGTTGCAAGTGCAGCTTACTCGTTGCCACGCTCGTCGCCGGAGTTACCGTTTGCCGGCGTTTCCGCAAATGATTCTCTCGGTGTCTGCACGGGCGGCGATTGCGTCCGGGCATGATCGCTTGTTTCAGCAGACTGCTGTTGTGGTTCACGCACCGGCGTTGGAATTGCTGCTGGCATCGGTGCAGGTGCCGGTGTTGACGGCGCAACTGCTGGCGGCGAGGTAACAACTGGCGCAGGTGATGGTATTGATCTGGTTTGTGCTATCTCGTGTTGTGGCGCTTCGGGTCTGTTTACGATACCCGGGATGCTCGGCTCGGCCAGATGATGCGCGATGGAATATGAGGCAGTCTGACTTTCGTTATTTCCATTACCGTTGCTATTACCATTTTCCGGCATGGAACCTTCACCCTGTTGCGTGGGTCGTTCACCGCCTTCATAGCGACGACGGCGCCGACCACCGCGGCGACCACGGCGGGTACCACGACTGCCGCGTTCGCGATTGCCGCCGGATTCATCGCGCTCGGGCGAATTGGGCGTATTGGTATTGCTGACGTTGTTAACAACAGGTGGCGCTACCGGTGCGGGTTCGCGGTTTTCTCGCACGGGTGCGACCGCTTCGACTGGACGCGGTGCGGAGCGCTCACGTTGCTGCTGGTCGCGGTTTCTGTCCCGGTCACGATTACGCTGTTGATCGCGTTCGCCGCTGCGCGGCGCATTACCCTGATTACCCTGGCTGTGTTCGTGACGTCGGTTGCCGCCGCTGCCGTGGCGTTTACGATCACGATCCCGATTGCGATCATGATCGCGTCGCACATTGCGTTCCGGGCGACGTTGCTGCGGCTGTGGCGGTTGATCGCCGGCACCGAACAGGCTGCGCCACAGGCGCACGAACAGACCGGGACCGCTCTTGGCCGGGCGTTCGGTCTTGGTAACGGGTGCCGGCGAGGTTGGAGTGATGCCCCTGACCGCCGCTTCGGGTGCCGGTTCGCGTTTGGTTTCTGCACCGGGGATCGGTGCAGCCTCAGGCTCAGTGACCAGTTTGTAGCTGGCACTACCCGGGCCCGCTTGCCTGACCTCGTCGTCACGCAGACGCTGGATATCGTACTGTGGAGTTTCCAGGTGCGGATTGGGCACCAGGATCAGCTCGATGCCGCAACGTTCCTGGATGCTGGAGATAATCGCGCGCTTCTCATTGAGCAGGAACGTGGCGACCTCCACCGGCATCTGCGCCACTACGCGCGAGGTCCGTTCTTTCATGGCTTCTTCTTCGATCAGCCGCAGGATCGAGAGCGACATGGATTCAACTCCACGGATACGGCCTTCGCCGACGCAGCGCGGACATATGATCTGGGTGGATTCTCCCAGCGACGGACGCAGGCGCTGACGGGACATCTCCATCAAACCGAAACGTGACAGACGTCCCACCTGAACCCGCGCACGATCCATTTTTAACGCATCGCGCAGACGGTCTTCGACCTCGCGTTGATTTTTCTGTGGTGTCATGTCGATGAAATCGATCACGATCAGTCCGCCGAGATCGCGCAGGCGTAACTGACGGGCGACTTCATCGGCCGCTTCGAGATTGGTTCGTAACGCGGTTTCCTCGATATCACCACCCTTGGTGGCACGCGAGGAATTCACATCAATGGCAACCAGTGCTTCGGTATGGTCAATCACCAGTGCGCCACCGGATTGCAAGCGCACTTCGCGACTGAAGGCTGCGGCGATCTGGCTCTCGATCTGGAAACGGGTAAACAGCGGTACGCGATCATCGTAATACTTGAGTCGCGACAGGCTCTGCGGCATGACTTGCTGCATGAAGGCCTGCGCTTCCTGGAACATCTTTTCGTCATCAACCAGGATCTCGCCGATATCGGTGCGTACGTAATCGCGCAGCGCACGAATGATGACGTTGCTTTCCTGGTAGATCAGAAATGAACCGCTACGTTCAGCTGCAGCTTTCTCGATCGCCTGCCAGACCTGGACCAGGTAATCCATGTCCCACTGCAGCTCTTCGACGCTGCGGCCGACTCCCGCGGTACGGATGATGATGCCCATGCCATCCGGTATCTGCAGTGCGGCCATGGCTTCACGCAATTCGTCGCGATCATCGCCTTCGATACGACGCGAAACACCACCCGCACGCGGGTTGTTCGGCATCAACACCAGGAAGCGACCGGCAAGGCTGATGAACGTGGTGAGTGCGGCACCTTTGTTGCCGCGTTCTTCCTTGTCGACCTGAATTACTATTTCCTGGCCTTCGCTCAGCACATCGCGGATGTTGATGCGTCCCGATAAATCGGTACCGGGTTTGAAGTAGACGCGGGAGATTTCCTTGAGCGGGAGGAAGCCGTGGCGTTCGGAACCGTAATCCACGAAGCAGGCTTCCAGACTCGGTTCGATCCGGGTGATACGGCCCTTGTAGATATTCGCTTTTTTCTGTTCGCGGGAAGGGACTTCGATATCCAGATCGTATATTTTCTGGCCATCTACCATGGCCACACGCAACTCTTCAGGTTGAGTCGCGTTCACTAGCATTCTCTTCATTATTGGTTCTCGCAGACGCTCTACCACGGTCTGCGCAGGATCACATGAGGCCGGACGGCCCACAGGCGGGATTCAAGACTTTACTCTTAGCGGCGCTGCGCACTGAGCGCGGCGACCCGGAAATCCAACCTTGGCTACAATCCGCGCGTCGTGACCATGCGGGGCATGGGAGCGCAGTTCTACGGTGCTCATGCCCGGTCATAAAGGGCGGCGCCGTTGTAAACACACGGGGCTGCCAGCTGAAACTCGGCAGACCCACCAGGGGTAAACCTTGTAAAACCCGCAAGGGGCTTTTCAGGGAGGGGCACAGGCTGCGCATAATCAGTCGCGGCTTCACCACCTGTCCGGTACTATAGCAGTGAAGTTATGCCCCATCAATGACTCGAAAACTTTTATTTTCAGGAGCTTAAGTTGCACGACGACGCCGGCAAGGTGCGCCGTCTGACCGTTTCCGAAGACGATTCCGGTCAGCGCCTGGACAATTTTCTGTTCCGGAATCTCAAAGGCGTGCCCAAGGGGCACGTATACCGGCTGTTGCGGACCGGCCAGGTTCGGGTCAACAGTCGTCGCTGCAAACCGGATTATCGTCTGCAAGCCGGTGATGAACTGCGCTTGCCCCCGGTTCGTCAGGCTGAGCCGGTGCCCCTGGAGCAGCCTCGCGGCTGGCAGCGGGCGGCGTTGACCGACGCGATCCTGTACGAGGATGCCCAGTTACTGGTGCTGGACAAGCCTGCGGGCATCGCAGTGCATGGCGGCAGTGGTCAGAACCTGGGGGTCATCGAAGCCTTGCGGGTCATGCGCCCGGATCAGCCCGGCCTGGAATTGGTTCACCGGCTCGACCGTGAGACCAGCGGCTGTCTGGTCATCGCCAAGAAACGCAGCGCGCTCCGGGCTCTGCACGCAGCGATCCGGGAAGGGCGCATGGAAAAGCGCTATCTGGCGCTGCTGGCCGGGCGCTGGGAAGGCGGCGAGCGGGTCGTCGAGGTGGCGCTGGAGAAAAACCAGCTGCAGGGTGGCGAGCGCATGGTGCGGGTCGCTGCCGGTGGTAAGGCGGCTGAAAGCCGGTTCCGGCCGGTAAGCCGTTTCCCCAAGGCAACCCTCGTCGAAGTAACGATCCTGACCGGCCGTACTCACCAGATCAGGGTCCATGCCGCACATATCGGTCACCCGGTGGCGGGGGACGACAAATATGGCGATCGCGAGGCCAACAAGCTATTTCGTGGCATGGGCCTGAAGCGGATGTTTCTGCATGCCCATTCGCTGAATTTTACCCATCCGGCCAGTGGCGAGCCGGTAGCGGCCAGCGCACCCCTGGACGATGGCTTGCGCGCCGTGTTGGATTGGCTGGAAGGGAGTGTCAGGGGATAGCGATCCCCAATTGTCTGAGCAGGCGGCACAGGGCAATCAGGGGCAGACCTATCAGTGCCGTCGGATCTTCGGATTGGATCGATTCGAACAAGCTGATCCCCAATCCTTCGACCTTGAAACTGCCGGCTGATTGATAGGGTTGCTCCAGCTTGAGATAGCGTTCTATCTCCGTTCCGGTCAGTTCGCGGAAACGGACCCGGGTGGAATCCATATGGATAAAGCGCTGCCTGGGCCCGAGCACGCACAGGCCGGTATAAAACCTGACCTCGTGCCCCGAACAAGCTGCCAATTGTGCGACCGCTTGCGGATACCCGCCGGGTTTACCGAGAATCCCCCCATCCAGCACCGCAGCCTGATCGGAGCCGATTACCAGCGCATCGGGGTGTCGTTCAGCAATCGCGGCAGCTTTGGCTTCAGAGAGCCGTCGTACCATGGCCTCTGGGGATTCGCCTTCCTGCCTGGTTTCGTCCAGATTCGGCGATTCAGTCGTGAAAGGCAGCCGGATCCGTTCCAGCAGGGCACGGCGGAAGGGGGAACTGGATGCCAGGATGATGTGCATGCCGGCCGTTCTACGGGGCCGGACTGACTGCGTCAAGAGCAGGGCTGATAAGGCACAGTAAAAACAAGGGCTTGGCGGATATTTGCTTTGACAGCTTGGCACTCAAACCGTATCATTACGCGCTTATGTCGAGCGGTCTGCCTGAGTTCCTGGATCTCGCGCGCGTGACGCGCCAGCCGCTGGAACGGGCGGGCCGTATTCGTATCGGCACGATGTCCCGCTTGAGTGCGGTGTTGTCCGATAGCAGCGGCGAAGCACAGGTGGAACTGCTGGCCCAGGATGATGGCAGTGGCCAGATCATTCTGCAGGGCGAAATCCGGGCTGAGCTGACATTGATCTGCCAGCGCTGCCTGAAACCTATGCCGCAGCATGTCCGCTCGAGCTTCAGGCTTGCATGGGTACGGAGCGAGGCCGAAGCCGCGGCGATGCAAGCTGAAACGTGCGATCCGTTGCTGTCTGCGGATGGGCGCATCAGACTCGCCGAGCTGCTGGAAGATGAATTGCTGCTGGCGCTGCCGATCGTGGCGCTGCATGAATTGGAAGTGTGCGACGCGGGTTCAAATACCCACGATGCACATAGCGAAGCGCCGGTGGAGCCGGCTGAACCGAATCCGTTTGCGGTGCTGGAACAACTGAAACAGCGCCGCTGACAGACACAGAACTGAATTTTTAAGCAGGAGTTGATCATGGCTGTCCAGAAAAGTCGCAAGACCCCGTCCCGCCGCGGCATGCGCCGTTCCCACGATGCGCTGACCGGCCCCACGCTGGCGGTCGATGCCACCAGTGGCGAGACCCACCGTCGTCACAACATAACTGCCGACGGTTACTATCGCGGCAAGAAGATTTTGAATACCCGTCAGGATGATTGAGTCGTTACTCAATTCGAATCAGTAACGCCGGAACAAGCAGTTTGTTCCGGCGATTTCTGAATCCCGCGCAGACAGGTTGCAACGACCTGAGTTGCGACAAACTGGCCCGTCTGGGTCGTTGATAAAGCAGGATTTCCTATTCCGTGAGTGATAACACGGTTACGATTGCACTTGATGCGATGGGCGGTGACCATGGCCCCAGCGTGGTGATGCCAGCTGCTTTCGAGATGCTGTCCAGACATGCTTTTTTGCATGTGATACTGGTCGGAGACAAAAAAACCCTGGAATCCCGCTTGTCCGGTTCTCACGGCAAATACGGTGAGCGTCTTGTGATTCGGCATGCGTCACAAGTGGTCGCGATGGACGAGCCGCCATCGCAGGCGCTGCGCGGCAAGAAAGATTCATCCATGCGCGTCGCGATCAATCTGGTAAAAGAAGGTGCAGCAGACGCCTGTGTAAGTGCCGGTAACACCGGTGCCTTGATGGCGACTGCGCGGTTCGTGCTGAAAACTGTCCCTGGAATCGATCGCCCCGCGATCTGCGCGCTGATCCCATCCCACGATGGGCACACCCACATGCTCGATCTCGGTGCCAATGCCGATTGTACTTCAGAGCAGTTATTCCAATTCGGAGTGATGGGTGCAGCGCTGGCGAGCGCAGTGTACGGTCTCGATGAACCGCGGGTCGGTCTGTTGAACATCGGTGAAGAAGAGATCAAGGGTAACGAAAAGGTGAAAGAGGCCGGCAAACTGCTGGCTTCCAGCCACCTAAATTACATCGGCTTCGTGGAAGGCAACCATATCTTCTCGAAAGATGTGGATGTAGTGGTGACCGATGGCTTCGTGGGCAATGTCGCGCTCAAGACCATGGAGGGGCTGGCCAAGATGATCGGTCAGTATATCCGTGAGGAATTTCGACGCAGCGTAATTACACGTCTTTTGGCACTGGTTGCCATGCCCGTATTGCACGCTCTCAAGCGTCGATTGGATCCGAGGCATTACAATGGCGCGAGTCTGTTGGGGCTGAAAGGCGTGGTGGTGAAGAGCCATGGCAGCTCGGACAGCGTCGGTTTTGCGAGCGCTATCCGTATCGCTATACTCGAAGTACAGAATCAGGTGCCACAGCGTATCAGCAAGCTGCTGGAAAACCAGCTCGCCGACAGGCAGGTAGATATCACATGACGCAGACTGTCTATTCGCGTATCGCCGGAACCGGCCTGGGTTTGCCCGAGCGCATCCTGAGCAATCAGGATCTGGAAAAGATGGTGGACACCACCGACGAATGGATCCGCACCCGCACCGGCATCGAACGCCGCCATATCGCCTCCGAGGGCGAGACCAACCTGGATTTTTGTGAACAGGCTGCGCGCAATGCGATGCAGGCAGCGGGAGTCGAACCGCAGGATATCGATTTGATCATCGTTGGTACCACCACGCCGGATCAGGTGTTTCCCAACATGGGATGTCTGTTGCAACGCCGTCTCGGCATTCATGGCCCGATGGCTTTCAGTCTGGAAGCCGCCTGCGCGGGTTTTATCTATGCGCTCGATATCGCCGACAAATTCATCCGCACCGGGAGCGCAAAGTGCGCGCTGGTAGTCGGTGGCGAGACGCTCTCAAGGATGA
>JBOIBL010000040.1:0-10200 GCA_050739495.1 Gammaproteobacteria bacterium | reverse complement strand
TGTTGATCTGCGACGAGATCCAGACCGGCCTCGGTCGCACCGGCAAATTGCTTGCCTGCGAACATGAAGGCATCAAGCCGGATGGTCTGATCCTGGGCAAGGCATTGGGTGGTGGCTTGCTGCCGGTATCAATGTTCCTTGCGCGCCGCGATGTGATGTCGGTGTTTACGCCTGGCGATCATGGCAGCACGTTTGGTGGCAGTCCGCTGGGCGCTGCTGTCGGCCTCGAGGCGTTGAACATTCTGGTGGAAGACAAACTCGCAGAACGCTCTGCTGAACTCGGTGCTTACCTGCTCGATAAACTCCGCGCGCTCAAGAGCCCGCTTATCAAAGACCTGCGCGGCAAAGGCTTGTTCATCGGCATCGAGATCGATCCCAACAAAGCGCGCGCGCGCGAAGTCTGCGAGCGGCTGATGACACACGGCATCCTCAGCAAGGAAACCCACGAGACCGTCGTACGTCTCGCGCCGCCGCTGGTCATCACCCGCGAACAGATCGACTGGGCGGTGCAACGCATCGACTTGGTGCTAAAGGAAATGGGCAAGCTGCGCGCGACAGGCTAGCCCGCTTCTCCAGCCGCAAATAAAAAAGCCGCGTTTGACGCGGCTTTTTTATTTGCGGCCATGGCGATTGTTCAAATCAGAATATGACCGCATTTTATCGGATCAATATTTTCGAGATTGCAAAAACCATATTCAATAATCTGGATTCCACAAAAATCCTCTATTTGCCTTGAACTTGCGCACAAATTGAATCAACTGGTCGCAGTAACGCTGATTTTATTCGCTGTAAAACGAGCAAAACCGGATGCGGTATAATATAACTTTAGTAAATTCGCAAACGCGGCACTGAAATTCCAGGCAGGAAGTGATTTCATGGATACGATTGTCGAAGCATCAAAATCCGGACAAGGCGACGTTCATCGTCTCAAACTGCGCAACCTGAAACCCGAAGATTACGACGATATACGCGAGACCATGCTTATCGTCTACCCGCATCTCGGTGCATGGCCCCGTGAGAGTTTTCTTGCGATGCTGCAACGTTTTCCGGAAGGTCAGATCGGCATCGAAGATAATGGTCACATCGTCGCGGTCGTATTATCCCTGATCGTAGACTATGAAGAATTCGGTGATCATCATACTTACAAGGAAATCATCAGCGGCGGCGATCTGTCCACACATGACCCGGACGGCGATGTACTGTATGGGATCGAGGTCTTCGTACATCCCGATTACCGGGACATGCGTCTCGGTCGCCGCCTGTACGATGCCCGCAAGGATCTTTGTCGCCAGTTCAATCTGCGCGCCGTCGTATCCGGTGCACGGATTCCAGGTTACCACTCGCATTCAGACAAGATGGGGCCGGATGAATATATCGAACTCGTCAAACGCAAGGAGATTCGCGACCAGATTCTGAGCTTCCAGTTATCGAATGATTTCCATGTGCGCCGCATCATCCGTGATTACATTCCGAACGATGTTGATTCGTGTGGTTACGCCGTACTGGTCGAATGGAATAACATCTTCTATCAATCGAAGAAACCTTCTGCTATCAATCTGCGCAAGTCTGCGGTCCGGGTCGGGAGCGTGCAGTGGCAGATGCGCCCGGTCAAATCGGTGGATGAACTGATGCATCACATCGAATTTTTCGTGGATGCGCTGGCCGGTTACAAGTGCGACTTCGCTTTGTTTCCCGAATTTTTCAACATTGCGTTGATGGGACTTACGTCCGAGGAATCGCCGGCTGAATCGATCCGCACCCTGGCAAAGTTCACGGAACCGGTCCGTGATGCCATGCGCAGCCTCGCGCTGTCTTATAATATCAACATCGTCGCCGGCAGTATGCCGGTCTATGAAAACAGCGAACTTTACAACGTCTCGTTCCTGATGCGGCGCGATGGCAGCATCGAGTCGCAGTACAAACTGCATCCGACGCCTGACGAACGTGCTTACTGGGGTGTGCGCGGGGGCGACAAGCTCAAGACCTTCGATACTGACGCCGGCCGGATCGGCATCCTGGTGTGCTACGACTGCGAGTTTCCGGAACCGGCACGTATCCTGGCCGACCAGGGCATGCAGATACTGATGGTGCCGTACTGGACCGATACCAAAAACGGTTACCAGCGGGTCAGACACTGCGCCCAGGCCCGTGCCATCGAGAACGAATGCTATGTGGCCATCACCGGCAGTTGTGGCAACCTGCCCAAGGTCGAGAACGCGGATATCCAGTATTCACAATCCGCAGTATTCACGCCCTCCGACTTTGCCTTCCCGCACGACGGCGTGGCAGCGGAAAGCACGCCTAACACCGAGATGACGCTGATCGTGGATCTCGATCTCAACAAACTGAAGGTACTACACGAACGCGGCGGCGTGCGAAATCTCCGTGACCGTCGGCAGGATCTCTATCGCGTCGACTGGCTCGGTCCGAAATAGTCGCTATCAGGCCGGCATCGGTTTGTCGTCGGCAAGGTAGATCAGACCGCGGATGTGGCGGTAGATGTACCAGACCCAGACGATGAAAAAGCCGATCCAGCCGATCAGGAAACCTACCAGCACAAAGTAACTGGCGCCAATCAGAACGCACCACAGGATCGCGTACCAGAAAGTGCGGATCATCCAGGCATGATGGCTGTCCATGACCGCACCGTCGTCGCCGCGTTTCACATAGTTGATGACGAGCGCCACGATGCTGAGGATGCCGGTGATGGCACCCAGCAGATGCAGAACGTAAGCCGCGATGACAAACCCGTGACCCTGCTGTGCTTGGTTCATGAAAATGCTCCTACAGCTTTTTTATGCTTCAGGTTGAATGGGATTCACTGCCGGGGAATTCAAGTCTTACCCGACGATTCTGCTTGCCCTTCTTCTCAATCTTCGTGACATTGACGAGGCCGATCTCACCGATGTGCGCAACATGCGTACCACCGCAGGGTTGCAGATCAATACCCTCGACATTTACCAGCCGGATACGGCCAACGCCGCGCGGTGGCTGGACCGACAGCGTCTTGACCAGTTCCGGATGCGCATCCAGTTCAGCATCCGTAATCCAGCGGAACGAAACCGGAACGTCACTCTGAATCAACTTGCCCAATTTCTCATTTACCTCGTCCCTGTCGGGCGTTTCCGGCAGATCGAAATCCAGCCGTCCATAGCCGTCGCCGACCTGGCCGCCCGTGACCGGCGCGATGATGATCGCGGACAACAGATGCAGACAGGTATGCATGCGCATGAGGCGATGACGGCGTGCCCAGTCGATCTCTGCCGTGACCCGCATTCCGGCTTTCAGCCATGTGACCGGCTCCGCTGGAATGTGCACGATGCTGTCCAAATCTACACCCTTGCGGGTATTCGCGATGATCAACTCTCGACCGTCCTCCAATCGCAACACCCCGGTATCGCCCGGCTGACCACCGCCTTCCGGATAGAACACGCTGCGATCGAGTCGCACTCCATGTTCATCCACCGCAATCACGGTAGCCGCACAATCGCGGGCGTAAGCGTTTTCGCGGAACAAGGCTTCAGTCACGTGTGTTCCTTGTCATCAGGATCGAACTTCAATGCCAGCGAGTTGATGCAGTAACGCAAGCCGGCGGGCGGCGGGCCGTCCTCAAATACATGACCCAGATGCGCGTCACACTGAGCACAAACGACTTCTACCCGTCGCATGCCATGACTGGAATCCGCATGTTCCTCCAAACTGGTCGTCCCGGCGGGCGCCGTGAAACTGGGCCATCCGCAATGCGACTCGAACTTCGCATTCGAGGTAAATACCGGATTGCCGCAACACACACAGCGATACACGCCGGTCGCCTGGTTGTGCAGATATTCGCCAGTGCCCGGCCGTTCCGTGGCTTGCTGGCGCGTCACGGCATATTGTTCGGGCGTAAGCTCTGCACGCCAGATCGAATCGGGTTTATGAATCTTGCTCATGGCTGGCTCCGCATATCTGTCTGCACACCGTCAGGGATGTCGTGATCTTACCCAGGATCACCATCCGGCAGCTTGCAGAAGTGGAATTAGCATACCTGACCAGCCTTGGTTCCGGTCGCACCCACGGCAAGCGAGGACGGTCCGGGCAGCGGAAATCGGCACCACAATCTGGTAACCTATGCGCCGCTTTTGAAGACCCCTGTCGTCATTTCTGATATCGAGGGAGATACCCGATGCGGAGCCGCTCTTTCGCCATCGTGCTTGCCTGCGCCGCGGCCGCAGTGAACCTCGCCGCCAACGCGGCCGGTGATACTGCCAAGGGCAAAATCGATGCCGCCCCCTGCCTGGGTTGCCATGGCATTGAAGACTACGTGAATGTCTATCCGACCTACCGCGTTCCCAAGCTCGCCGGACAACATGCCGACTACATCATCCAGGCGCTCAAGGAATACAAATCCGGTGACCGGGAACACCCCACCATGCACGCGCAGGCCTCATCCCTGACCGAACAGCAGATGGAAGACATCGCCGCCTATTTCCAGAGCCTGGGTGACCAGGACAACGGCAAGCACTGATTCAACGCATAGGGCATGACCATGAAGAAATTTCTCACGATCTGTGCCGTCATCGCCGGCGTATTCGCCACTCAGGCCGCACTGGCCTCGGGCAGCATCGAAGCTGGTAAGCAGAAATCCCAGACCTGCGCCGCATGTCATGGCGCCAATGGCATCAGCACGTCGGATCAGTTCCCGATACTGGCCGGCCAGTATCGCGACTACCTCGTCCAGGCACTCCATGAGTACCAGAAAGGCGAACGCAAGAATCCAATCATGGCCGGCATGGCAAAGCCCTTGAGCGAACAGGATATCCAGGACCTGGCGGCGTATTTTTCCAGCTTGCCGGGGCCACTGAAGATGTTGCCGATCAAAAGGTAATAAAAGCACCTGTATCGTGCCCGAACGCCCCGCGTTGCGGGGCGTTCGCATTATGGGCAGCTTGAATTCGCCCAATAGCGTGCTAGAATTTGCCTCGGATTATGTACACGAACTGGCAAACCCGCACGAAAGTCGGGGGCGCAAAGTCACCGGTCTAAGGGGTGCAAACTCTATGACGGCGGGATTACCGAATGTGCCACCCCCTATGTCCGGGTTCCCCCCCTTCCGGACAGGCGTTTCGGAACCCCCTTGATCCCGTCGTCGTTTGCACCCCTTTTTTATTCCTGAAATCCGTTCCAGATGCCTTCCCGTGATCAGTTCTTTGCCGCTGCCGGTTGGGCTTGAGTCTGTAACGACAGCGAAACCTTGCCGGTATTGGTTTTCAGGCTGATGGCATCGCTACCCTTGCCCTGGTAATTGATCTGGCTGCCGGTCCCCTGTTTTTGCGTACCGCCGACACTCAGCCCATCCACCGTCAAATGCGTATCGCCGATGTTGGCGGCCAAGGCAACGCTGCCGTAGTCGGTCGTGTGCGCCTGCGCTGTGATCTTGCCGACATTGACAGAGACTTCCAGTGGTCCGCCGGGTACATCGAGCATAACCTTGCCGATGTTCATCTGGGCTTCTACGCCGCCGCCGATGCCTGTCACTTCCAACTTGCCGATATTGATATGGCTTTTGACGTGCAGTTTCGCCGGCACCGCGATGCTCCATTCTTCATTGACAGCATCCGCACCCGAATTCGCCGGATACTGCACACTGAAATCAAGCGCGCCCCGGTCTAGGGTATGAGTGATGGTCGCAGCACGTATCGCTTCGGGCGCTTTGCTATGGGTAAATATGTCCCAAAAGAAATTATTGGACGGTTCCAGCTTGACGCTGACGTGCACATTGGCATCCGTGCTCGGTGTAACGGTGACCGAGCCGATATCCGCATGTGTGATCAGCGTGGTGACACCGTCAGCCGACAACGTCGCTTCCAGGGTACGGCTCGCGCGTTGCGGGGCGCAGGCGACGAGGGCGAATAAAAACGGCAGCAATATGACAACGCGGCGCATGGTG
This sequence comes from Gammaproteobacteria bacterium, assembly GCA_050739495.1. Taxonomy (GTDB): domain Bacteria; phylum Pseudomonadota; class Gammaproteobacteria; order Natronospirales; family REEB76; genus DASSKW01. Next base: position 4,271 of record JBOIBL010000040.1, on the reverse strand, counting down.
CTCTCCAGGTAAATCGTCTTTTCATACACGGGGCATAAATAATCCCCTGTTCCATTTATCGTCGCAACCTGGCTGACGGCCTTTACAACTGCCCGACAACACGACATGCTTTAGCAAATAAACCCGGGAAGGAACCCGTTTCAATGTCAGATCAGCCGACTATCCGCCATATTTCCGACACGGCCTTGTGGGTTGCGATGTACCGTGCCATGGAAAGCGAGCGTCCAGACGCCCTCTTCTATGATCCATTTGCACGTCTGCTGGCCGGTGAACGCGGCGAACAGATCGTCAACGAGCTGGCCCAATATGGCATGCAGAGCTGGCCCATCGTGGTCCGCACCCAGGTGCTCGATGAACTGATTCTGAAAGCTGTCGAGGAAGACGGCTACGACACCATCCTGAATCTCGCCGCCGGCCTCGATACACGGCCATATCGACTCGCCTTACCGGCGACCGTGCGTTGGGTGGAAGTGGATTTGCCGGATATCATCGAGTACAAGCGCACCCTGCTCAAGGATGCGACCTGCTTTTGCCGCCTGGAACGCCACGCACTGGATCTGAAAGACACCGAAGCACGGCGTGCCTTGCTGGAAAAAGCCGGAGCTGCCGCGAACAAGATGCTGGTCATCACCGAAGGCTTGCTGCTATACATGGACGAAGAGCAGGTCAAGGATCTGGCCTGGGATCTGTTCAGGCAACCTGCGGTCAAACGCTGGCTCACGGACCTCGCTTCACCACGCTTGCTGAAATACATGCGCCGCATACAACAGCACATGCCGGACGATGCGACCTTCCGCTTCGCACCTCCTGACCACACGGATTTCTTCCTGTCGCGAAGCTGGCATGCGAAAGCCTTCCACTCCACCTGGGAAGATGCCAAGCGGCTGGGTCGTCGTGAAGTGAAGTTGTCGTGGTTGTGGGATGCGATGGGTTGGGTGATCCCGGGAGCGCGTGAATCAGGCCGCAAGATGAGCGGTATCGTGGTACTGGAACGTTCCTGAAGCACAGGCCTCAGCGGCGTCCGTCCGTTTCGATATCGTCCAGATAATCGCTCCCCAGCATCCGCATCTGATCCAGAATCCATGCTTGCCGGCGTAACAGGTAGGCAGAGGGGTCGGTAACATCGAAGCGATCCGGAGACGGCAACGTCGCGGCCAGCAAAGCAGCCTGATCCGGGGTCAGTTGTGCGGGCGTTTCGTCAAACAGATGCCGCGCTGCAGCACCGACACCGAAGACATTATCATCGAACTGAGCGACATTCAGATATGTTTCCAATATCCGCTGTTTCGGCCATTCCAGCTCCATCAGTGCCGTGAAATACGCTTCGATGCCCTTGCGAAAATAACTGCGTCCGGACCATAGCCAGAGATTCTTGGCGGTCTGCTGGCTGATGGTGCTGGCGCCGCGCACCCGGTGACTGTGTTCGTTGTGATGCAGTGCTGCGTCGATCGCATCCCAGTCGAATCCATGGTGATACGGGAAATCCTGATCCTCGGAAGTAACCACGGCGAGTCGCATGGCGGGCGCAATGCGCGCGTAATCCACCCACTGATAATCGACATGTGCATGAGCCTGATTGTGCGCCAGCAGATACAGCGCACGTTGTTGCATGAATGCACTGAATGGTGGATTTACTACACCGCGGAATGCGACACCGACGACAGTCGCAAGAAACCAGCACCAGCTCAATATCAATACGCGCCTGACCAGACGCGACCATGTATCCCGCATCTCGAACGTCTTCACGCTCCCCGTCGCCCGCGCTCAGACAGCAGATACACGGCGAAACTCGGTAGCCAGTGGCTGCCTGCGTAAAGTTCGGCGCGAATCGCCGCAATCCCGGCCTCGGCATGCGCTTTAGCGGCGCTCAACAGGCTTTCACGCCGACTGTCATCCGCCGATAGCGACTCAGCAATGCCTTGGAGCATCCAGGCCCGACTCAGATTGAGTCCATCCAGATGCGAGAGTTTGGGATCGGCTGGATCATGTGGCGTCACAATCGGTAACCAGTCAGCATCGGCGTCAACGCGAAGCTGAGGCAGAAAACGACCCAGCCAATCGCTGAATTCGCTTTGCGGCAATACCCGTCGCATGAGATCCGCCTCGGCCAGCGCAGGTGACAGAAAATCCTGGCCGGAAGGTTCATAGGCAAGCGGTGCATCCCGGTCTGTCTCATACAACCGGCGACTGTGTTGTGCGATGTTCGCAAGTGCAGCATCGGCGTTTACGGTCCGCGCCCAGTCATGCGCCAGCGTCAGCGAGAAAGCACTGTTGGCATGTTCACCGCTCCGTACCGGCTTACCAAGTTTGGGCAGCCATTCGGTGATGCGATGCGCGGCGAGCCGTTCCAGCTTTTCCACTGCGCCGCGCCAGCGACGCGCTTCCGGGGTATTCCATTCCGCCAGTTCAGCGGCAAGTTGCAATACCCAGGCAAGCCCATAGGGGCGTTCGTAGGTGACGCGATTCGGGGCTTCAAAATAGCCGCATTCCGCATCGATGTTAGCGATGGTCAGATGCCGGTCCAGTGTCGCTCGCGCATCTGCTGCGAATCCTGCACGCGGAAACAGCCGCAAGCTACGGACCAGCAACCAGTGGCTGTGTACCGCGGAATGCCAGTCATAACTCCCGTAAAACGCGGGATGCAGCGCACGCGGCGGCAAAGCATCGGCGTCGCCGTTGAGCATATGCATGATGTGATTGGGATACTCGCGCACCACGTTGTCGAGCACGATTCGCGTCAAACGCGCAGCATTGGCTTCATTCAACATGCAATCGGTTCCTCGTCATGCACCCCGTCTCCGTAAATCAGGGCAGATTTTGTAATTCGTGCAGGCTGACATCGGGCCGATAACCTGCGATGATTCGCCACCTGCGAATCCCGGCCTCTGGGCGCATAGCCGCCAAACCCATCCGCAAGGAGTATTCATGTCCACCCAGAATTCCTCTATCCGCCGTGAGATAGGCCTCATCGCGCTGACCATGACCGGCATCGGATCCATCATCGGCTCCGGCTGGCTGTTCGGCGCCTGGCGCGCGGCGACGCTCGCCGGCCCCGGTGCCATCTATGCCTGGCTGATCGGCGCCGCCATTATCCTGATTATCGCACTGACCTATGCGGAACTCGGCGCCATGTTTCCCGAATCCGGTGGCGTGGTGCGTTATGGACTCTATTCGCACGGTTCGCTGGTGGGCTTCCTGACTGCCTGGGCCAACTGGATCTCGATGGTCACGGTGATTCCGGTGGAAGCCGATGCCTCGGTGCAATACACCGCTTCCTGGCCGTGGGCCTGGGCCCATGGCCTGTATGCGCATGGCAATCTCACACCGTCAGGGCTGGTGTTCGCGGCAATATTGATGGTGATGTATTTCCTGCTCAACTTCTGGAGCGTGAAGCTGTTCGCGCGTACCAATACGGCAATCACGGTATTCAAGCTGATCATCCCGGCACTGACCGCCATTGCATTGATCGCCGCGGGTTTCAACAGCGCCAATTTCGATGTCGGCGTGAACGGCGGAAGCCACGTGCTCAACCTTGCCGCCATCCTCACCGCGGTCGCGACCAGCGGCATCGTGTTCAGCTTCAACGGTTTTCAGTCGCCGGTGAATCTGGCTGGCGAAGCGCGCCGCCCGGGGCGCAATGTACCGATCAGCATCGTCGGTTCGATCCTGATCTGTGCGGTCATTTACGTACTGCTGCAGATCGCGTTCATCGGTGCGGTACCGGCCAGCGATCTCCTGCATGGCTGGCACGGGCTCGACTTCAGTTCCCCGTTCGCGCAACTGGCGTTGGCGCTCAATCTGAACTGGCTCGCCCTGCTGTTGTACACGGATGCGTTCATCAGTCCCAGCGGCACCGGCATCACCTATACCGCCGGCAATGCGCGCATGATCTACGCGATCGAGAAGAACGGCACCTTGCCGAAAATCTTCGGCAGCGTGCATCCGAAATACGGCATCCCGCGTCCCGCGATGTGGTTGAACCTGGTCGTCGGCTTCTTCTTCCTGCTCTGGTTTCGCGGTTGGGGTTTCGGTGCCGCAGTGATCTCGGTCGCCGTCATCCTCTCCTATCTGGTGGGACCGGTAAGCGTGGCGGTACTGCGCCGCACTGCACCGGATGTCAAGCGACCGCTGCGTCTGCCGTTGTTGACCTGGTTATCCGGTATCGCCTTTGTCTTTGGCACCTTGATGCTGTACTGGGCACGCTGGCCGCTCACCGGCGAGATCATCGGCTTGATGGTGATCGCGCTGCCGATCTGGTTGTACTACGAAGC
>JBOIBL010000039.1:0-8388 GCA_050739495.1 Gammaproteobacteria bacterium | reverse complement strand
ACTCTCGCCAGGGCTGAACACGACATCCCGGTGAATCAGGTCGGCTTGGTGTCGCTGCTGTGCATCGTGCCGATCGGCTGGTTGTTGTGGAAATTCGCTTCGGGTGCAGGCCTGGGAGAACACGCGTTGCTGCTGACTATCGGCGGCATCTTCATCGTGGTGGTCATCGGCTTTCTGGTATCTACAGTTTGCGGTTACATGGCCGGACTCATCGGCGCATCCAACAGCCCGCTGTCCGGCATCGGCATCCTGGTGGTGGCGATCACCGCGCTGTTTCTGGTGCTATCCGTGAAATCCGCGCTGCCGCCGGAAGCCGGCCAAGCACTGGTCGCTTACGCGCTGTTCGTCACATCGATCGTGTTCTGCGTGGCTGCCATCGCCAACAACAATCTGCAGGACCTGAAGACCGGTCAGCTGGTGGATGCGACGCCAGCCAAGCAGCAATGGGCCCTGGTCATCGGTGTTATCGCCAGCGCAGCGGTGATCCCGCCTGTGCTGGACCTGCTCGACCATGCTTATGGGTTCCTCGGCGCACCCGGCGTCGATCCGGCGCGTGCATTACCAGCGCCGCAAGCAGGACTGATTTCCGCGCTCGCCCAAAGCGTGATCCAGAATGACCTGGAAAAATGGAAGCTGATGGGCATCGGCGCTGGTATCGGCGTGGTGGTTATCGCGTTAGACGCGGCGCTGGCGCGCACCACTAAATCGTTACGCCTGCCGCCCTTGGCCGTGGGTCTCGGTATCTATCTGCCGACCGTCTCCACACTGATGATCGTGGTCGGTTCGGTGGTGAGTTGGTGGTTCGAGCGCCGCGCCGATCGCAGTCCCAAAGCCGAAGCGACCAAGCAACTGGGTGTGCTGCTCGCTTCCGGATTGATCGTCGGCGAGAGCATCCTGGGTGTAGTCGTCGCAGCTATGGTCGCTTTTTCCGGAAATCCGTGGCCGCTCGGCCTGGTGGGCGACAGTTTCAGGACGATCTCCATCTGGCTCGGCGGCATCGCGTTTGCGGCGATCGTTTACCTGTTGTATCGCTGGATCGAAAAACTGGCGCAGGGACCTGTTGCCAGTTCCTGATCGATCTTCAGACTGAATTACAAGAAACAAAAAGGCGGCGTACCGATGTACGTCGCCTTTTTATTTACGGTCATTCAGTTGCGGACTATTCGATGTCGCCGATCAACCGCTTGCGGATCGGCCGCGCGAAAATCGCGAACAGAATCCCAAGCCCGATCGATATATAGACCACCTGCATGAACAGGCTCGGCATCTCGTGTACATCCTTGGGATCGAAGCGTCCCGCAGCGAGTCCCGCCAGCACACTCCCCAATGCATCGGCCATGAACCAGGTGCCCATCATCTGACTGAGATAGCGCGGCGGCGCAAGCTTGGTGACTGAACTCAGTCCCACCGGGCTCAGGCAAAGTTCACCGAAGGTCTGGAACATGTAGCACATCACCAGCCAGGTGGGCAGTGCCTTGCTGCCGTGCACTACGATATCGGCCGCGCCGGCCATGATCAGGAAGCTGATGCCGAGGAAGACCAGGCCGAGTGCAAACTTGGCCGGCATCGAGGGATTCAGATGTCGGCGCGCAAGATGCACCCAGAACGCGCCGAAGATGGGTGACAGGATAATCACGAACAGCGGTTCGATCGACTGGAACCAGCCGGCCGGAATCACGAAACTTCCCAGGTTCCGGTTGGTGTAGGTCTCGGCAAAAATATTCAATGAGGAACCGGCCTGTTCGAACCCGCTCCAGAATGCGGCCGCGGCAATGAACAGCAGGAAAATCACCATCACGCGTTTCTTTTCCACACTGCTCAGCCGTCCAAACGTCAGCACGGCAGCGAAAAACAGGATCGCCACTACCAGAATGATGACGCTCATGCTCTGGGCGAGCGCGACCATGCTGAAATCGAAGACACCCGAATAGAGCAGCACACCGAGCAGTGCGAGCAGAACCAGACCTATCCCGACATACTGCCAGCCACGCCGCTGTATGTGCGCCACTCTGGCCGGATCTTCGGCAGGATGCGGATGGCGTCCGTGTTCGCCAAGCAGTCGTTGATAAATGCGGTACTGCACCAGTCCCAGTGTCATGCCCAGTGCAGCGACCAGAAAACCGTAGTGCCAGTTATAGCGTTCGCCGAAAAACGCTGCGATCAGCGGTCCGAACAGCGCACCCAAATTAATTCCGGAGTAGAAGATCGAAAATCCCGCGTCGCGTCGCGCGCCGCCTTCCGGATACAACTGGCCAACGATTGCGCTCACATTGGGTTTCAGCAACCCGGTACCCAACGCTACCACTGCAAGTCCGATATATGTGATCGTGGCACCGCCGGGAATTGCCAGCGTGTAGTTCCCAAGCGCTATCAGGATACCGCCGTACCAGACCGAGCGCTGCTGACCAAGAAGTCGATCTGCAATCCAGCCGCCAGCCAGCGTCATCAGATACACGCTGCCGGTGTATACGCCATAGATGGCCGTGGCATCCGCCACGTCCATCCCCAGGCCACCGCGGCCCTTGCTGACCGTATCGACCAGGAATAACACCAGCAGGGCGCGCGTGCCGTAGTAACTGGCGCGTTCCCACATCTCGGTGAAAAACAGTGTGATCAGCCCGACCGGATGGCCGAGAAAGGTTTGCTGAGTCGGTGACACAGGTTGACTGGAATTCATGCTGTTCCCCGGCGTTCGGTATTACTGGCGCCAGAGCATCCCCGGTTTGCAGGAATGAGTCAACCGGAAGCGGAAGAATTCAGTTCAATCCCCGGATGAACGCTCGCGTTCTGCATGCTGTGCATCGACTTCACGCGACCCTGGCACCAGGATGCGCGCCAGGATCATGCCAAATTCGTACAGCAGATAGATCGGCACCGAGAGCAGCGTCATCGAAACGACATCCGGCGGCGACAGGATCATGCCGACGATGAACGCGGCCACCAGCGCATACGGACGCACCTTGCTCAGTCTGCCCGGTGTGGTGAACCCGGCCCACACCGCGAGCACGATAGCGACCGGCACTTCGAACGCGAGCCCGAAGGCGAAGAAGATAGTGAGGATGAAATCGAGATAGGCATTGATGTCGGTCATCACCTTGACGCCGGCCGGTGCCGTGGAGGTCAGGAACGCGAATGCGATCGGGAACAGCACGAAATAGGCGAACGCCACGCCGCCATAGAACAGCACGACGCTGGAGATCAATAACGGAAAGAACATGCGCCGTTCGCTTTTGTACAGCGCCGGCGAGACGAAACGCCAAAGGTGCCACAGGAATACCGGCATCGACAGGAACAGCGCGAGGATCAGCGCCAGTTTCATCGGCGTCATGAACGGTGAGACCACGCCGGTCGCGATCATGCTGGAACCGGCGGGCATGCGCCGGATCATCGGCAGGGCCACGAATTCGAATACCTTGTTCTGAAACGGGAACAGGACGAAGAACATCACCAGCAGTGTCGCCACCCATTGCAACAACCGGCGGCGCAATTCCAGCAGGTGTGATATCAGTGATTTGCTGAGGAGCGGCTCAGTATCAGTGGCATTATTTTCCGGCGGTGTCGTCACGTTTCACCGTCGGCTCTGTCGTGCTATCGGATTTTGGTTTGTCAGTCAGGCTGATTTTTTCGTTCAGCGTTTCGTTAATCTCCCGCTTTGCATCCGCCGCGGTCTTGCGCATCTCTTCCACTGCCAGCTCGCGTTCGAGCTGCTCGCTCAGATTACGCACCACAGCGCGGGCGCGCCCGATCCACAAACCCATGGTGCGTGCCAGGCCCGGCAGGCGTTCGGGGCCGAACACCACCAGCGCCAACACGAAGATCAGCGCCAGTTCCCAGAAACTGCCTTCCAACATCGGGGGATACGTCAGTGCGAAGTGTCGGAGTCGGACTTCTTGCCCGCATCCTTGTTCGCTGCAGAGGGCTCGTTTTCGCCTTCGTGCATGGCTTTCTTGAAGCTGCGCACCGCTTTGCCGATGTCTTCGCCGATGCGCGGGATCTTGGCGGTACCGAATACCAGCACTACGATGACGAGGATCAGCAGAATCTTGCCAATACTGAATTCAAACATGAAATACTCCAACAGTTCCGGCGACCAGGGTGGCGGAACCGCATTACTTGAACGTCTGTCCGGGGGACCTGATGAAACGCTATTTTAACCCCGGTCCAGCGGAAAAACCGGCGCGGGTTCAGGATTGCAGCAGCGAATCCGCGAGTTTCTGGGCTTTACCGAAATCCAGCTTGCCGGCATACAGCGTCTGACCGAGGATCACACCACTCAGGGCACCGCCGCCGTTGCTGCATAAACGTTTGATCTGATCCAGTGACACGATCCCGTCCGCCGCAAATACCGAGATCGTAACGGCTTGCGCCAGGCTCACAGCCGCATCCGGCTCCGGATGGGCGCGCGCGCTGTCTTTCACCGAATTGCAGACCACCGCAGCCACCCCTTCGCGCTGGAAGTGCTCAGCCGCGGCAACCACGTCGTGATTGGCATGCTTGGACCAGCCTTCTGCTACCAGCCTGCCATCGCGGATATCCAGACTGACCATGATGTGGCCCGGATATTCCATGCACAGATCATTCACCAGATGTGGCGCGCTTACCGCCCGGGGGCCCAGCACCAGGAATTCGGCACCGGCATCGAAATAGACTTCCGCATTGTCTTCAGTGCGTATCCCTGCCGCCACCTGCACCGGCACGCCGTCGCAAGCCGCAACGATGTCGCGCACACTGGCCACATTCGCCGGTTTGCCACCGACTTCGCTGTCCGTATCTACCAGATGCAGTCGCCGGGCGCCGGCCTGCAACCAATGTCGCGCGACTTGTACCGGATCGTCGCCGGTTATCTTCGCACCGGGTGGCGTGTGCGTACATTTACCTTGCTTGAGCTCGATGACCGGGATCAGCAACATTTACATGTTCCCCTGGTATGTCGCTTCTGCACCAGGAGCGGGGGTGCAATCCGATGACGCGTGCATGAGGTATATCCGGATGGATGGGAAATCGGTTGGCTGTCGAAGTATCTCTGAATATTTTATGTCTGCATTGCGCCTTGCTTGGGCGCGCTCTCCATAGCATAGGTGAAATAACGTGGAACACAAGCGGGGGCGGCTTTCAGCCCGGGGCGGCGGCTCCCACCTGCAACCAGAACGTGACCGGACCATCGTTGACCAGCTCTACCTGCATGTCGGCACCGAACTCCCCGCAGGCGACCTCCGGGTGCGCAGCACGCGCCAGTCTGCACAGACTCTCGAACAATTCCCGGCCCTGTTCCGGCGGCGCGGCCGGGGCGAACCCCGGGCGGTTGCCCTTGCGGGTGTCGGCCGGCAGCGTGAACTGCGGCACCAGCAACAGACCGCCGCCGATCTCGCGCAGGTCCCGATTCATGCGCCCGGCCTCATCCGGAAACACGCGATAACCGAGTAACCGTTCCAGCAGACGCTGCGCCTGCGTTTCGGTATCGCTGCGTTCCACCCCGACCAGTACCAGCAGACCGGTGCCGATAGCGGCGATACGCCGGCCATTTACCTCCACGGATGCGCGGCTGACCCTTTGCAGCAAACCGATCATGTGCCGCCGAACTGCCCGGCGAAGGCGTCGGTTGCTGCGACCAGCGCCGCACGGGTGCCGGGCTCGCTGGATGCATGACCGGCATCCGCGACCAATTGCAGTTGCGCTTCCGGCCAGGCTTTATGCAGACGCCAGGCGGAAACTGCCGGGCACACCACGTCATAACGGCCCTGCACGATGACACCGGGGATATGCCGGATGCGCCTGGTATCCCGGATAATCTGGTCGTCGGCCAGAAAACAGTTGTTGACGAAGTAATGACATTCGATACGGGCGATAGCCATCGCCACATCCGGCTCCGAGAAATGATCCACTGTGGCTTCGCTGGGCAGCAAAGTCGAACAGCGCGCTTCGAACAATGACCAGGCTTCCGCCGCACGACGGCGGGTCAGCATGTCCTCGCTGATGAGTCGCTGGTAATACGCGTGCATCAGATCGCCGCGTTCCGCGACCGGGATCGGCGCCACGAAATCCTCGAAGTGATCCGGAAAGATGTGCTGGATACCGTCCTGATAGAACCAGCGTAATTCCTGCTGCGTGACCAGGAAAATGCCCCGCAGCACCAGTGCCATGGTCCGTTCGGGATGCGTCTCCGCATAGATCAACGCCAGGGTTGAGCCCCAGGACCCCCCGAACACCAGCCAGCGTTCGATACCCAGGAGTACCCGGATCCGTTCCATATCCGCCACCAGGGCCTGAGTAGTGTTGCCCTCGAGTTCGGCATGGGGTTTGGAGCGACCACAACCGCGCTGGTCGAACAGGATGATGCGATAGCGGGCCGGATCGAAGAAACGACGGTTATCCGGGGTGCAACCGCCTCCTGGCCCTCCGTGCACGAACACCACCGGCAGGCCCTGCGGGTTGCCGCATTCCTCTACATACAGGACATGGGGCGAATCCACCGCAAGGCTGTGGCTTACATAGGGTTCCAACGGGGGATACAGATCACGCATCAGGACTCACTCCCTCAGGACGGAGGCGGCGAACCGCCGGTGAAACGCTTGCCAGGGTGCCTCCAAAAATCAGAGATTTTGGTTTCTGGGTAGGCAGAAATGACCGAGGAACCGGAGTGTATATGGCTGTACGTGAGCGACGTACAGGGATGTACAAGTGCAGCGGGAGGCACAGGATGCCGTGAGCTGCGGTTCCGATTCGGTACATTTCGCATTACTCCCGGACGTCCTGTCCTCCGTAATGTAAGACCATCCCTGGCCAAAAACACCGCCAGAAAGCGAAAGATCGATTTTAGAGGTGCCCTGTAGGTGAAAGACTACATAACGTGTCCGCCGCTCCTGACTGTGCCGGGACCGGCCGGGTGGCAGAGTAACACTCGCCTGCACTGCCAAGGAATGGTGGGACAAGGATGTAGCAAGGACCGGGGCAAGGCAAAGGATGACCGCAAGGATGCAACTGCCCTTATGTGAGTAGCACTCAATTACCTCCAGCCATGAAGGCTTGTGCCCCGTCAGTGGTTCGCCACTGCCGGGGCTTTTTTTCGAACGTCCCCCGTATAGCTTTCCCCTGCCCCCGCAAACTTCGCTAGCGATTTCCGCTCGCACATGCAGTATGCTGCTGGCCGCGCCCGTTCCTGCGGCATAAATGAAAAACAGGGAATCCGCGGCAGCATCAATAACATTCGGAATCTGGAATACCGGGGAGACAGGCATGAATGGCGGATCAGCCAGAGTCATGGACAACCAGCAATGTGACGTCCTGGTGATCGGTGGCGGGCCCGGCGGCAGTACCGCTGCGACCCTGTTGGCACGCCATGGTCACAAGGTGATCCAACTCGAGAAAGCCCATCATCCGCGCTTCCATATCGGTGAATCCCTGTTGCCGATGAATCTCCCGATATTTGAACGGTTAGGGGTACTGGAAAAGATCCGGGCCATGGGTGTGTACAAGGCCGGTGCCGACTTCGAGGCCAACAACTCACGCGGTTTCAATACTTACCTGTTCGCGCGTGCGCTTGGCAACAGCCCGCCACATGCGTTCCAGGTCTGGCGTGAGGACTTCGACAAGATGCTGTTCGACAACGCGCGTGAGAACGGCGTCGATGCACGCGAAGGCGCCGAAGTCATCGCAGTGGAACAACGTGGTGCGCGCGACACCCTGGTCGAGGTGCGCAGCGATGACGGCAGCAGTTATCAGGTGCAATGCTGTTACCTGCTGGATGCCAGTGGCCGCGATGCGTTCCTCGCCAGCAAGAAAAAACTCCGCCACAAGAACCCGGAACATCAGAGCGCGGCGATCTTCGGTCATTTCCGCAACGCCGAATACCGCTCAGGCGATGACGCGGGAAATATCAGCATCTACAACTTCGAGTACGGCTGGATGTGGATGATCCCCCTGCCGAATGGTGTGATGAGCGTCGGTGCGGTATGCCGGCCGGATTATCTTAAACAGCGTCGCGGACGCACCCGCGAATTCCTGTTCGAGACGCTGAAATTGAATTCCGCATTGTGGCGACGCATGACGAATGCGGAGCTGATCGGCGATGAAGTCCGTGTCACCGGCAATTACTCCTACGATTCCAGCACCATCGGCGGACCCGGCTGGATGCTGATCGGAGATGCCTTCGCATTTCTCGATCCGGTGTTTTCCTCAGGCGTATATCTGGCTACCAGCGGTGCCGAACAGACCGCCACCGTGGTGGATGCAGCATTACGCGATCCCGCCCGGGAGATTCAATTGCAACGACGTCTGGAAAAACGTTTGCGCAAAGGCATGGCACGCTTCTCGTTCTTCATCTACCGCTTCAACTCACCCGTGATGCGGCATCTGTTCCGCAATCCTCGCAATGTCTGGAAAGTCGAGCAG
>JBOIBL010000038.1:0-10157 GCA_050739495.1 Gammaproteobacteria bacterium | reverse complement strand
TTTCGGTCTTCCGGACTTGAACGCACTGCTCACTGCTGGCATGTATCCCTCGACCGGCGCCGAAATCAGCAGCCCTGCCGACGGCGCAAGTGTCGCACAAGGTCAAAGTATGAATCTCAAAAGCGCTTGCCTCGGTTATGACGGCAGCAATGCATTCAGCTATCAGTGGAATTTTGGCAGTAGTGGCATCGCCGATTCCAGTGCCGCCAACCCGAGCGTAACTTTCAACACACTCGGCACATATACAGTGACCCTGACTTGCACCAACTCGCTAGGTTCCGCATCCGCCACCAGCAGCATAACCGTCACGCCGGCACCCAGTCACGGCGGTGGCATAGGGATAGCGACGCTGATCGGCTTGCTGTTGCTGCAACTTGCAGGTGCGCAGGGTCAGGGCGTAACTGCCGGTCGGCCCACCGAATAATGCGTAAACCCGCCAGCGCGCATGTCACGCCGATTATAGACATTGCGGCCATCAAAGATGACCGGTTGCTTCAGTCGTTGCTTGATCTCGTCGAAATCCGGACTGCGGAACTGGGTCCACTCCGTTACCACTACCAGCGCATCCGCACCATCGAGACATTCCATCTCCGATTCGCACAGGATCAACATGGTTTCCTGGCCATATAGACGTTTGGCCTCATGCATGGCAGCGGGATCATAGGCACGCACCGTCGCGCCCTCTTTCCACAGTGCTTCCATGAGTATTCTGCTCGGTGCTTCCCGCATATCATCCGTGTTTGGCTTGAAGGCCAGTCCCCACAGCGCGATGGTACGGCCTTTCAGTTTTCCATCGAAATGCGTTCGTATTTTTTCAAACAAGGTCGTCTTCTGATGCCGATTGACCTCTTCCACCGCATTCAGCATCACCGGGGTGTAGCCGCTCTTCACCGCGGTCCGTAACAGGGCCTGCACGTCCTTGGGAAAACAGGATCCGCCATATCCGACGCCCGGATAAAGGAATGGATACCCGATTCGTGAATCAGAACCAATCCCCTTGCGCACCTGCTCGATATCCACGCCCAGACGTTCGGCGATATTGGCGAACTCGTTCATCATGCTGATACGGGCTGCGAGCATGGAGTTTGCGGCATATTTGGTGAATTCCGCATCGCGGACCGCCATCACCATCAGGCGTTCATGGTTACGCGTAAATGGCGCATACAGACTGCGCATCACTTCGATACTGCGTTCGCTTTCGGCCCCGACCACGATGCGGTCGGGATGCGCAAAATCCTCGATCGCACTGCCTTCCTTCAGAAATTCCGGATTGGATACTACGTCGAATGGTATATCTGCGCCACGCTGCCTGAGAGCGGCAGCGATGGTCTCACGTACATTGTCTGCAGTGCCTACCGGGACCGTGGACTTGTCCGCCACGATCTTTTCCGAAGTCATGTGTTCGCCGATGGTCTTTGCCACCTGCAGCACATATTTGAGATCGGCGGAACCGTCCTCATCCGGCGGCGTGCCCACCGCGATGAATTGCACCAGACCGAATTTGACGCCTTCGGCCGGGACATCGGTGAACCTCAAGCGCCCGCTCTCGAGGCCGCTTGCCAGCAATTGATCCAGCCCGGGTTCGACGATGGGTACCTCGCCTTGTTTCAGGCGCGCGATACGGGCATGGTCCACATCCACGCACATCACGTCATTGCCCATGTTGGCAAAACAGGCGGCGCTGACCAAACCTACATAGCCGCTGCCGTGTACGGTAATCTTCATGACTGGTTCCGGGAAATTGAATGACTCAGGTGTTCGATTATATCAGCCGCGTCCTGACCGCAGGCATTGTCAATTGCAGCAAGCTGTATCCCGGGGCCGGAACCTTCCGCATCGGCTAGCGTCCAATCCAGCCGGTGTCAGATACTGCACCTCGGGAGCAACACGTGACTAAAGCCATATGGAACGGCGAGGTAATCGCGGAAAGTGACCGTTGCGAACTGGTGGAGGGCAATGCCTATTTCCCGCCTGACAGCATCAGACACGCCTGCTTCAAACCCAGCGAGACCCATAGCGTGTGCCCCTGGAAAGGGACCGCCAGCTACTATCATCTGGAGGTCGGGGGCAAACAGAACCCGGATGCCGCCTGGTATTACCCGGCACCGAAGCCGGCTGCGGCCAACATCCGGGGCTATATCGCATTCTGGCGCGGGGTCCAGGTGACAGATTGAGAGCCCGGGCTATTGCGCCGATATATCGGCCCGATATATCATCGTCGTCTGTCGACCCTACACCCCCTGCTCTGCAAGGACCTGCCGCGTTGAACGTAAAGGAACTATGCCTCGGTGCCCTCACTTTCGGTGATGCCAGCGGCTACGACCTCAAGAAGTTCTTTGAACAGACCTTCAGCCACTTCTGCGTGGCCGGGTTCGGTTCCATCTACCCGGCCCTGGCGGAATTGACTGCCGAAGGCCTGGTGACATGCAGCGACGAGCCTCAGCACGGCAAGCCTGACCGCCGGGTATACCGGCTCACCGACGCCGGCCGTGCGGCCTTTGTCAGAGATCTGGAAACCACTGAGCCACAGCACAAGGTCAAATCCGACTTCCTGCTGATGATGTATTTCGCGCATCTGTTGTCGCCGGAGCGCCTCGAAACCCTGCTGGATAGCCGGATTGTGGAACTGGACCGGCAGCTCGCGCTCATCAAAGAGGCGCAAACCAAGGCTGCCGCTGCCTGCCAGCATGCCGCGGGGGCGGAATTTGTTCATGGTTTCGGCACAGCGGTCATGACCGCGGCCCGCGATTACCTGAAAAGCCAGCGTGACCACCTCGCAGCTGCCATCAGCAAGCAGCGCGAATTGTCACAATCTCATCATGCAGATAACACAAACTCTATCCATACCGCTTCGAGACACTGAGGTCCTCCAATGCTCAAGATAATCCTGTTTGCCTTGCTCGCGATCGTTGCCGTCGCAATGCTGATTCTCGCAATCTTCGGGGTATTGAATATCCTGATCAAGGATCGCAGCCAGACATTGCGCCTGTTCAAAGGCCTGATGATCGGATTTGGCGCGATCATTGCCGTAATAATCATAATCGCGGGCATCAAGGGGTTCGAGGTCTACAGCCAGATACAGAAATTCGCACACATGAAGCAGCAGACCTTCGTGTCCGAAGAAGCCGCGAAAGTCGAAGCCTGGCAACCGAATTTCACTGCAGTAGGCAATCTGGCGCCAGTGAGCGGTGCTGACATCAGCAATCAGCTGGCTGGCAATGTGACTGCCATCAACTTCGAGTCCGGGCAGGATGTCAGCAAGGGGCAATTGCTGGTACAGCTTGATGACAGTAGTGAGCAAGCCCAACTGGAAGGACTGCAAGCGCAGGAAAAACTGGCTGAACTGAATGCCAAGCGTGCACACGATATCTTCGCCAAACACCTGATCTCACAATCGGATGTGGATACCGCTGACAGCAACCTGAAACAAGCCAAATCCAACGTGGCCAACATGCTGGCGACCATCGATAAGAAAGCGATTCACGCGCCGTTCGCCGGACACGCCGGCATCCGTAACGTCAACCCGGGACAGTATCTGCCGGACGGCACCGTGATCGTCACGCTGCAGGCGCTGGATCACATGTATGCCAACTTCTCGCTACCGGAGCAGGCGCTACCCTCACTCACCGTGGGTGAACACGTGGAAGTGAATGTGGATGCCTATCCAGAACAGAAATTTTCCGGTGTGATCAACGCCATCGATTCCAAAGTGGATCCGGATACGCATAATGTGCGGGTCCAGGCATTCATCTCCAATCCCCGCCATCTATTGCGTGCCGGCATGTTCGCAAATGTGACGGTCTTTGCCGGCAAGCCGGTACAACTTGTGACCATCCCCAAGGCGGCGGTGAATTATTCGCTGTATGGAGATTCGGTGTTCATCGTCACCCCGGACAAGGATGCCAAAGGCGACGATGGGAAACCCGTGCTCAAGGTCAAGGAGACGTTCATCAAACTCGGCGAAGAACAAGGCACACGGGTGGCGGTTACGGAAGGCGTCAAGGGTGGCGACATGATCGTTACATCGGGTCAGCAGAAACTCCACAGCGGTACGGAAGTATCGATCGACAACAGCGCAGATACCGACCAGACCTCCGGAGCGGACCAGTAATGAAATTCACAGATCTGTTTATTCGCCGACCGGTTCTCGCGACGGTCGTCAGCCTGGTCATCCTGTTGCTGGGCCTGAAATCCATCAACACGCTGGAACTGCGCCAATACCCCAAAATCCAGACCAGTCAGATCAGTATCAGCACCGCCTATCCGGGTGCGAGTGCCGACGTGATCCAGGGCTTCATCACCACGCCGATCCAGCAGGCGGTTGCGGGTGCCGAAGGCATCGACTACATCACCTCGTCGAGCCAGCAAAGCGTCAGCACGGTCACCGTGTACCTGAAGCTCAATTACGATCCGCACAAGGCGCTGGTCGACATCATGTCCAAGGTGGACCAGGTCAAGAACGTGCTGCCTGCCGCTTCGCAGGCACCGGTGATCCAGTCATCGGACGTGCGCGGTGCGGCCATCATGTACATCAGTTTCTACTCCAAGGCGATGAGCCAGGGTCAGGTGACGGACTACCTGACACGCGTCGTGCAACCGAAGTTGCAGACCCTGGAAGGCATTGCTTCCGCACAGATCCTGGGTGGCCAGCCGTTCGCGATGCGTATCTGGCTGGACCCCAAGAAGATGGCTGCGCATGGCGTCACGGCAACCGATGTCTCCAATGCGTTGCTGGCCAATAACTTCCTGGCGGCGCCCGGCAGTACCAAAGGCTCGAGTGTCTCCATCGATATCTCGGCCAGTACCGATTTGCATGACGCCAAGGGCTTCGGCGACATCGTGATCCGCAAACAGGGCGATAGCCTGGTCCGCATCAAGGACGTGGCGAACGTCGAACTCGGTTCCGAAAGCTATGACTCATCGGCAACCTTCAACGGCGTCACTGCCGTCTACATGGCTATCTCGCCGACTCCCGACGCCAACCCGCTGGATACAGTAAAACTGGTGCGCACGGCGATCGGTGAGGTGCAGAACCAGTTACCGCCGTCACTCAGCGTCAAGATTGCGTATGACGCGACCAAGTTCATCAGCGGTTCCATCCACGAAGTCATCAAGACCATCGTGGAAGCCGCACTGATTGTCATCATCGTGATCTTTCTGTTCCTGGGCGCCATGCGGCCGGTGTTCATCCCCGTGATCACCATTCCGCTGTCGCTGGTGGGCGTGACGTTCCTGATGCTGATGTTGGGATATTCCCTCAATCTGCTGACATTGCTGGCCATGGTGCTGGCGATCGGCCTGGTGGTGGACGACGCCATCGTGGTGGTGGAAAACACCCATCGACATATCGAGGAAGGCAAGACCCCATTCGAGGCGGCACTGATCTCGGCACGCGAGATCGCGACCCCGGTCATCGCCATGACCATCACCCTGGCTGCGGTGTATGCGCCTATCGGCTTCCTCAGCGGCCTCACCGGCAACCTGTTCCGGGAGTTCGCGTTCACGCTGGCCGGCGCCGTGGTCATCTCGGGCATCATCGCCCTGACCCTGTCACCCATGATGTGCTCGCGTTTCCTGCAGCCGGTTGGCAACGTCGGCAAGCTGGAAAAGCGGCTCAACGACCTGTTTGAAAGACTCAAGTCACGCTACGAACACCTGCTGCATGTCGTCCTGGGCTGGCGACCGGTCACCGTTTTCATCGCGTTTTTCGTACTGCTCATGTGTTTCGGCCTGTATAGCATCTCCGCCAAGGAACTGGCGCCGCTCGAAGATCAGGGCTTCGTGTTCGTCACTGGCTTCGGTGAACGGGATGTCACACATGACACCATGGAGAAATACACCAAGCAGGTGAACGGCATCTTCGCCAGCATCCCCGAGCGGGATGCCTACTTCCTGATCAATGGCCTGGGGTCGGTGAACAATTTCATCGGCGGCATGGTGCTCAAACCCTGGAGCGATCGCAAACGCAGCCAGTTCGAGGTGCAGCAGGAGATCCAGCAGAAACTGACCCATATCTCGGGGTTGAATGCATTCTCCATCAACTTCCCTGCTTTACCCGGTTCTAGCGGGGTACCTGTGCAGTTCGTGGTCAGCTCGACCGACAGTTACAAAAATATCTACTCGGTGTCGCAGAAATTAATGGCTGCCGCGCGCAAGAGTGGCATGTTCTACTATGTGGATAGCGATCTGAAGTTCGATAATCCCCAGATCAACATCAACATCGATCGCAACAAGGCGCAGCAGCTCGGCATCAGCATGCAGGATGCCGGCAACACCCTGAGCACCATGCTGGGTGGCGGCTATCTCAACTTCTTCAATCTGGAGGGGCGCAGCTACAAGGTGATCCCGCAGGTCGCCGACCAGTACCGCAGCAGCGCGACCGACCTGAAGCAGTATTACGTACGCGCGGCTGACGGCAGCATGATCCCGATGTCCACGATCACTGATATCACCAACAGTGTGCAGCCGGATCAGCTGAACCAGTTCCAGCAGCTCAACGCCGCCACCATCTCGGCGTTGCCAGCCTTCGGTGTCTCGCTGGGCAAGGCGCTGGATTTCTTCAACGCACAGGCCAAGGAGCTGTTTCCTTCCGGCTTCTACGTGAACTACGCCGGTGAATCACGCCAATATGTGCAGGAAGGCAGCGCGCTGATCGTGACGTTCTTCTTTTCGATCATCATCATCTTCCTGGTGCTGGCTGCTCAATTCGAGAGTTGGCGCGATCCGTTAGTGATCCTGATCAGCGTACCGCTGGCCATCTGTGGTGCCTTGATACCGATCGCGCTTGGCGCTGCCTCGATCAACATCTATACCCAGGTGGGCCTCGTCACACTCATCGGCCTGATCAGTAAACACGGCATCCTGATGGTGGACTTCGCCAACAAGATGCAGATCCATGAAGGCATGAGCAAACGCGAAGCCATAGAGCACGCGGCGGCGGTCCGGTTGCGGCCAATCCTGATGACCACTGCTGCGATGGTACTGGGCGTGGTGCCGTTGCTGATCGCGACCGGCGCCGGTGCAGTGAGCCGTTTCGACATCGGTATCGTGATCGCATCCGGCATGACTATCGGCACTCTGTTCACCTTGTTCGTGGTGCCGACGATGTACACGTTCATCGCCCGTCAACACCGTCCGGATGCTGAATCCTCGATTTGAACCTGATGCGTTATGTAACGGAACCCGGCGCGCTTTACAAACTCCTTGTAACAGGATATAAAGCGCGCCGCATTTCGCCACTGTAAAGGTTGAGGAGACCCATGAGCAGTTCCAAATCAGCCGGCATTGACGAACTGATCCGCAACAGCTATGAACAGGACAGTTACGACTACGTGCCTTCGGCGCCGGGCAGGAAACCGGCAGAACCCAAAGTTGCGGTAAAGAATCGCAACACCCAGGCATGGCGCAAGCTGGAAGATCATCTGGACGAAAAACGCCTGCGGCACAACCTCAAGGAATGGTACGAAGATTGAGGATGAGGATGGTGCTGAGATCGACATCAAAAACCCGGACCTGGTCCGGGTTTTTTTAATTCCGTTTGCGGCGTGCCCCTCGCACCGGTTCGGCCTGCAATGGATCCTCCGGCCAGTGGTGCTTCGGGTAGCGTCCACGCATATCCTTCCTGACGTCCTGATAACTGCTGCGCCAGAAGCCTGCCAGATCACGCGTCATCTGCACCGGACGGCGCGCGGGTGACAGCAGATGCAGTAATAACGGTACCCGCCCATCCAGAACGGAGGGAGTCTCGGCCAGACCAAACAGCTCCTGTAGCCTCACGGCCAACACCGGCACTTCACCGCTGACGTAATCGACACCGATCCGTGAACCGGTTGGGACGGTGACATGCGTCGGCGCCAACTTGTCCAGCGCCTGTTGCTGGCGATAATTCAGCATGCCGTTCAGGGCTTGCTGCAAGGGAATATCAGCGAGGTGACTGAACCGTGCTTTGCCATGCATATAAGCCAATAGCCAGGTCTCGAGCTGTGCCGTCAGTGAAGCATCGTCAACTGCGGGCCAAGTCTCGCCCTGCTCGCGGCGCAGGAATGCCAGGCGGGCCTGCCAGTTACGGAGTACCGGTGTCCAGGGCAGGCAGTCGAGCCCGTTACGGCGGATTGCTTCCAGCAACAACCTGGATACTCGCGCGGGATCGGGGGCAGCCAGTGCATGCCGCTCCAGCACCAGCGCGCCGAACCGGGTCTCCAGTGCAGCATCGACCGCCTGCCGGGACTCGTCCCATGCAAGCAGCTCGCGGGTTTCAAGCTGTGCTGAAAATATCTGCCGCAGGTCGGTTTCGGTCAGTTCGGCGGCCAGAAATACCCGGGCTTCGCGCGCATCGCCATCGAGTTCCGCCACGGCCAGCCAGGTCGCAGTTCCCAGCGCATCGGCTGCTGTCAGAATCGCGCCGCGCCCGTTGCTCAGGAGGTAACGAGGTTGCGACCCCGGCCGGCGTTGCGCGACCCGGTCGGGGTACGCCAGCGCCAGCAATCTCCCTGCATGCCGGAAAGACTCGATCCGGGCAGGCCGTACGCCGGCCTGACGCGCGATGTCCTCCGCGATGGCCCGCACCCGCCGTACCCGGGAATTATCACCTGGATGCCGGGCATCACTCGCCAGCGCGCGCAGCCGCAAGCTGATGTCTGCAGAAAGCCCGGGGCCGCTCAGAATATCGCGCTCGCTTACCAGTGCCGCGATCAGACAGGCCAGCCAGCCGTCATCCCGCTGCTTGCCGCGCAGCACCATATGCGCGAGGCGCGGATGCAACGGCAGTTCTGTCAGCTGACGTCCATGCGAGGTAATACGGCTCTCATCGTCCAGCGCCTCAAGACGCCGGAGCAAATCACGCGCCTGGGACAACGCCGCTTCCGGTGGTGGGTCCAGCCAGTTCAATGCAGCGGCATCCTGGACACCCCATTGCGCCAGTTCCAGAGCCAGCGAAGCCAGATCGGCCTGCAAAATCTCGGGCGTGCCATGCGCTTCCAGGCGTTCGCCTTCGCTCCATAACCGGTAACACATACCGGCTTCCAGGCGTCCGGCACGGCCGCGGCGCTGGTCAGCCGAGGCGCGCGAAACCCGTATCGTCACCAATCTGGTCATGCCGCTCACCGGGTCGAAGCGTGGCACCCGTGACCAGCCGCTATCCACTACTACCCGCACTCCTTCGATAGTCAGGCTGGTCTCGGCGATGGCGGTCGCCAGTACCAGCTTGCGCCGGCCGGCTACCGGTTTGCGAATTGCCGCATCCTGCTCGGACTGCGACAGATCACCGTAAAGCGGCATGAGTTCCACGTCATCCGGCAGCTGGCCTGCGAGTAACGAGGCGAGCCGGCGAATCTCGCCAGCACCCGGAAGGAACACCAGCACGCTGCCGGTTTCCTGCTGCAAGATATTTCGCACTGCCTGCGCGACCGCAGCTGCCATGTGCTCGGCCGACACGGGCGTGAGGTATCGGGTTGTGACAGGAAAGCTCCGGCCGTCGGAACGCAATCTTGGCGCGCTGTCCAACAGCCCTGCGATCGCATCACCCGCCAGCGTCGCTGACATCACCAGCAGCCGCAGATCAGGCCGCAAGGCCTGACGCGCTTCGATGCACAAAGCGAGCGCCAGATCCGCATTCAGGCTGCGTTCATGGAATTCGTCAAACAGCACTCCACCATACCCGGAGAGCGCAGGGTCGGTTTGCAGCAGCCGCGTCAACACCCCCTCCGTCACAATCTCGATCCGAGTTCGCGGACCGATGCGGCTATCCATCCGTATCCGGTAACCGACCGTTTCGCCAGGTTGTTCACCCAGCAGCTGCGCCATGTGTTGGGCAGCCGTCCGTGCCGCCAGACGGCGGGGTTCCAGCATCACCAGCTTGCGGCCGGCAAGCCAGGGCGCATCCAGCAACGCCAATGGCACGCGGGTGGTCTTGCCGGCGCCAGGCGGTGCCTCGACCACGGCACAACCCCGCTCCGCCAAAGCGGTCCGGATCTCGGGCAACAGGGAATCGATCGGCAGCCGGTCCATCAGCGGCATTTTACGGGTAATCGCGTCCGTCATTTGACCGGATGCAGCGTGGTCCGTAAAATCTGCGCTCCCTGACGGGGCGATTAGCTCAGCGGGAGAGCACTGCCTTCACACGGCAGGGGTCACTGGTTCAATCCCAGTATCGCCCACCA
>JBOIBL010000037.1:0-4351 GCA_050739495.1 Gammaproteobacteria bacterium | reverse complement strand
AAGCGGATGTGATCCTTGAGAGCGGCATCGTCGGACGTGCGGCGGTGCCGTCCGGTGCTTCAACCGGCAGCCGCGAAGCGGTAGAACTGCGCGACGGTGATCCGAGGCGCTACCACGGCAAGGGGGTCAGGAAAGCTGTCGCCAACGTCAGCGGCGAGATACTGCGACGCGTGCGCGGCATGCAGGTCGAAGATCAGGTCAAGCTCGATCACGCGCTCATCGAACTGGATGGTACGGAGAACAAATCACGTCTGGGTGCGAACGCCATACTCGGCGTGTCGCTGGCGGCAGCGAAAGCCGCCTCACGCGAACATCAGATACCGCTGTATCGCTGGCTGGGCGGTGACAAGGCGGTCACGCTGCCGGTCCCGCAGATGAATATCATCAACGGCGGGGCGCATGCGAACAACAGTGTCGATATCCAGGAGTTCATGATTCTGCCGGTGGGCGCTCCGGATTTCGCCGAAGCGCTGCGTTACGGTGCGGAGGTGTTCCACACACTGAAGAAGGTGCTTGAGGGTCGTGGTTTGAATACCGCGGTCGGTGACGAAGGAGGCTTTGCACCGGATCTGCCGTCGAATGAAGCCGCGATCGAGGTCATCATGGAGGCGATCAATCGCGCTGGGTATGAACCGGGGCGCGATATCCAGTTGGGCCTGGATGCCGCCAGTTCAGAATTCTACAAGGATGGTCGCTACCATCTGGAGTCCGAGGGCAAACAGTATTCGGCAGCCGAGTTTACCGATTACCTGACCGATCTGGTCTCGCGCTATCCGATTGTCAGCATCGAGGACGGGATGGCGGAGGATGACTGGAACGGCTGGCAGGTGCTGACCGATAGGCTCGGTCAGCGGATACAGCTCGTCGGTGATGACAATTTCGTCACTAATACAAAACTGCTGAGGCGCGGCATCGAGCAGGGGATCGCCAATTCGATCCTGATCAAGGTCAATCAGATCGGTACGCTGACCGAAACATTCGCTGCGATAGATATGGCGACGAAAGCGGGTTACACGGCGGTGATGTCACATCGCTCCGGCGAGACCGAGGATGCGACGATCGCGGATCTCTCGGTCGGCAGCAAGACCACACAGATCAAGACCGGGTCTCTGTCGCGGTCCGATCGTCTCGCCAAATACAATCAGCTGCTGCGCATCCAGGAGTCGCTGGGGGCGAAGGCACGCTATCACGGGCGTGCCGCATTCCCGGGCAGGATAGGCGGAGGCTGAACGTGCACCTGCGCGAACTGCAACCGAAGCTGTTGATGCCATTGCTGCTTCTGTTGCTGTTTGTATTGTTGCAGTATCAGCTCTGGTTCGGAACCGGCAATCTGCACGATGCCTGGACCTTACAGCATCAGGTCGAGGTGCAGAAGCAGGAAAACGCTGGACTTGGCAAACGCAACCAGACGCTCGCCGCGGAAGTAAAAGACCTCAAG
Organism: Gammaproteobacteria bacterium; assembly: GCA_050739495.1. Lineage (GTDB taxonomy): Bacteria > Pseudomonadota > Gammaproteobacteria > Natronospirales > REEB76 > DASSKW01. Next base: position 2,913 of record JBOIBL010000037.1, on the reverse strand, counting down.
CAGGGTCAGACAGCGGTCGAGGAACGTGCCCGTACCGATCTGGGCATGATCAAAAAAGGCGAGACGTTCTATCAGATCGTGCAGCCGGCTCCACCGCCGGCGGACCACTGATGTCCAGTGCGACACGGTTCTGGGCGGTGATTCCTGCTGCCGGCAGCGGTGTGCGCATGGGCAGCTCCATACCCAAACAATACCTTTCGCTGGCCGGCCGCACCGTGATCGAACATGTCCTGACAGTATTCCTTGCCGAACCGCGAATCGCCGGGATCAGTGTAGTGGTCGCGGACAGTGATCCCTATTGGTCGCGCTACGTCAAACCCCAGTCCAAGCCGGTAAATACAGTGCAGGGCGGCGAAGAGCGGGCGCATTCGGTGCGCAATGCACTTTCGAGTCTGAATGAAGAACTGCAAGCTGATGATTGGGTATTGGTGCACGATGCGGTACGGGCCTGCCTGCATAAAACCGACCTGGGGCATCTGATGACAGCTTTGGAGCATGATCCGGTCGGTGGCATCCTGGCTTCACCTCTGGTTGATACGCTGAAACAGGTCGATGAATTGGGTTACATCACCGGTACACCATCGCGACAGGGGGTATGGCGGGCATTGACGCCGCAGATGTTCCGTTATGGATTATTGTGTTCGGCACTGGATGCGGCGTTTGATGCAGACGAATTGCCCACCGATGAAGCTGCCGCCGTCGAACGTGTCCGGCCCGGTGAAGTGCGGGTAGTGGAAGGGCGTAGCGATAACCTCAAGATCACCCGCCCTGACGATATTGCAGTAGCAGAGGCGATACTGGCAAGGCGCGCAGAGGGACACGCATGAAGGCATCTTTCAAAATCATTCTTTTACTTTCTGAGGGTGTTAGAAATGACCTCGGAAGCCTCATGTACTGCCGTGTACGCTCCGGTTCCTCGGTCATTTCCGCCTACTCAGAAAGCAAAATCTCTGACTTTTAAAGGCGCCTTGCATAAATGAGAATCGGTCATGGCTTCGATGTCCACGCCTTCACAACCGGGAACAGCATTGTTCTCGGCGGCGTGCGTATCCCGCATACGCATGGCATCAAGGCGCATTCGGATGGTGATGTGCTGCTGCATGCAGTCTGCGATGCTTTGCTGGGCGCAGCAGCACTGGGCGACATCGGACGGCATTTCCCGGATACGGACCCGGCCTGGCGTGGTGCAGACAGCCGCAAGCTGTTGGCGCAGGTCATGAAATTACTGGATGAAAAACACTTCAAACCGGCACAGCTGGACGTGACGGTGATTGCACAAGCCCCGAAACTCTCATCGCATATTCCGCTCATGTGCGCCAATCTTGCCGAGGGTCTGCGTATCCCGGCCGATTGTGTCAATGTTAAAGCCACCACCACCGAAGGACTCGGTTACATCGGCCGCGGTGAAGGCGTCGCGGTGCACGCCGTGGCGGTGATCGAATCCAATTCCCCTATTGACTGAATTTTTATGAATGAACTCCCTGTCTGGTCATTTGCATATGGCCAACCCGAATGTCGTGCCCGTATCCGGAGCACGCCGGAAGATTTCCGTGTGGATGAAGTATTGGGATTCGTCGCGGATGGCGAAGGCGAACACCTGCTGCTGCAGGTCGAGAAGCGCGGCGCCAACACCACGTGGGTAGCGCGTGAACTGGCCCGTATCGCCGGGGTACGAGCGCGCGATGTGAGTTATGCGGGGCGTAAGGACAGGAACGCGGTGACGAGGCAGCATTTCTCGTTGTGGCTCGGTAAGCAACCGGAACCGGACTGGTCGGCACACGTGCATCCGGAATACAGAGTGTTGACGGCTTTGCGCCATCGGCGCAAATTGCGGCTCGGCGCGCTTAAAGGCAATCGCTTCCGTCTGGTACTCCGGGACCTGTCGGTATCGACATCCGGTCTTGAGGCGCGGCTGCAGCGTATTCGCGAACAGGGTGTACCGAATTATTTCGGCCCCCAGCGTTTCGGTCATGGCGGCAGTAACATCGGGCGCTCGGTGCGGTTCTTTGCAGACCCCCGCAGTGTCCGCGATCGTGACGTGCGTAGTCTGCTGTTGTCCACGGCCCGCAGTCTGATCTTCAATGCAGTCTTGTCCGAACGTGTGCTTGGTGGCAGTTGGAATAGGGCATTATCGGGCGAGGTCTGTATGCTGGAAGGCACGCACAGTGTGTTTCGTACCGACGAGGCGGACGCGACCTTGCAGGCACGAATCGGTTCCGGTGATGTGCATCCTACCGGACCGCTGTGGGGCGAAGGCGACGCGATGGTGAGTGGCGACGTTGCGGCGCTTGAAGGACGGATAGCGCAGGATCATGAGACATTTGCACGCGGACTCGAGGCGGCGAGATTGGCAGCAGCGCGGCGCGCATTGCGTTTGCCGGTACCCGACCTGCAATGGCGAACTGATGATGTGCGTAGCCTGACACTGGAATTCTTTCTGCCTGCGGGAACATATGCGACCACGGTGTTGAGAGAGCTCATAGAGGTAGAGAGTTCGACCCAAGGAGCGAATGGCGATGTTGAAGAAGATTGATCACGAGGGCGGCATCCTGGAATTGCAACTGGCGCGTCCACCGGCTAATGCGCTGAATCCCGCATTGGTGCATGCGTTGCGCACAGCGATTGGAGCTGCCGCACGTGAAAATAAACGCGCAATCATTCTTTCGGGTGCCGATGGCATGTTCTCGGCTGGTCTGGATGTGCCGGAGTTATTGCAACTGGATCGCACCGCGATGCATGCGTTCTGGAAGGATTTCATCGATTTACTGCGAACCATAGCGTTGTCACCGGTACCGATCATCGCAGCAATCACCGGACACAGCCCGGCAGGCGGCGCAGTCCTGGCGATCTTCTGCGATGCACGCATTGCCGCGGAAGGCAAGTTCAAGATCGGCCTCAACGAGGTACAGGTAG
>JBOIBL010000036.1:0-8080 GCA_050739495.1 Gammaproteobacteria bacterium | reverse complement strand
CCGGTGCCTTCAACGGCACGCCGGCATCCATCAGCGAGAGGCTGGTGCCGCACACGCTGGCCATGGAGCTGGAACCGTTCGACTCGGTGATCTCGGAGACCACACGGATCACGTACGGATAGGTTTTCATGTCCGGCATCACGGCCAGCACGCCGCGTTTGGCGAGGCGGCCATGGCCGATCTCGCGGCGCTTCGGCGAACCGATGAAGCCCGTCTCGCCCACCGAGTACGGCGGGAAGTTGTAATGCAGCATTAACGGTTCTTTGCGCTCGCCTTCGATGGCGTCGATGATCTGTGCATCGCGACCGGTGCCGAGCGTGGTGACCACCAGCGCCTGAGTCTCGCCGCGGGTGAACAGTGCGGAACCGTGGGTGCGCGGTAGTACGCCAACCTTGATGGTGATGGGACGCACGGTCTTGGTGTCGCGTCCGTCGATGCGCGGCTTACCTTCGATGATGCGGCTGCGCACGATCTTCTTTTCGAGATCACCAAATGCGGTGCCGACCAGTTTCTCGTCCCATTGCGGTGCATCACCGCCGGCGAGCTTGGCGATCACGGCAGCGCGGGCTTCGCCGATGCGGGTGTAGCGTTCCTGCTTCTCGGCAATCTGATAGGCATCGGTGAGCGCCTTCTCGGCTTCCGCAGCGACTGCCTCGGCCAGGCCTTTGTCTTTCTCGGCGGCCTTCCAGTCCCAGGCCGGTTTGCCGGCTTCTTTCGCGAGTTCCTTGATGACCTTGATGGCTGCCTGCATCTGTTCGTGACCGAACACGACCGCGCCGAGCATCACGTCTTCCGACAGGCACTTGGCTTCGGATTCGACCATCAGCACCGCTTTGTCGGTACCGGCGACCACCAGGTCCAACTGCGACTGCTGCAACTGGGTGTAGGTCGGGTTCAATACGTATTTGCCGTCGATGTAACCGACTCGGCAACCGCCGATCGGTCCCGCGAACGGCATGCCCGAGAGTGCGACTGCCGCAGAGGCGCCGATCAGGGACGGCACATCCGGGTCCACGTCCGGGTTCACGGAGATGACCGTGGCGATGACCTGGACTTCGTTGTAGAAACCTTTGGGGAACAGAGGGCGGAGCGGGCGATCGATCAGACGGGAGGTGAGAGTTTCCTTTTCGCTGGGGCGGCCTTCACGCTTGAAGAAGCCGCCCGGGATCTTGCCCGCAGCGTAGGTCTTCTCCTGATAGTTCACGGTGAGGGGGAAGAAATCCCGGCCTTCCACTGCGTTCTTGGAACCTACAGCGGTGACCAGCACCACCGTATCCGACATGCTCACCATGACCGAGCCGGACGCCTGACGGGCGATCTCGCCGGTCTCGATCGTCACGGTGTGGTCGCCGTATTGAAAACTCTTCTTGATTACTGTCACGGTCTACCCTTCGTGTGCTGCGTGTTTGAGAAAATCAGAATCAGCGGCGCAAGCCAAGACGCTCGATCAGCGCCTCGTAGCGCGACTGGTCCGTCTTCTTGAGGTAATCCAGCAGCTTGCGGCGCTGGTTCACCATCTTCAGCAGACCACGACGGGAATGATGATCCTGTGTATGTTGGGTGAAATGGCCACCCAAACCCTCGATGCGGGCGGACAACAAGGCCACCTGCACTTCCGGCGAACCGGTATCTTTGGAATCGCGGCGATAAGCGGCGATGACTTCCTGTTTCTTTTCAGCAGTGAACGACATGTAAGGTCAACTCCGAAGTATTGCTTGCCCTTGAAATCAGCCGCGTATTGTAGTCCTGCGGTCGGCTCCGGACAAGTAAAAAGCCAATAAAATCAGCATCAAACCGTGTTACCGGGAATCCTTATCAAGCGCCGGGGGGCGATCCGGCCATCCGGTATGACCTCGCCCAGTCCCAGGAAGCGATCGCCGTCATAAACCCGCAACCAGCCGGTAGTCGGAGCGCCCGGCACCACCACGGCCTGGCCGCGCCCGAAATACCAGGCCGCATCGGTACCCAGACGGGCCGCCGGCCAATTCTCAAGGGCGCTGTCCACCGACAGCAGTTTTTCGTCAAGACGGCCCGGCTCGGTGGCCAACTCCCGCAGCTCATCGAGCGGATACATGGGCAGGCCATCCTCGCCGCCATACGGACCGACCGCCAGCCGCCTGAGTGCAATGACGTGCGCGCAGGTACCCAGCGCCGAGGCAATGTCTTCTACCAAAGTACGGACATAGGTCCCTTTCGAGCAGCGGACCGTCAATTCCAGGCTGTCGGCATCGTGACGGACCAGGACCAGTTCGCGAATATGAACCGTACGCGGCGCCCGCTCCACTTCCACCCCTTCACGCGCCAGGTCATAAAGACGCTGACCCTGGTGCTTGAGGGCGGAGTACATCGGCGGTATCTGCTGGATCTCGCCTTTGAAACCGGACAAAGCCCGTTCGATGACAGCGTCGGTGAGCTTCGGTACTGCGCAGGTCTCGGTGATCTCGCCTTCGGCGTCGCCGGTACGGGTGCGCACGCCGAGGCGCGCAGTCACCGCGTAGAGCTTATCGGAATCGAGCAGGAACGAGGAGACCTTGGTGGCTTCACCGAAACACAACGGCAACAGACCAGTCGCCAGCGGATCGAGACTGCCGGTATGGCCGGCCTTACGGGCATTGAACAGGCGCCGCACATGTTGCAACGCCTGATTCGAAGTCATGCCCACCGGTTTATCCAGCAACAACACACCATGTACATCGCGGTATTCGCGGCGGCGCTGTCCCTGCAGTTTACTTTGCTTTGCTTGGTGCGACAGCGGCTCGTCAGTGGTCAAGAGTTTGTCTCTCCCGGACCCTTGTCGCGGTTAGCCTGATTGATCAGCGCAGTGAGGTGCGCCGCGCGCTCGAGCACATCGTCCTGGGCGAAATGCAGTTCCGGGATATGGCGCATCTTCAGCATCTTGCCCAGCAGATGACGCAAATACCCGGCTGCGTGCTGCAATGCCGCGAGCACTTCCGGCTGCGGACCGTCTTCACCCAGCACCGAGATCAGCACCTTGGCGTGTGAAAGATCGCGGGTGACGTCAACTTTGGTAACTGTCACCAATCTAACCCGCGGATCCTTGACCTCACGACGGATCAGTTCCGAGAGTTCGCGCTGCAACTGCCCGGCGACCCGGCTGGAACGTTCGAATTCGCGCGCCATGTCAGAAACCTGCGAGCGTCAGATCGCGCGCGCCACTTCCACGCGCTCGTAGCATTCGATCTGGTCGCCGGCACGAACATCGTTGTAATCCTTGACGCCGATTCCGCATTCGGTGCCGGCCCGGACTTCCGCAACGTCGTCCTTGAAACGACGCAGCGATTCGAGCTGGCCTTCATAGATGACCACGTTGTCACGCAAGACACGGATCGGCAGGTTGCGTTTGACAGAACCTTCGATGACCAGACAACCGGCGATGGCGCCGATCTTCGACGAGCGGAATACGTCACGCACTTCCGCCAGGCCGACGATCTGCTCGCGCAGCTCGGGTTTGAGCATGCCGCTGACGGCTTTCTTGACATCATCGATGGCTTCGTAGATCACGCTGTAATAACGGACATCTACACCGGATTCGGAAATCAGGCGACGCGCACCGCCGTCGGCACGCACGTTGAAGCCGATGATGACGGCCTTGGAGGCCATCGCGAGGTTCACGTCCGATTCGGTGATACCGCCAACGCTGCTCGCAATCACCTTGACCTTGATCTCGTCGGTGGAAAGCTGCGTCACGGCATCGCGCAATGCTTCGGCACTGCCCTGCACATCGGATTTGATCAACAGGTTGAGACCGGCCTGGTTATCTTCCTGCAACTGCTGGAACACGTCGTCGAGCTTGGCCGCCTGCTGGCGCGCCAGTTTCACGTCGCGAATCTTGCCCTGACGATACAGCGCCACTTCACGCGCCTTGCGTTCATCCGGCACCACCACAGCTTCATCGCCTGCGTTCGGTGTGCCCGACAAACCGAGCACCAGTGCCGGCATGGAAGGCCCAGCCTCTTCAATGCGCTTACCGTCTTCGTCGAACATGGCGCGCACGCGACCAAATTCCTGCCCGGCGAGCAGGATGTCGCCGTTCTTGAGCAAGCCACGCTGCACCAGCACCGTCGCGACCGAACCGCGGCCTTTTTCCAAGCTCGACTCGAGCACGAAGCCGGAGGCCGGACCGGAGGCGACGGCGCTCAGCTCGAGTACTTCAGCCTGTACCAGAATGGAATCGAGCAACTTGTCCACGCCTTCGCCGCTCTTGGCGGAAACCGGCACGAAGATGTTCTCGCCGCCCCATTCTTCGGAGATGATCTCGTGCTGCGCCAGACCGCTGCGCACCCGCTCCAGATCCGCTTCCGGTTTGTCGATCTTGGTCACCGCGACCACGATCGGCACCTCGGCGGCACGTGCATGCTGGATCGCTTCGACAGTCTGCGGCATTACGCCATCATCGGCTGCGACTACCAGCACTACGATATCCGCCACGTTTGCACCGCGCGCACGCATGGCCGTAAACGCGGCATGGCCCGGCGTATCCAGGAACGTGATGACGCCCTTTTCGGTTTCGACGTGGTATGCGCCGATGTGCTGGGTGATGCCACCCGCTTCGCGCGCGGCGACACGCGTGCGACGAATGTAATCCAGCAGCGAAGTCTTGCCGTGATCGACGTGACCGACGATGGTGACCACCGGTGGGCGCGCGACCTGCTCGCCTTCATGCTCGACCTGTAGCACCTGCTCTTCGAGAGCATTTTCCTTCAACAGTTTGGCTTTGTGACCCATCTCGTCCACCACGATGGCCGCGGTGTCCTGATCGATCACCTGATTGATGGTGGCCATGGCGCCCATGTTCATCATCACCTTGATGACTTCAGTCGCTTTCACCGCCATGCGTTGCGCCAGCTCGCCTACCGTGATGGTCTCGGGGATCTGGACCTCGCGTACCTGCGGCGCAACCGGTTTCTCGAAGCCGTGCTTGGAATCGAGCTGGAGATTGACCGCAGACTTGGCCTTGCCGGGTTTCTTCTTGCGACGCCCGGACGTGGCATGCGCCACATGCAGTTCGGTACGGCCATATTTGGTGTGCTTGTCATCAGCCGGCGCAGGCGTTGCAGTCTTGCGCGGCACTGCCGCACGCATACGGCGGTCTTCCTCTTCCGCTTCACGCCGTGCATCTGCCTCGGCCTTGCGGCGTTCGGCTTCCGCCCTAGCTTGTGCATCTTCCTCGGCCTTCTGTTTGGCGTCCTCTTCGTGTTTGCGCAGACGCTCGGCATCTTCGACTGCCTGCTTCTCGGCGCGTGCCGATGCCAGACGATCCTCTTCCTCGCGCAGCTTCGCCAGCTCTGCGTCGCGCACAGCTTCCTCTTCGGCACGACGCTTGGCATCTTCCTCAATGACTGCGCTGCGTTTCACATAGGTGCGCTTCTTGCGCACCTCAATGCTGACCGTCTTGGCACGGCCCTGCGAACCGGTGAGCTTGATCTCCGAAACGCTGCGGCGCTTGAGCGTGATCTTGCGCGGTTCGCCCGCGACACCTTCACCATGGCTGTGCCGCAAGTGGGTCAAAAGCTGCAACTTCTGCTCATCGCTGATGGCAGCCTCCGGATCCTGGAGCTCGATGCCCGCTTCGGCCAATTGCGTGAGCAACCGGTCGACCGGCGTGCCCACCACTTCGGCAAATTGTTTGACTGTAACTTCGGCCATGGCGACGTTCCTCGCTCGTTTTACTTCTGCTGTGCCTCGTCACCCGCGAACCAGGGAGCACGCGCGGTCATGATGAGTTGTGCAGCACGGGTCTCGTCGAGTCCTTCGACATCCTTGATATCGTCCACTGCCTGCTCGGCAAGTTCTTCCATGGTGGTGATGCCCTTGGCCGCCAGACGGAATGCCAGCGCCTTGTCCATTCCTTCCATATCCAGCAGATCCTGGGCCGGTTCGGCATCGCCCATCTCTTCTTCGCTGGCGATAGCCTGGGTCAGCAGCACGTCGCGGGCACGGCCACGCAATTCCTCGACCACGCCCTCGTCGAACTCCTCGATGCTGAGCAATTCCGCGGCTGGCACGTAGGCGATTTCCTCGATGCTGGAAAACCCTTCCTGCACCAGGATCGCCGCGACGTCTTCATCCACGTCGAGCTGTTGCATGAACAGCTGCTGCAGCGCCTGCATCTCGGTTTCACTCTTCTGCGTCGCCTGTTCCTGTGTCATCACGTTCAGTTCCCAGCCGCTGAGCTGGGTCGCGAGACGCACGTTCTGACCGCCGCGGCCGATGGCCTTGGCGAGGTTGTCTTCGGACACTGCGATATCCATGCTGTGCGATTCTTCATCCATGACGATGGATTGCACTTCGGCGGGTGACATCGCATTGATGACGAACTGCGCCGGATTGTCGTCCCACGGCACGATATCCACGCGCTCGCCGGACAATTCATTGGACACCGCCTGAACGCGCGAACCGCGCATACCGACGCAGGCACCGACCGGATCGATGCGCGAGTCGTTGCTCTTCACTGCGACCTTGGCACGGGCACCCGGATCTCGCGCCGCACCCTTGATCTCGATCAGGCCCTGACCGACTTCGGGCACTTCCAGCTTGAACAATTCGATCAGGAACTGGGGCGCGGTGCGGGTGACGAACAACTGCGGTCCGCGCAGCTCGGCGCGAACTTCACGTAGATAACCGCGGATGCGGTCGCCGGTGCGCACCGCTTCGCGCGGAATCATCTCTTCGCGCGCGATGAAGGCTTCGGCGTTGTTGCCGAGATCGATATAAACGTTGCCGCGTTCGACACGCTTAACCACGCCGGTGACCAGATCGCCGACGCGATCCTGATAGGCTTCCACGACCTGGGCGCGCTCGGCTTCGCGCACCTTCTGCACGATAACCTGCTTGGCGGTCTGCGCTGCAATACGGCCGAAGGCGACCGATTCCATCGGCTCTTCGATAAAATCGCCGACCTTGGAATCCGGCTTCACATCCAGCGCGTCCATCAGACGCAGTTCGTGCGCCGGTTCTTCCAGCACCTCGTCGTCGGCCTTCACTTCCCAGCGACGGAAGGTCTCATAGTCGCCGGTCTGACGGTCGATCGCGACGCGCACCTCGATCTCGCTGCCGTGTTTCTTGCGGGTGGCAGAAGCCAATGCCGCTTCCAGCGCCTCGAAGATCACGCTCTTGTCCACGCCTTTCTCGTTCGAGACGGCATCTACAACCAGTAATATCTCTTTGTTCATGACCCTGTCATCCAATTTGCTGCAACGCAGCACGTTTTCGCTCAGTATGTCCGGTAAATGGATTTACCGTCATTTTCCAGCCGTCTGCGGCTGGAAAATGGAGAAAATCGCGGATTCACTCCGCGGTTTTCGAGCCTGGAAAAGCCAGGGACGGCTTTTCCAGGTCAATCAGAACTCAGGCACAAGGTGTGCCTTGCCCATCTGCGTGAACGGCAAGCGAAACTGCGTGCCCTCCACATCCACTAAAACCTCATCACCATCGACACCCGTCAGGATGCCTGCGAACCGGCGCCGCCCATCGAGCGGCAAGGTCAGTTCCAGTTTCACGCGATGTCCCGCGAAACGTTGAAAATCACTCAGCTTGCGCAAGGGCCGGTCCAGTCCCGGCGAGGACACTTCCAGGGAATAAGCCCCGGGGATCGGATCCTCCACATCCAGCACGCTGCTGACCTGCCGGCTGACCCGCTCACAATCATCGAGCGTCACGCCGTCCGGCTGATCGATATAGATCCGGAGCAATCCGCCATGAAACTCCAGTTCCACCAGCTCGTAACCCAGCGTGGCTACCACCGGCTCCAGCATGTTCAACAGCGTCTCGCGCATCCCGACCCATCCAAACACAAATAAAAAATGGGCCCAAGGCCCATTTTCCAGTTGATCCCGCTGAAGGCGGGACCCCAAGACAACAAACCCCGGCTCGACCGGGGCTCGGAACGACGGTGCCTGGACCGTCGCTGGACATGAAAAAGCCCCTGTCGGGGCCCACGTCACCAGAAACTTGGTAGCGGGGGCAGGATTTGAACCTGCGACCTTCGGGTTATGAGCCCGACGAGCTGCCAGACTGCTCCACCCCGCACCCGGCAGCCGCGAACTATATAGCAGGAGGG
>JBOIBL010000035.1:0-7287 GCA_050739495.1 Gammaproteobacteria bacterium | reverse complement strand
CTATAACACGCCAGTATCAATAAATCTATGATAATAGGCAGGTCACCGATCAGACCGCTGCCGGTGAAACCCATCGCGGCGATCACCACCTGGATACCGACCAGCTGCAACGCTATATAAGGCATGGTGGCGAGAATGCCGGTGATCGCCACCAGCAAGGCCAGCAGGCCGCTGTCGTAACGGCCGCGCACGAAATCCGAGGCCGTCACGTAACCGTGCTTGCGCGACACCGACCACAAGCGCGGGAACACCACGAATACGAACGGATAAACCATCAACGTATATGGCAGCGCGAAAAACGCGATCGCTCCGGCGCCGAACACCAAGGCCGGTACCGCGATGAAGGTATATGCCGTGTAGAGATCGCCGCCCAACAGGAACCAAGTGACCACGGTGCCGAAGCGCCGCCCGCCCAGGCCCCACTCGTGCAGGTGATCAAGGTCAGCTGCGCGCCAGCGCGCCGCCACAAAGCCCAGCACTGTCACCAGTACGAACAACAAGATGAATACAATCAATGCCGGCCAGTTCATGCTTTATCCCCGTTTTTGTTATGAGTGCCTCGAAAAATCGGACATTTTGGTTTCTGGGTAGGCGGAGATGGCCGAGAAACCGGAGTGTATATGGCAATACATGAGGCTTTCGAGGACATCTCCAACACCGCCAGAAATCAAAAGATCCATTTTTAGAGGTGCTCGTATCAGGCTTTGGCGAAATACGCAGCCGCTGTAATCGCAGCCGTGACGATGATCCACACGAATTGAAACCAGTAGAAGAACGGGATGCCGAAAAGCATCGGGTCGATGCGGTTATAGAACGGCACCCACAGCGCGCCGATGAACGGTATCAGCAACATGGCATACCAGCCGGCCCGTTTCCAGCGATTCATGGCGAACTCCCGAAGCTATTGGCCAGTAGAAGGTAGCGGTCGGACGGGCTCTTGACAAGTGCACAGGCATCGTGAATAGTCACGCCATGGAACAGATTTTGTCATTCACGATTTTTGCCCTTGCCTGCATGTGTATGTGCATGACCATGCGCATCGCCGTGCGGGCACGCGCTGTCTCAAACCCCGACTAGGGTCCCGACAGCCAGATTCTGAAACCCGCACCGGTGCAGCCGCTGCGGGTTTTTTAATGCCTGAATTCCAGTCCTGAATCTCCTCGCAACAGTTGCACCTTCACGGGTCAGAACCGCCGGCGGCTGATGCCGTCTGCGTAACGGTATCGCGCCGCGAGCGCGATGCCTGTCCCTAAACCGTTTGCCCTGACAGTTTGTAAGGAGAGCAACATGAGCGACCAGACCGCACCAAAATACCGATATGAGACCTTGCAGGTCCATGCCGGACAGCAACCGGCCCCGGGCACCAACGCCCGTGCGGTGCCCATCTACCAGACCAGTTCCTACACCTTCGACGATGCGCAGCACGGCGCCGACCTGTTTGCACTGAAGAAATTCGGCAACATCTACACCCGCATCATGAATCCCACCACCGATGTGTTCGAACAACGCATCGCGGCATTGGAAGGCGGCGTAGCCGCATTGGCGGTGTCCAGCGGTCAGGCCGCACAACTGATCGCCATCACCACCCTCGCCCAGGCTGGCGACAACATCGTCGCGTCGAGTGCGTTGTACGGCGGCAGCTATAACCAGTTCAAGGTGACGTTCCCGCGGCTCGGGATTGACGTGCGTTTTGTGGAAGGCGACGACCTGGACAAATTCCAACAGGCCATCGATGTAAACACCAAAGCCATCTACGTCGAGACCATCGGCAATCCGGGCTTCAACATCCCGGACTTCCGCAAACTCGCTGCGCTTGCGCATAAGAACGGCCTGCCACTGATCGTGGACAACACCTTCGGTGCAGCGGGTTATCTGGCGCGGCCGATCGAACACGGCGCCGACATCGTGGTGGCCTCGGCGACCAAATGGATCGGCGGACACGGCACCTCGATCGGTGGTGTGATCGTGGATGCCGGGAAGTTCGACTGGGGCAACGGCAAGTTCCCGCTGTTCACCGAACCGTCGCCCGCCTATCACGGCCTGAACTTCTGGGAGACCTTCGGTCCGCAAGGCCCGTTCGGCAACATCGCGTTCATCATCCGTGCGCGCGTGGAAGGCTTGCGCGATCTCGGCCCTGCACTGTCGCCGTTCAACTCCTTCCTGTTTCTGCAAGGGTTGGAAACCTTGTCGCTACGCGTGCAGCGCCACGTTGACAACACCCTGGCACTGGCACAGTGGCTCGAACAGCAACCGGACGTCGCCTGGGTAAACTATCCAGGGCTCGTTTCGCATCCGTCGCATGCCCGCGCGAAAGAATACCTGCGGCACGGCTTCGGCGCGGTGCTGAGTTTCGGTATCCGCGGCGGCGAAGAAGCGGCGCGCGGTTTCATCAGCAATGTGAAACTCGCCAGCCATCTTGCCAACGTCGGCGATGCCAAGACGCTGGTGATCCATCCCGCCTCCACCACGCACCAGCAACTCACGGACGAGGAGCAACACGCCGCAGGCGTGACTGCGGACCTTATCCGGGTCTCGGTCGGCATCGAACACATCGACGACATCAAGGATGATTTCCGGCAAGCGTTCGCCACCGTCAGAAAGAAGATCGCAGCATGAGCAAGGCACATACATTCATGGGACAGACGCGGTTCATTACGCTGCCCCAGCCTGTACAACTCGAATCGGGACAGGTATTGCCCCAGGTGACGGTCGCGTACCGCACCTGGGGCCGGCTCAACACGCAGCGCGACAATGCGGTGCTGATCTGTCATGCGCTGACCGGCACGCCCGACGCAGACCACTGGTGGCAGGGATTGTTCGGTGCCGGTCGTGCGTTTGATCCGGCGCGCGATTTTATCGTCTGCAGCAATGTACTGGGCGGTTGTTACGGGACCACCGGTCCGCGCAGCATCGACCCCGTCACCGGTCATGCCTACGCTGGCAACTTTCCAGAGATCAGTGTGCGCGACATGGTTCACGTGCAGTATGCATTGCTGCAGGAACTGGGTGTCGCACGACTGGCGCTGATAGCAGGCGGTTCACTGGGCGGCATGCAGGTGCTGGAATGGGCCGCACTGTATCCCGATTACGTCGATGCCATCGTCCCAATCGCGTGCGGCGCACGCCAATCAGCCTGGGCGATCGGATTCTCGGAAGCACAGCGGCAGTCGATCTGTGCCGATCCCTGCTGGCAAGCCGGGAATTACCATCCGGCCCGGCCACCGGCCGCCGGGCTCGCCACCGCACGCATGATGGCGATGCTGAGTTACCGCCACTGGGGCGAATACGAACAGCGTTTTGCGCGCCAGCGTGACCGCCGTGACGAATTCGAAATCGTAAATTATCTGCGTCATCAAGGTGACAAACTGGTGCGTCGTTTCGATGCCGCGAGTTATGTGGTGCTGACGCGCGCCATGGACACACATGATCTGGCGCGCGGACGCGGCACGTTGCAAGCGACACTCGACGCTATCGAGGTTCCGGCACTGGTCGTCGGCATCGACAGCGACCTGCTCTACCCGCTTACCGAACAGCAGGAACTGGCGACGCACCTGCCCTACGCGGAGCTGAGCGTGTTGCATTCCCCGCATGGTCACGATGCATTCCTGATCGAGACCGAACAGCTCGATGCGACATTGCAGGCATTCCGTCTCTCGCGCCAACGCATGCTGCCGCCGGTTCACTGGGAGGCTGCCCGATGCACGCCGTAGTCGAGTCCGGCCGGCAAACACCAAACCCGGCGCTATCGAATCGCACGCTGCTGTTCATCGCGGGTCATACCGGCCATGTCGGTAGCGCGCTTGTATCCCGACTCGATACACAGCGCCGCTATCTGCGTAGCGCAAGCAGTATCGAATTGTCTCTGGTCGGCACCGTCAACCGTCGTGAACTGGTGTTGACCGACCCGGACCGGCATGACGATACGCATTTCGCGTCGCGCAAAGACCATGACTGGGCACAGATCATCCGCCACCTGCAACGGATTCCGGCGCGCAACCGTCTGTTCGTGGACTGTACCGCGGATGCATCAGTGGCAATGAGCTACGGCGGCTTTTTCGAGGCTGGAATCGGTGTAATCACACCCAACAAGCTCGCCAACAGCGGTTCCCAGCAGGATTGGCAGGCTCTGCAGAATCAGGCCCGTGAATGTGAAGTCGCCTATCGTTATGAAACCACCGTCGGCGCTGCGTTGCCGGTGCTCGGCCCCCTGCATGAACTGGTCCGGCGTGGCGAGCGCATCCAGCGCATCGAAGCGGTGCTCTCCGGCACCTTGTCATTCATCTTTCAGCGGCTGAACTACGGTGTGCCATTTTCGGAGGCAGTGCGTGAAGCACATACCCGCGGTTACACCGAGCCGCATCCTGCCAGCGATCTCACCGGTGGCGATTGCGGCCGCAAGCTGCTGATCCTGATGCGTGAAGCCGGATTCCATTGGGAACCGGAAAGTATCCGCGTCGAAAACCTGCTGCCAGCACAGCTCGATCCGACACTCGACGCGGGACTGTTCATGTCCGCGCTTGCAGAACAGGATTTTGAATGGGCGCAACGCGTGAAGGCCGCGCACAAGCGCAGTCTGCGGCTCGCGTATCTGGCGTGCTTCGATGGCCGCAACGCGACGGTGGGTGTGACTCACGTCACAACCAGCGACCCGTTCGCGCAGCTGGAACCTGGCGAAAACCTGATGCGCATCTGGAGCGAGCATTACGACCCTATTCCACTCAGCATCGCGGGACCCGGCGCCGGCCCGGCACTGACGGCGGCTGGTGTACTCGGCGACATCCTCCAGGCAGCCAACTGAAACGGAGCCCGCTACCCAAGCGCATGCAGCTTGCGTAAGCTGAACGCGCGTTTTGGAGGCGCCCGCCATGAACCTGCTGCAGGAAACCGCCATTTTTCTGATCGCCGCATGCATCGCGGTGCCGCTCTCGCGCAAATCGGGTTTTGGATCGGTATTGGGTTATCTGATCGCCGGGATCGTGATCGGGCCGTGGGGTTTGAAACTCATCACCGGGATAGATGCGATCCTGAATTTCTCCGAGATCGGCGTGGTCCTGCTGTTATTCATCATCGGTCTGGAACTGCAACCCTCGCGTCTGTGGGTGATGCGCAAGACCGTGTTCGGGATGGGCACGCTGCAGGTATCAGTCAGCAGCCTGCTGCTGGCAGCCGCAGGCCGCGCACTGGGACTCGACTGGACTGCGGCTCTGGTAGCCGGCTTTGGTCTCTCGCTTTCCTCGACTGCGTTCGTGTTGCAGATGCTGGCCGAGAAAAAACAGCTGCCGGATCATCATGGGCGCGCCGCGTTCGGCATCCTGCTGTTCCAGGACATCGCCGCAATCCCGGTGCTGGCCCTGTTGGGTGTGTTATACGGCGCTGGCGATCCGCATCATTCACATCGCATCATGACCACGGCGATCATCATCGTGGTGGTCTCGATATTCATCTTCGGCGGCAGGTTGTTGTTGCGGCCCTTGTTCCAGCTCATCGTGCGTTTCGGTAACCCGGAGATATTCACTGCCACCGCACTGCTGATCGTGTTGGGTGCTGGATTGATTGCGGACAGCATCGGTTTGTCGATGGGTCTGGGAGCGTTCCTGGCCGGCGTGTTGCTGGCGGATTCCGCGTTCCGTCACGAACTGGAAGCCAACATCGAACCGTTCAAGGGCCTGCTGCTCGGTTTGTTCTTCATGGCGGTCGGCATGTCGGCAAATCTGGGCCTGGTGATCAGCGAGCCGCTCGTCGTCGCCGGCATCGTCGCGGGCATGCTCGTACTCAAGATGCTGGTGCTCTACGGACTCGGCAAGAGCTTCGGCCTGCCCAAATCTGCGCCCCGCAATCTCGCTTATGTGTTACCGGCCGGCGGCGAATTTGCATTCGTCATCTTCAACGCTGCCGCCGGCTACCAGCTCTTCGATCCGAAGCTCACCGATCTGCTGAATGTGGCGGTCACCATCTCGATGGCCATGACGCCGTTCCTGGTGCTGTTCAACGAACGGGTGATCACGCCTTATGAAAAGGAGAACGCTCCACCGGAATTCGATCGCATCGACGATCCTGCCACCCCGGTCATCATCGCCGGCTTCGGCCGTTTCGGCCAGATCGTGGCCCGTCTGCTGCGGATGAAAAACATCCCGTTCACGGCACTCGAATCCAACCTGGACCAGGTGGAAACAGTACGGCGCTTCGGCAGCAAGATCTATTACGGCGATGCCTCGCGACTTGATCTGCTGCGGGCGGCGAAAGCCGATCAGGCGCGGTTTCTGGTAATCGCGGTGGACGATGTCGAAGCATCGGTACGAACCGCGGAGTTGGCACGCAAACATTTCCCGAATCTGGTGGTGCTGGCCCGGGCTCGCAACCGCTACCACGTACATCTGTTACGGGAACTGGGAGTGGAAACGGTAGTACGCGAAACCTACTACTCCAGCGTGAAAATGGCAGAAGACCTGCTGGCGGCGCTCGGGCTGGCCCAGCCGGAAATCGAACGTCTGGTGGCTACCTTCCAGAAACACGATCAGGAACTGCTCAACCGCCAGTTCGCTATATTCCGTGATGAGACCAAACTGATCCAGACCTCCAAGGAAGCAGCCCAGGAGCTGGAGCAGCTGTTACAGGAAGACAGCCGCTCTTCAGGGACCTAAAATTAGTCTATAATTATGTAAAATTGACTGGCGTCCCCCTGCCACTACCAAGGGACCACGGGCCCAACAGACAGTATGCAGCTCAACAGGCACTCACTCGGCATGGCCGGGTTACTCGGCATCCTGCTATGGAGCAGCCTGGCGCCCGTGTCCAATGCACTCAATCCGGAAAAGAATTTCCAGGACTACGCCAGCGACACCTGGTCGCTGGAAGAGGGCCTGCCGCAGATAACCGTTCTCGCCATCAACCAGGACAATACAGGTTACATGTGGCTTGGCACCCAGGACGGGGTTGCACGTTTCGACGGTTCGGTTTTCAAGAATTATCTCGTCGGCAGCTGGGTGCAAACTCTCAGGGTCGGCGACGACAACACGCTCTGGATCGGAACCAACAAAGGCATTGCGTATTACCGCGATGATGAGATTCATCTGCTGACCGCAAACAAACCCGGTGGCAACCACATCAGCAACCGGCCGGACGTGCGTGCCTTGCGGTTTACCGATGACGGTCGTTTGTTTGCCGCCAGCGATCAGGGTTTGTTGCAGGTGGACAGACAGGGGTTTCATCGCACCATGCTGCTGCCCGCGGTGACGTTGTTTTCCCTGCTGAACTGGCGTGGCAGTCTCTGGGCCGGGGGAATCGGCG
>JBOIBL010000034.1:0-7828 GCA_050739495.1 Gammaproteobacteria bacterium | reverse complement strand
CCCATCACCCAGCGCACGGCGTCGATGATGTTGGATTTGCCGCAGCCGTTGGGGCCGACGATACCGACGAGGTTACTGGGTAGCTGGATGGTGGTGGGGTCCACGAACGACTTGAACCCGGACATTTTTACTTTGCTGAGACGCATGCTGCCCTTAACGTAGATTTTGTAGTAGTGATTGCCGGAAAACCGGGGATGCCCGGGGCCTGCTGCGTGACCCGTTCCGGATGGGTAGTGTAAAGTATCGGCGCCCGAAAACGCACCACCGAGCAGAGCATGTCCACCCAGCCCAGCAAGACCCTGGAAACGTTCCCCAACCCGCGCGAGGGGCGGGATTATACCATCCGCATCCAGATCCCCGAGTTCACCTGCCTGTGTCCGAAGACCGGCCAACCGGACTTCGCGGAACTGCAACTGGAATATGTCCCCGATCGCCTGTGCGTCGAACTCAAGGCGCTCAAAATGTACATATGGAGTTACCGGGACGAAGGTCATTTCCATGAGGACGTCACCAATCGCATCCTGGACGACCTGGTCAAAGCGATCGATCCCAAATTCATGCGCCTGACTGCCGAATTCAATGTGCGTGGTGGTATCTACACTTCGGTGGTAGCGGAACATCGCCAGAGTGGCTGGCAGAACCCCGCGCCTGTGCAGCTGCCCTGAGGCATCGACGCCGTGCTGTCCGAATTCCTGGCCGGCGCACGCTGCATGTTCCGGGGCTTCCGCTTCCTGACATTACCGGGTGTCCGACGCTACGTACTGATCCCGCTGTGCATCAACACCTTGTTGTTCGCCGGCGCCCTGATCTGGGCCGCACAGCGCTTCGCACATTGGCTCGATAGTCTCTCCGGCTACCTGCCCCATTGGCTCGCCTGGCTGACACTGCTGCTGTGGCCGTTGTTCGCCGCCAGCATCGCCATCCTGCTGTTCTACAGTTTCACCCTGGTCGCGAACCTGCTGGGCGCACCTTTCAACAGTTTCCTGTCCGCGCGCATCGAGACCCATGTAACCGGTCAGGTACCGGATAGCGGCCGGACACTGTGGCAGGAAATCATCGTCAGCCTGCGGGATGAAGTGCGGCGATTGATCTACATCCTCTGGCGTACCTTGCTGATCGGCGTGCTGGCCTTGCTGCTGCTGTTCGTGCCGGTCGCGAATGTCGCGGTGCCGGTGCTGTGGTTCCTGTTTACCGCCTGGATGCTGGCGGCACAGTATTCCGATTACCCGCTGGCCAACCGGGGTGTGGAATTTTCCGCCCAGCGCGAGCTGCTCAACACCCGAAAGGCGCGACTGCTGGGTTTCGGTTGCGCCGCCACCCTCTGCACCTTGGTCCCGGTAGTCAACTTCGTGGTCATGCCCGCGGCCGTGGCCGGGGCGACTCTGTTGTGGTTGCCGGAAGGTGTATCCATCGGAATACCTCCGTCCCACCACTTAGGCGAATCGGAATAGTCAATGCTTGCGCTGGCAGGGCTAATCCGGTATAAAACCGCCCGCTCGATTTCTTTGGTATTCAGGAGTTATTCACATGCCGGTGAAGAAAAAGGCCGCCGCGGCAACCCCCAAAGCCGTAAAAAAGACCACGGCCAAGGCCCCAGTCAGGAAACCGGCTGCCGCCAAATCATCGGCTAAAAGCTCAGGCAGCAAGAGCAAGGCCCCGGCCGGCGCGGCATTCAGAGGTTTTACGCCCTACCCGCTGAAGAAGGGCGAGGCCTATATGAACGAGGCCCAGCGCGCCCACTTCCACGACATCCTGTTGGGCTGGAAGCGTGAGCTGATGGAAGAAGTGGACCGGACTGTGCATCACATGCAGGACGAGGCCGCCAACTTCCCGGATCCTAACGACCGTGCGACCCAGGAATCCGAATTCAGCCTGGAACTGCGTACCCGCGACCGCGAACGCAAACTGATCAAGAAGATCGACGAAGCCCTGGTCAACCTGGACAACAATGACTACGGGTATTGCGAATCCTGCGGCGTGGAGATCGGCATTCGGCGCCTGGAAGCGCGCCCTACTGCGACCCAGTGCATTGATTGCAAGACGCTGGATGAAATACGCGAAAAGCAGATGACCGGCTGAAAATCACCTCAAAAACTACTGCGCTCGGCATAACTTTGTTGCGTGCCGGCTCAAAAACGCCGCTATCGGCATCCTGCCTCTCGCGACACTTGTACATCCGTGTACATCGCTCACGTATGGCATATACACTCCGGTTTCTCGCCGTCACGCGCCTCGTTCTCGGCAATCGCTCCTGCATTGCTCTACCTCCTGCATCCCTGCAGTCGTGCCATCGCTTTTGGACAGGACGTCTTTATGCCACGGAGAGCAGGACGCCCGCGAGTGGCCGTGACGTTTTTGAGATGATTTTCGACCAGTCTTCTCGCCTGTGACACCTCAGCCCGAATATCGCGGGCGCTTTGCTCCATCTCCCACCGGCCCGCTCCATTTCGGTTCCCTCGTTGCTGCACTCGGCAGCTATCTCGATGCCCGTGCCCAGCGCGGCGGATGGTTGCTGCGCATGGAGGATCTCGATCCGCCACGTGAACAACCCGGCGCTGCGGATTCGATCCTGCGCACCCTTGAAACTCTGGGATTGCACTGGGACGGACCGGTGCTCTATCAGCACACCCGCCTTGAGGCCTATCAGGCTGCCATGACCGGAATGCTGGATAGCGGCGACGCGTTTGCCTGCGCCTGCACCCGGAGCGAGATCGCCGACAGTGGCCTGATCGGCCTGGAAGGTCCGGTGTATCCGGGCACCTGCCGCGATGGTCTGGCGGACCGCCCGGCACGTGCCACCCGCATCAGGGTGGATGAAAAACCGGTGAGTTTTCAGGACCGCTTGCAGGGCACTTGCAGCCAGAACCTCGAACAGGAAATCGGCGACTTCGTTATCCGCCGCGCCGATGGCTTTTTTGCCTATCAGCTGGCTGTGGTGGTGGACGACGCCTTCCAGGGGGTCACCCATGTGGTGCGGGGCGCCGATCTGCTCCTGTCCACCCCCCGCCAGATCCACCTGCAACATCGCCTGGGGCTGCCTATACCAATATATATGCACCTGCCGGTCGCCCTGAGCGCTCGCGGAGAGAAACTCAGCAAGCAAAGCGGTGCGATGGCAATATCCGATACCGACGCGGGTGCGATTCTGTTCAGGGCCCTCGCTTTCCTGGATCAATCACCGCCTGCGGAATTAGCGCGTTCGACACCGCAAGAACTGCTTGAGTGGGCGGTACCGCATTGGCAACCCGTGCGCATGAACGGCATCAAGACCCAAATAGCCACTTTTATTTAACATTAAATACATAATATAACCCATTGTTATAATTTAATATTAAGCCAGCATATCCTTTGACCACAGATGACATCCCGGGACAAACTTCGATCTGCGTAACGCTTGTATTAAGGTAGCGATATCGCGACGGTTGGAGCGCGTATTCCATCGATAACCCACACTCGGAGTCCCGTATGTCCGACGCCAAGGTGTACCCCGTCCTCCCGCAGGCCGCCCAGCGCGCATTCATCGACCGCACGCAATACGACGCGCTATATCGCCGCTCGGTCGAGGATCCGGAAGGCTTCTGGACCGAGCAGGCGGAAAAATTCGTCAGCTGGGACCGGAAATGGGACCGGGTGCTGGACTGGGACTTCACCCGCGGCCATATCCGCTGGTTCGAGGGCGCCAGGCTCAATATCAGCTACAACTGCCTGGACCGGCACCTGGCGCAACGCGGCGACCAGGTCGCCATCCTCTGGGAAGGCGACGATCCGGGTCAGGACCGCAAACTCACCTACCGGGAGCTGCACGCCGAAGTCTGCAAGTTCGCCAATGTCCTCAAGGCCCGTGGCGTCAGGAAAGGCGATCGGGTGTGTATCTACATGCCGATGGTGCCGGAAGCCGCTGTCGCCATGCTGGCTTGTACCCGCATCGGTGCCATTCATTCAGTCGTGTTCGGCGGTTTCTCGCCGGAATCCATCAAGGACCGCATCCTCGATTCCGACTGTCGGGTGGTGATCACTGCCGATCAGGGTCTGCGTGGCAGTAAACCGATTCCGCTCAAGTCCAATGTGGACGAAGCCTTGCAGCAGTGCCCCAACGTACACAGCGTCATCGTGTTGAAACGCACCGGCGGCAAGATCGATTGGCACGCATCGCGCGATATCTGGTATCACGAAGCCATGGCCAAGGCGTCGGCCGATTGCGCGCCAGAACCGATGGATGCGGAAGACCCGCTCTTCATCCTGTACACCTCCGGTTCCACCGGCAAACCAAAAGGTGCACTGCATACTTCCGGCGGTTATCTCTTGTATGCCGCGATCACCCACAAATACGTCTTCGATTACCACGACGGCGATATCTACTGGTGCACGGCGGACATCGGCTGGATCACCGGCCATTCCTATATTGTTTACGGCCCCTTGTGCAATGGCGCGACCACACTGATGTTCGAAGGCATCCCGACTTATCCGAACGCATCGCGATTCTGGGATGTGGTGGACAAACACAAGGTGAATATTTTCTACACTGCACCGACCGCGATCCGCGCACTCATGGCGCAAGGCGATGAACCGGTGCAAAACACTTCGCGCAAATCCCTGCGTCTGCTCGGCACGGTCGGCGAACCCATCAATCCCGAAGCCTGGGAATGGTATTACCACGTCGTGGGCGAAAAGCGTTGCCCCATCGTGGATACTTGGTGGCAAACCGAGACCGGCGGCATCCTGATCACGCCGTTACCCGGCGCCACTGCTCTCAAACCCGGCTCTGCCACCTTGCCGTTCTTCGGCATCCGTCCCGCCATCGTGGATGCCGAAGGCAGGGAACTGGACGGCGCAGTATCCGGCAATCTGGTTATCACGTTCCCATGGCCAGGTCAGATGCGCACTGTATATGGCGATCATCAGCGTTTTATCGACACCTATTACAGCACTTACAAAGGCAAATATTTCACCGGCGACGGCGCACGCCGCGACAGCGATGGCTATTACTGGATCACAGGCCGGGTGGACGACGTACTCAATGTCTCCGGGCACCGTATCGGCACTGCCGAGATCGAAAGCGCCTTGGTGTTGCATGAACTGGTCGCCGAAGCCGCGGTGGTCGGCTATCCACACAACATCAAAGGTCAGGGCATCTACGCTTATGTCACCGTGATGGCTGGCGTCGAACCCGACGACAAATTGCAGCAGGAATTGATCGCATTGGTCCGCAAGGAAATCGGCGCGATCGCCTCCCCGGACGTCATCCAGTGGACCCGCAACCTGCCCAAAACCCGTTCCGGCAAAATCATGCGCCGCATCCTGCGCAAGATCGCCGCCGATGAACTCGATAACTTGGGTGATGTCACTACGCTGGCCGATCCGTCGACAGTAGATAAACTTGTTTCAGAAAAACCAAAGACAGGATAATAACGAACCACCACCATGTTATCCGTCATTCCGGCGAAAGCCGGAATCCAGTAAATAATTGGTAGCTGCCAATCACCGATTGGCAACCTTACTCATGAAATACTATTAATAGTAACCAAAAACAGCAATGATCGTCGAAAGCGAATTCCATCCCAACCGGTTTCTCAAAAACCGCCATCTGCAAACCCTGGTACCGAATGTACTGTTCCGTCGCGCAAAGCCCGTCTTGCGTCGCGAACGCCTGGAATTGCCGGATGGCGATTTCGTGGATGTGGATTGGACCAGTAGAAAAGCAGGCCCGATCGTCATCGTCCTGCACGGCCTGGAAGGTTCCATCCGCTCTCGCTACGCGGCCGCCATCATGCAGCGCATCGATGAACTTGGCTTTCGCGGTGCATTGATTCATTTCCGCGGTTGCAGCGGCGAACCCAATCGCCTGCCCATCGGCTATCACTCGGGCTTCACCCAGGATTTGGAATATTTCAGCGGCCTGCTGAAACAGCGGGAACCAGACACGCTGCTGGCAGCAATCGGTTATTCGCTGGGTGGAAACGCATTACTGAAATGGCTGGGCGAAAGCCCCAATGCGAATCGCCTGGTCACGGGCGTTGCGGTCTCAGTACCGTTCGATCTCGCCGATGCCTCGCGCGTCATCGAACAAGGCATGTCACAGCTCTACAAATGGAATCTACTGGGCCGCATGAAGCGCTCATCGCTGCAGAAATTCGCCAACATCAAGGCGCCCTATCCCTTGCCCGATATCCGCCGGATTCACACCTTTCGTGAGTTCGACGATCAGCTCACCGCGCCGCTCCATGGTTACAAAGATGCCGATGACTATTACCGTTCCTGCAGTAGCCGTTTTTTCCTGAAAAACATTCGGGTACCGACGCTGATTCTCCATTCAGCAGACGACCCCTTCATGAGCTCGGCTTCCTTGCCCATTCCTGATGAGTTATCAGATGCTGTGACTCTGGAACTCAGCCAACACGGTGGACACGTCGGTTCTATAAACGGCTCGTTGTTACGGCCGAACATGTGGCTGGTGGAGCGGATCAGCCGGCATCTGCAGCAGATTCTCGGCTAGAAACAGCCGTTTAGTGCCCCGCGTCCGCTACCGCACCGGCGGCAGGAACGTTGCGCCGCGCCAGCCATACCACCGCAACCAGTGATGCAAATACACAACCTGTCAGCCAGTTGAAATCGTTCGTGGCCTGCATGAACGCCTGTTCTCTGATTGCATTGGCGACCGCCAGGAAACTCTGGGACGCATCAATGCCCAGCGATCTCAGCGCGTCGAAATGGCCATGTCCCACTTGCACCACTTCCGACAGGCGTGCATCGTGCAACGCCTCGCGCCGGTCCCAGATCGAGATGCCGAGGGAGGCACCGAAGCCCGCACCCAGCATACGCAGGAAATTGATCAATCCAGACGCGCTCGCCACCCGCAACGGAGGCAACCCTGCAAACGCCATGCTCATGAGCGGCACAAAGAATAGCGGCATCACCGCACCGAATATCAAGCGTGGCAACATGAGCTGCGAGATCGTCACATTGGTAGTAAATCCTGCATTCCAGAACGACACCGCTCCGAATGTCGCGAACGAGATCGTGACCAGCAGCCGCAGGTCGAACCGCTTCATCAGCAACCCCATGAAGGGTGCAACAAATACGGCAAGCACGCCGATCGGTGCCGATGCGATACCTGCCTGGGTCGCGGTATAACCCATCTGCGTCTGCAGCCATAATGGAAACACGACGACATTCGCAAAATACGTCAAATAACCCAGACAGATCGCAATGGTAGCAACCGTGAAATTGCGTTCGCGGAACAGGGTCAGATCCACGATCGGATGTTCTTCGGTCAGCTCCCATGCGACGAAGAAGCTCAACGCAACCACCGCCGTAACTGCCAACGCCTGAATAGTGCGCGAACCGAACCAATCCAGGTCATTGCCTTTGTCCAGCATGATTTGCAGCGACGCGATGCCGATCGTCAGCAAGCTCAATCCCACTTTATCAATAGGATGACGTTCGATTTCGGTCTCCCGGCCGCGCAGAATACGCCAGGTAATCCACACTGCTACCAGACCGATCGGCACATTGATATAGAACACCCACGGCCAGTCGTAGTTATCGGTGATCCAGCCGCCGAGTAGCGGTCCAACCACCGGCGCGACCACGGCAGTCATGCTCCAGATCGAAAGCGCCGTACCGTGCTTCTCCTTCGGATAATTGTGCATCAACAGACTTTGCGACAACGGAATCATGGGGCCGGCAACTGCACCCTGCAGCACTCTGAGAAAGACAAGCGTGCTGAGACTGGGCGCCAACCCGCAGGCCAGCGACAGCAGCGAGAACAACAGGGTCGACGCAATGAACAAACGGACTTCGCCCACGCGCCGCGCCATCCAGCCGGACA
>JBOIBL010000033.1:0-7995 GCA_050739495.1 Gammaproteobacteria bacterium | reverse complement strand
TTGCGCCGATTCCCCGAACAACACGATACCCAGCAGCACTGCACCGACCGCACCGATGCCGGTCCATACCGCATAGGCGGTACCGATGGGCAGGCTGCGCGCAGCCCAACCGAGCAAACTCATGCTGATGATGATGGCGATAACAGTTAGCGCGGTCGGCAACGGGCGGGTGAAGCCTGAGCTGTATTTGAGACCAATCGCCCAGGCTGTTTCAAACAATCCCGCTACGACCAGCACTATCCATGCAATTGAGCGGCTCAGTTCCATCGTGGTCTTCTAATGCCGCCCGCGTTGCAAATCAGCGCCGACCTTCTGCAGATAATCGCGGAACGCATCACCCAGCTCCGGATGCTTGAGACCATATTCGACCGTGGCCTGTAGATAACCGAGCTTGTCACCGCAGTCATAGCGCACGCCTTCATATTCACAGGCATACACCGCTTCCTGACCGAGCAGCGTCTGGATAGCGTCGGTTAGCTGGATCTCGCCGCCGGCGCCCGCGCCGGTCTTCTGCAACAAGGAAAATATCCGGGGCGTGAGCAGGTAACGCCCGACTACGCCCAATGTAGAGGGTGCATCGGCAGGTTTTGGTTTCTCGACGATGTGCTTGATCTTGTACAGTCGGTCGCCTGCCGGCTCCGGCGTGATGATGCCGTAGCGGGCAGTTTCTTCACGCGCGACCCGTTCCACACCGATGACACTGCACTCGTGTTGCTCATAGACTGCATGCATCTGATGCAGAGAAGAATGCGGCTTGCCGTGGATGAGATCGTCGGCAAGGATCACATAGAAAGGCTCGTCACCGACCACCGATTCAGCACATAGCACAGCGTGCCCCAGACCGCGCGCTTCAGCCTGACGAATGTAGATGCAGTTCACATGCTCCGGCACGATACTCTGCACCAGCGCCAGTTCCTTGTCCTTGTGGCGCAATGTCAGTTCGGTCTCAAGCTCGTAGGCGCGATCGAAGTGATCCTCGATACTGCGCTTGGTACGGCTGGTGATGAAGATCAGCGTGTCAGCTCCCGCTTCCACCGCTTCTTCCACCGCGTACTGGATCAGGGGTTTGTCTACCACCGGCAACATTTCCTTGGGGCTGGCCTTGGTCGCGGGAAGGAACCGCGTGCCCATGCCAGCGACCGGAAATACCGCCTTGCGAACTCTGGACGTCTTCATCTGTTTGGCCTTTTAATGATTGCCTGCAGCAAAATCACGCCTGCTGTGACGTGGACGCCGCAAAACTGATCTCGTAAAACGGGATGGTACTGTTCCAGGTCTTGCAGCTCGGGCATTGCCAGTACAGCGTGCGACCGCGGAAACCGCATTCCTCGCAGCGATAGCGCGGTCCATTCTGCAACAACTTGCTTACCGCCACCTTCAGGGGCTCAAGCTCGGCGACGCTGTCGTCGCGGTTCCCGGCAAAACTCCGGTACATATCATACAGCCCTCGCAGGCTGGCTTCGTTGCGCAGATACTCCGTCACGCAGGCACGCGATACGGCATCATCGAGACTCGGATCGAGGATCGCAGCCAGGGCGATATACGTCGAGGCTTTCGGTTCATGCCGGCGCAAATCCTGAAGTATGTCCTGCATCGAATTGGGCTTACCGGCCTTTTTCAATATCCGTGACAGCACCGGCAATATCTCGGTTGCGTAGCGTGCATCGCGCTGCAGGATTTTCTGATATTGCCGTTCGCTGCGCACCCAGTCCTCCGCCTGCTCTGCCATCTGCGCCAATACGAAGCTGGCACGCAGGCCTTCAGGATCGTGCGATTGCGCGCGCTTGAGGAACCGGTTGGCAAGCGCGGTATCCTCACTGGCCAGCGCAGCCTGTGCCAGTTCGCAGAAATATTGCGCGATGGTGGGTTCTTCCGACAGACCGGTCACTGCCTGCAAACGCCGGCGCATGCTGATGGCCTGGTCCCAGTCCTTCTGCTGCTCATACAGCGAGATCAGGCCCCGCAATGTGATCTCGGTATAAGAAGGCGTGTCCAGCATCTCCAGAAGGATGCTCTCGGCGCGATCCAGCAACCCGGCTCGCAGGTAGTCCTGTGCCAGTTCGAAAAACGCCTGCGCCCGGTGCATGCGGGTGAGGCTGGGACGCGC
This sequence comes from Gammaproteobacteria bacterium, assembly GCA_050739495.1. Lineage (GTDB taxonomy): Bacteria > Pseudomonadota > Gammaproteobacteria > Natronospirales > REEB76 > DASSKW01. Next base: position 5,888 of record JBOIBL010000033.1, on the reverse strand, counting down.
GATGAGATTCTGGTGGATACGGATGGCGCGATCCACTTCGCCGCGCCGCCGGAACAGACTCGCCAATGCGAAATGGGTCTCCACCGTGTCGGAGTCCACTTCCGCCATCTTGATGAAGACTTCGATGGCCTTGTCGGGTTGCTCGTTGAGCAGGTAGTTCAGACCTTTGAAATACTCGGCGCTGACCAGTTTGAAGCGCGAATCACGCCCACCGCCCCGCTCCCAGCGCGCGAACAACCAGCCGAGCGCGGCAGCAGCCATGAGCAACAGGATGAGGATCGCCGAAGAATCAATGGTCATTCTTGAGCGGAAGGTTACGCAAATTGCGGATCTCCGCCTCCGCGTCACGGATGGAGCGTTTCAACTTCCACGCTTCACGCTTGAGACGGAAGATCACCGCGAGGCTGCTCAGCAGACCCAGCAACCAACCGATGATCGCGGCGCCAAGCAGCGCCGAAGAGAGATGTACCCGGAGATCGCCTATCAGATAACTGACCTGCACTGTATTGCCATTCGCATAGGCGAACAATAACGCCACGGCGAACACACACAGGAAGATGATGATGGCAATCCAGCGCAGCATGATGGATTTCGTTCAGTTGATTCGATTATGGAAAAAATCGGTGGGCGTTGCCCCGGGGATGCCTATTCCGCTTCCAGACCGTCATTTACACGGTCGCGCAGATCCTTCCCCGGTTTGAAATGCGGCACGTATTTTCCGGGCAATGCGACCGAATCGCCGGTCTTGGGATTACGCCCCATTCGCGGCGGCCGGAAATGCAGCGAGAAACTGCCGAAGCCACGGATCTCTATGCGTCGCCCGGACGACAAGGCATTGCTCATCTGTTCCAGTACGGTCTTGACGGCAAGTTCGATATCCTTGCCAGCAAGATGACTCTGTTTCCTGGCGATGATCTCGATCAGTTCTGACTTTGTCATCCTGCGACTACCGCCTGCAACACTAACCGCTCACCCAGCCATGGACTTTGGATAAATATGGCCGGGACCCCGAATAATGAACACGGTCAAAACGCCCGCAGCCTGGTGGCTGCGGGCGTCATTCATCATGCTTCCTTGTTACCGCCGATGTGCTCCTTGAGCAGATCACCCAGCGTGGTCGTACCAGCCGACGTGGTGCGGCTGTAATCTTCCATCGCCTGTGCCTCTTCCTGCATCTCCTTGGCTTTCACGGACAGGTTGATGCTGCGGGTCTTGCGATCCATACCGACGAAACGGGCTTCCACTTCCTCGCCTTCCTTGAGCACGGTGCGCGCGTCTTCGACGCGGTCACGTGACAGTTCGGAAGCACGCAGATAACCCTCGATGCCGTTACCCAGATCGATGTTGGCACCCTTGGCGTCCACGGTCAGGACCTTGCCCTTGACCATGCTGCCTTTCGGATGATCGGCCAGGAAGTTCGCAAACGGATCCTTCTCCATCTGCTTGATGCCGAGCGAGATGCGCTCGCGCTGCGCGTCGACCGCCAGCACCACCGCCTCGACTTCGTCGCCCTTCTTGTAATTGCGCACTGCTTCCTCGCCCGGGATATCCCAGGAGATGTCGGACAGATGCACGAGACCGTCGATACCGCCTTCCAGACCCACGAAGATACCGAAATCGGTGATCGACTTGATCTTGCCGGAGAGACGATCGCCCTTGTTGTGGATCGCAGCAAAGTCGTCCCACGGATTCGGTGTGCACTGTTTCATGCCCAGCGAGATGCGGCGACGTTCTTCGTCGATCTCGAGTACCATGACTTCGGTCTCGTCGCCGACCTGCACGATCTTGGACGGGTTGACGTTCTTGTTGGTCCAGTCCATCTCGGAAACGTGCACCAGACCTTCGACGCCCGGCTCCACTTCCACGAAGCAGCCGTAATCGGCGAGGTTGGTGACCTTGCCGAACAGACGCGTGCCAGCCGGATAACGGCGGGTGATGTCGACCCACGGATCGTCGCCCAGCTGTTTCAGACCCAGCGACACGCGATTACGCTCGCGGTCGAACTTCAGGACCTTGACTTCGATCTCCTCGCCAACCGTCACGACTTCGGACGGATGCTTGACGCGCTTCCACGCCATGTCGGTGATGTGCAGCAGGCCATCGATACCGCCGAGGTCCACGAAGGCGCCGTATTCGGTGAGGTTCTTGACGATACCCTTCACCATCGAACCTTCCTGCAGATTGTCGATCAGCACATCGCGCTCGGCGCTGTACTCGGCTTCGACCACCGCGCGGCGCGAGACCACCACGTTGTTGCGTTTCTGGTCGAGCTTGATGACCTTGAACTCGAGTTCCTTGCCTTCCAGGTAGGACGGATCGCGCACCGGGCGCACATCCACCAGCGAACCGGGCAGGAACGCGCGCACACCGTTGATCTCGACGGTGAAACCGCCCTTGACCTTGCCGGTGATGAAACCCTTGACGATCTCGGCGTTGTTGAAGGCTTCTTCCAGCTGCGTCCAGCTGCGGGCGCGCTTGGCTTTCTCGCGCGACAGCCGCGTTTCACCGAAGCCGTCCTCGACGGCATCCAGTGCGACTTCCACGTCGTCGCCCACAGCGACTTCGAGCTCACCGCTCTCACTCTTGAATTGTTCAAGAGGAATGACGCCTTCGGACTTGAGTCCGGCGTTGACGATGACAACGTCGGAACGAATTTCCATTACGCGGGCCTTGAGGATGGCGCCGCTCTGCATCTGCTGTTGCTTGATGCTCTCTTCAAAAAGTTCAGCGAAAGATTCGGTCATGTTGAGGTTGGTCCTGAAAACCCCGCCACAGCGGGGACTGGTTATGCCGGGGCCCATCCAGGGCGGTTCCGGGTTGGTTAAAAAACAAGGACGCGGCATCCCGCCGGCCTTTACCTGTTACACCTGATCTAGCGCTGCTCGATGAAGCGTTGCCGGGCCAATGACATCACCGTCTCGACCACCTGCTGGATGCTGCGCCCGGTGGTATCCACCAGGATCGCGTCATCAGCCGGTTTCAGGGGCGAGATGGAACGGCTTTGATCCCGTTCATCGCGCGCGGCGATGTCCTGTAAAAGGGCGTGCAGGTTAGCATCGAATCCTTTTTCTTTCAACTGGTTATAGCGTCTTTGGGCACGTTCCGCAACGCTCGCCGTGAGGTAAATTTTGAGCCCCGCGTCCGGGAAAATCACCGTGCCCATGTCGCGTCCATCGGCCACCAGCCCCGGGAGCTGACGAAACCTGCGCTGCAGGGCCTGCAGGCCCGTCCGAACCTCCGGCAGCACCGCCAATTGCGAAGCTCTGGCGCCGCATTCCTCGGAACGCACGGCCCGAGTCACGTCCTGCCCATCCAGCAGAATGCGCTCGACCCCTGCAGGGGTCTGCTGGAAATCCACCTTGAGCCCACGCGCCAGGCTACCCAGACGCGTGGCATCGTCTGACGGCACCTCGGCCAGGAATGCGGCGTGCACCAGCAATCGGTAGAGCGCACCGCTGTCGAGCAAGTGCCAGCCCAGCATCTCGGCCGCCCGGCGGCTGATGGTGCCTTTACCGGAACCGCTGGGCCCGTCGATCGTCAGCACGGAGGGTAAGTCGACAGGCTTCATCTCTGCACTACCTCCAGATCCAGACCAACGTCCCGCGCCAATCGGGCAAACCCCGGAAATGAAGTCTCCACATTGCGACAATCCCGGATCCGGATCGGGGCACGGGCGCGCAATCCGGCCATGGCGAAGGCCATCGCGATGCGATGGTCCCCATAACTGTCCACTTCACCACCAGTGAAGGTTTTAACCCCGGTCACCCGCATCCCATCCGCCCATAATTCGACCTTGACCCCCAATGCCCGCAACCCGTCGGCGACCGCTTGCAGCCGGTCACTCTCCTTCACCCGCAATTCCGCCGCACCTTCCAGTACCGTATCACCGCGTGCCAGCGCCGCAGCGATCATGAGTACCGGAATCTCGTCGATCGCCAGCGGCACCTGATCCGGAGTGATGTGGATACCATGCAAGGCGGTACCTTTGACTTCGATATCCGCGACAGGCTCGTTACCGGCTGAACTTTCATTCGAGAACCGGATATCGGCACCCATCTTGCGCAGCAGGTTGATGGCGCCGCTGCGTGTGGGATTGATACCGACCTGTTCCAGGATCAGATGGCTGTCGCGTTGAATCGCGGTGCCGAGAATGAAAAATGCGGCTGAAGACAGATCGCCAGGGACTGCGACAGGCATCGCCTTGAGTGGGGTACCACCATGCACGCCCAACCAGCCATCGGCACGCAGGCATGGGCAGCCGAATGCGACCAGCATGCGTTCGGTGTGATCCCGGCTGATCCCGGGTTCACGCAACCACGTGTACCCGTCTGCATTCAAACCGGCGAGCAGCAAAGCGGATTTGACTTGTGCGCTGGCGACCGGCAATTCATGGCGTAACGGCTTCAATGCCTTTTCACCGTGTACCGTCAGCGGCGCACAGCCCTGCATGCTATCGATCGTGACGCCCATGCTGGCAAGCGGCTCGATCACTCGCCGCATCGGCCGCCGCCGCAGCGACTCGTCCCCGGTAAGCGTGCTGGTGAACGGCTGCCCTGCCAGTACGCCGCACAGGATGCGCATGGCAGTACCGGAATTACCCAGATCCAATGCCGCAGATGGTGAGTGCAGGCCTTGCAGACCGACACCGTGTACAGACATCTCCGCAGTAGTGGAATGACGCTGGATCTTGACTCCCATCGCCTGCAGCGCCTTGCGGGTGCTGATGCAGTCTGTGCTCTCGAGAAATCCGCTGATGTGCGTCACGCCCTCGGCAATGGCACCCAGGATCAAGGCCCGATGGGAAATCGATTTGTCGCCCGGCACCCGGATGTTGCCCGACAGTTTGCCGCCCGGTGTGACCGAAAAATCGCGGATGGATTTGGCTGGCATCGTGTGCGCGGACGTTACGCTGACAGCACTTTCTTGAGTGCACGCAGCATCCGGGTGTTCTGCTCCGGCAGCCCGATGGTGATGCGCAGATGATTGGGCAGGCCGTAATTGTGTATCGGCCGCACGATCACTCCTTCGCGCAGCAAAGCCTGATAGACCGGCAAGGCCGGTTTGCCAAAATCCACGCTCAGGAAATTGCAAATGGATGGAATCCAGTGCAAGCCCAATTCACGTAACCCGGTTTCGAGTTGCTGCATGCCGGCACGATTGGTTTCGATTGTGGCGCGGATGTGTTGATGATCGTCGAGTGCAGCAAATGCACCGGCTTGCGCCAGATTGTTGAGGTTGAACGGCTGCCGCATCCGGTTCAGCAGGTTCGCGATATCCGGATGAGACAGACAATAGCCGGCTCTCAAACCGGCCAGGCCATACGCTTTCGAGAACGTGCGTGTGACCACCAGATTCGGAAACCGGTCCAGCAATCTGCTGCAATCCGGATAGTCCGCTTCAGCCACGTATTCGAAGTACGCTTCGTCGACCACGATCAATACATCCTTGCGAACCCGTTCGAAAAAGTTCACCAGACTGTCGCGATCGAGCCAGGTACCGGTCGGATTGTTCGGATTGGCGATGAACACGATCCGGGTATCGGCATCGATCGCAGTCAGCATCGCCTGCAGATCGTGGCCGTAAGGCTGAGTCGGATGTGTCGCCGGATGCGGTTCGGCAAACCGTATCTCCGCGCCCACCGCCTGCACCATGATGGCGTACACCGCGAACGCGTGCCGGGAGATCACCGCATTCCTGCCGGGCTCCAGGAAACAGCGCGCCAGAAATTCCAGATTCTGATCCGAACCATCACCGAACGTGATGCAAGCCGGATCCACCGCGTGCTTCGCTGCCACCGCCTGCCGCAGATTGAAGGCCTGGCCATCCGGATACAGCGCCAGACCTGCTGAAGCCTCACGAATTGCTGCCAGGGCTTTCGGACTCGGGCC
>JBOIBL010000032.1:0-13004 GCA_050739495.1 Gammaproteobacteria bacterium | reverse complement strand
CAGCTATTTCCTGGTGCAACCACTGGAATGTGAAATGGTACTGGTGCTGGCCCCCGAAGTGGCGCAGCCCGCGACCCTCGGCGGTAGCGATTGGAGCCGTCTGATGGGTTTCAACGAATTCGCCACCTTGGGCCAAGATGCATGGTTGATGAATGGCAGTAATGAATCGGAGCTGGAAGTGACTATAAGCACTTGAGCGTACAAGTTCGGTGCGCGGTTATATAAGGAGGGGATATGGCAACGCCAATTTTTGAATTTTCCAGTGATGCGTATGATAAACCGCTGTTCACGGTGGTTGAGTTACGCGGCACCGAAGCAATATCCACTCCTTACGAATTCGAATTGGTGATCAAGGCGCCGGCCGAGACGCCGGTCGACCTGCAGAAATTGCTGGTCAGCGCCATAACCCTGACCATCACCTATGAATCCAAATCCCGTTTTATTCATGGCATTGTATCCGCGGTTCAGGCCGAACAGGTAGCAGCCACCTATCAATATTTCAGGATTTGGCTCAGCCCCCCGGTGTGGCGGCTTGCAATGGAAAATCGCTGTGCCGTCTATTTGGATAAAACGTATCCAGAGATCATAGAAGAGGTGCTTAACCGTGCGAATCTGGCAGCCGGTAAAGACTACGATTTAAGTGGTTTGATTGGTAAATACGCCAAGCGCGAATTTACCTGCCAGTATATCGAGTCGGATCTGGCATTCATCATGCGACTCATGGAGCACGAGGGCATTTACTTTCATTTTGAGCAAACTGCGAAGCAATGCAAATTGAGCGTTGCGGATGGCAAGGATTACTTATCGGTTCCGGACTTGGATACGGTTACGTTCAGTGATCCGGGCCTGACCAAGGATTATGAATCGATTATGAGACTGGAGCGATGTCTGCGGAATACTTCTCGCGAAGTGACAGTCGTTGATTACAATTATCGGCAGCCGTCGTTAAACGTTACGGGCAGCACTGCGGTGAATGGACCGCAGGGCGATACCGCATTCGGTATCCAGTGGCAGTACGACGAGAACGTTCTTAGTCCAGAAGAAGCGACGCATATAGCGACTATTCGGGCCGAAGAGGCTGCATGCTGGGCCACTACGTTTCACGGTGTTGGCGCGGTGCCGGAATTCCGCGGCGGGTTCACCTTCAAGGTCCAAGGGCATCCAGATAAAACCTGCAATACAAACTACCTGCTGACCGAGATTCGGCATTCGGCCCGCAATCTGGATCGCGCCTGGAGCATTTCCAGCTATGCGGATGCGGAACTTGCTTCCGCAGAGGCATATTACAGCAACCGATTCGTAGCAGTGTCGGCTGATGCGCAATATCGCCCCCGTCGTTTGACGGCCAAACCCCGAATTGCCGGTTATCTCAACGGACACGTATATTCAGATGTCGAAGATCGTCGAGCCCCTATCGATTCTCTGGGCCGTTACCGCGTGGTGTTGCCTTTTGTGAACGGCGATGATCCTACACAGAAAGTCACTTGTTGGATGCGCATGTCGCATCCTTCGGCTGGTCCCGGTCGCGGGTCGTACACGATGCTGAGATCCGGCGCGGAAGTTGTATTGGCATTCTTCGATGGCGATCCGGATAGGCCTTTCATAATCGGCACGACGCACAATGGCGCCAGTCGAATGTTAAGTGCAGTAGAAGGAGCGCAATTGTAGCCCGGGTGTAGCGTTGAATTTAGCTTGCGATACAAGATTGTGATTCAGGAGTTGAGCCCATGAACGAAAATACCACGAGCATCGATATATATACGGGTAATGCCGGAAGATATTTCCGGTTCGAAACGGATGGTTATCCGACGAGTGAATCCGATTACCCGACGAGTGGTTCCGATCCTTATCATCGCAGTGATTATAAGCCGGAGTTGCTGACCCCATCTACCGAAAGCGGATTCATCTATAAATTTCCGTCAGTGCTTTACCGGAATGGGAGCAAAAAAGCGGGTATGACCGATGACGACGAGCTTGGCGGTACAAACAGCACCAGCCAGTTTCTAATAGAGAAAACGTTTGGTGATACCTACATATTCCGAGACGGAGTCACATTTGAATATGCAGCACAGGGCGCGCGCACCTTTGTTTTCGGACGTCGTTACATGGAATATCATGCGGACGTGGCCGCATTTTCTGACGCAATAGACTATCCAGATCTAACAACGGACACATGGATACAAAACGGCTTTGTACCATCAATAGATTTGACGGGTGCAAACAATTTCACTTGGAAAAACAATGATGGAACGGCTATAGATACTGATACCTATCCGGCATTCTTTACCAGCACATTTGGTGACAGATACGAATATCATTGTGGAAGACTTTATACATACACCGGCGCACTCCAATATACCGACAGCAATGGGAATACGAAACCAGTCCGTACTGACGATAGTGGCAATGATTTAAAGAACGGTCACGGCCAAACTTATAACTATGGCACGGGATATACGGAAAATCTCATTTGCTACTGGGATAGCACACACAAAAAATACATCACAATAGATCACGGCACAATAGACGATACTTGGAAAAACAATTCCGATTTTCTGTCCTACGCAGGCCAAACAACGGATATATTTTCAGGACCAAAAAACGCAGATGACTTCTCCCATCCTTGGGATTGGAGCAATACGGTCAGTGAAATTACTGTTGGTAATAGTTATTCCTATTATGGCGGCAACAAAGTTGATGCCATGAGTGGTTGTTTTGAAGAGCGTGTAGCCGAAACCCGTCACCGCTATGCTGGAAGTTCACATGAATATGTCGGTTCGGCAGACAAGCATGGTGAATGCACAAGCGTGATATACGCGGATCCCACATCGCATGTGTATGGTGTGAGTACCGATTATTTTGTTGGTCGGAAAAACTCGTACTCGCTCTCCGGCAGCTTCTCGGTGGAACTCAGTGGTAGCGCAAGTTTAAGCTTCGGCGGGTCATTTTCCCTTTCGGCCGGATTGGCTTCTGAAATCAATCTCGCACCAAAAATTTCATGGACACCCGCGTGGGTAGAAATGGCAACTAGCAAATTTAAGATTGGAGGAGTCAAAGTCGAGAATACCGCAGCAAAGATTAAACAAATCTCGGCTAGACTGGAAAACTTGGAGGTGGAATTAAATCATGTTGATGACAGGGTGACAGGTGCCGAAATGCTTCTGGAACCGATTGCAATGCGAGTAATGGTCTAAAAGCAGAGCGTCAATATGCGAATGGTTAAACCCCTTAAGCTGAGTTTATTATCAAGACCCTATGATTATCATGGCAAGCACTGGCTGTCAGCCGGCGTGCTTATGATGTGGGATTTGGATGATGGCTCGCTGCGGCCGGATAACGAACTCTGGAAGGCGGTGATGGAGGTGATCGGGCGCGGCGTGATGCTGGATGCCGCCATGCCCAAGACCCGTGGCGAGTATCTGGTATTTGGCAGTTTTCACTCACCCGGTGGCAAAGCAGTAGAGGCAGGTTATGTGCAGGTACGATTGGGTAGGCTCGAAAAGCGGCTAAATGTCTACGGTGATCGCTATTGGGGTGCTGTGACGCCGAGCAAGCCACAGCAGATGACGACGATGCCGATTGATTGGGAGCATGCCTTCGGCGGTTCAGATTACAAACCTAATCCGCTGGGCAAGGGCGCACAGGAAATCGAGATTGAGGGCACTAAACTGAGACCATTACCAAATGTGGAAGACCCGGCGGCGATTATCGGAGCCCCTAATGACAAGCCGTCGCCGGCCGGGTTCCGACCCTTGGATCCAATGTGGCCGCAACGTTTCGACAAGGTTGGAACCTATGATGAAAAGTGGTTGCGTGAGCGTGCTCCCGGCCTGGCGGACGACATCAACCTCGAATATTTCAATGCAGCGTCCCAGGACCAATGGCTAAATAATTTCTGGACGGGCGACGAAGCGTATGAGATCAAGCATATGCATCCCGACAGAGAAACAATCAGGGGACTGCTACCACAGCGCAAGGGTCGTTGTTTCATTCAGCAGCAGACAGACGACGGTCCGCGATTCCGGGAACTCGACACACATCTGGACACGGTGATTTTGTTTCCTGAACAGCTTGTTGGGGTGCTGATCTGGCGTGGTTTGACCGAAATCGACACCGACGATGCATCCGACGTTAGTGTGATCATGGCAGCCTACGACGAGCTGGATAAAGCGCCACGCTCGCTTGCACATTATGAAACCGCACTCGTTAACCGGCTGGATAAACAAAAACGATTAAAGTATCTGCTGGACGAAAGTGATCTGATTCCGGAGGGTGATACTTCGGGATTGCAGGAAATGATGGACTCGGCGACGGCTCAGAATGAGCGCGAGAACCTCATGCGTCAGAATATGGAAAGCAAGGTGCAGCAACTCCGCGCCGATGCCGAGCAGCAATTACAGGCGCAGCGCGAGGAATTGCAGAAAGCAGGATTGGACGCCGATAAATATCTGCCGGCCAAGTTGCCGGAATCTGAAGCGTCACCGGCGCTAGAGGTGGACATTAAGGATCCCGCCGAGACCCTGGCGCAAGCACGTTTGTTGATGGACGAGATGAAGGAAAAAGCGGAGCAAGCTAAGCAGGAGGCCGAAACTAAGGCCCGCGATCTGTGCAAACAGGCAGGTGTGGATTACGACAAGCTGGTGGAGGATGGCCGGCATCAAACAGCCTTACCGCGGATTGAGATGAAAGCCCATTTGGAGGAGTTGAAGACGGCAATGGCCGTCTCGCCCGAAATCAAGGCACAACTCCGAGCTCAGTTGGGAGATGATCCGATCGGTACCTTGCAGCAGCGAATGCTGGAAGCCGAACAGCAATTCCGGAAAGGCTACCGGATGGCTGCGGAACGGGTGGTGGGCGATGCTTTGCCGCCGCAACGCCAGGAAAAACTGACGATCTTGAGGGAACGAGTCATGGCGGACATTGCAGCGGGGAAATCCCTGGCCAGCCAGGATCTTGCTGGTTTGCCGCTGGCGGGTGCCGCACTCCGCGGCGCGGATTTTCGCGACTGTTATCTGGAACTGGCCGATTTCACTGGCGCTGACCTGACCGGCGCGAATTTTTCTGGTGCGATTCTGGCCAAAGCGAAATTTTCTGGCGCCACACTGGAATCGGTGGATTTTACCGACGCCAATCTCGGTAAGGTGGATTTTACTGTCGCAAATATGCGTAACGCGAAACTGACCGGCGCGGTGCTCAATGAAGCCATGTTTGTCAAGGCAGATTTGACCGGCCTGGTACTCGAAAAGGGTCAATTCATGCACGTGGACTGGTCGGATGCCAGGCTTGAGGACGCAAGGATCGGTTCCGTCACTTTCTTTGAATGTAAATTTGAACGATGTAGTTTCAGTCGCAGTGAAATCGGGAAATCCATCTTCTTCAAGGCTGAAATGGGGAAGTTAAACGTTGCGGGTGCACGGTTGAAAGAAACCGTGTTCGTGGAAACGAATCTTCAGGCACTCGATGCGCAGCGTGCGGACATGGAGAACGTACGTTTTGTGAAGGATGTCAATTTGAACCAGGCGAATTTCCGCGATGCTCGCGTTATCAACAGCAATTTGAGGAACTGTCTGTTGGAAGGGGCTGATTTCAGCAATGCCGAAATAGCCGGTACCGATTTCAGTGAAGCCATCATGATCGGTGCGAAATTTCAGAAAGCGAGTGGAGCCCGGGCCAAATTCATGAAGACGAATCTGGAACATGCCGATCTCACACACGCTAACCTGATGGAGGCTATGTTCGACAAGGCGCGGCTGGTGTCCGCAGATCTACAGGGTGCGAATCTATACGGATCCGAATTCATGGGCATTACGGTCGGTGAAACCAACTTCAGGTCAGCCAATCTCAAGATGACAAAACTCAAAGATTGGCATCCGTAATGGATAAATCCGAATTACAAAGGTTGGTTAAAGGTGGTGAAGTCCTGGGCGACCAGAATCTGAGCGGCGGGGACTATGCTGGTGTTGATATCGGTGGCGGCATATTTGAGCGAGTGAATTTTGCCGATTCGGATTTTTCAGGAGCCAAGTTCAAGGAATGCTCCTTTATAAAGTGCGATTTCTCCAAGGCCGTATTATCCGGCGTCAATTTACACTCGGCGAATTTCGTGGAGTGCCGGATGGAAAACGCAGAGCTCTCGGGAGTTAAATTTGAAAAAACAAATTTCGTGAAACTTGCCGGAGCAGGAATTTGTCTGAAGAATGCCCGGTTCGAGAAAACTAGTTTCGTCGAGGCGGATTTAAGCGATGCGGATTTGAGTGGAAGCTCTTGGAATAAATCGACGCTGTTGAAGTCGAAATTCGGAGCAGCGGACATATCCAACGCAACCTTCAGTCACGCCGCGCTCATGAAGGCCGATCTGTCCAAGGCAAAACTTGAAAAGACGGTATTCGATACCGTAATACTGCAGGAAAGCAATCTGAACGGTCAGGTATTGAGTGGCGCCAGGATCGTATGCAGTCAACTCAGAAAATGCGATTTGAGTGACGTAAGGCTGGATCAGGCGGATTTGACGCAAAGCTCGTTTATGGAAGCCGATATGACTCGTGCTGATTTGTCTGGCGCCAGCGCGAAGAATTGCGTGTTCACACGGAGCAAATTGGCGGAAGCGAAACTTACTGGAATGGTAATGGATTATGCCCATTTCGAGGAGGCGGATTTACAGCGCGCAGATCTGTCTGGCTCCCATATGCGTTTTGCCACTTTGATGCAGGCACAATGCGCCGGCGCGAATTTTTCCGGAGTCGACCTGACTTACGGCGATTTGTCACACGCCGATCTGGCTGCGGCAGATTTTTCCGGTGCTAGCCTGTTAGGCACAAATTTGCACCGGGTGAACGACAAGGCCACCAACTGGAGTCGCTCAAGCAGAAATCTGGCTAAAGAAACAAATCCTGATCGCAAGGAAGCGGAAGATTGGCAAACCTGAGGAATTAACAACGCAACGGCATGCTGAAAGCATGCGAGGAAATGTCATGAATAGGCAAGTAGTCAAAGTATTTGAATCGGATCAATCGGTGCTGGGTATGGAAACCGGTATTGTTTCCCGCCAGGAGGCGGATGCCTGGATCGTGAAAATCGCATGGCGCGAGATTTGTGCGGCGCAGGCAGTTTCTTGTCTGGTTGAACCGCAGGTCGGTGACAAGGTTGTGCTTTATTCAGACCAGGATGCCAGCTTTATCCTTCATATCCTGTCACGTCCAGATGAAACAGCAACCCGGACGATCACGTTGGGCAAGGGTGCTACGCTTGCGACAGCGGCAGGAGAAATTAGCATTATGGCCGGGAAAGGGATCAATGCCGTTACCCCTGGCCACGTGAATCTCATGAGCAGCCAGTTAATGATTACCAGCCGCGAAGCAGACAGCACGGTGTCGCACTGGCGCTCCCACAGCGAGATAGCGGAAATCGAATCTGCTAGCTTCAAGCTCAAGACTGTATCCTTCGAGATGAGGGCCGATCGTTTGCTGCAGCGCATCAAAAACTGTTTTCGTTGGATCGAGGAACTGGATCAGCTCAAGGCGGGACAATTGTTCTATGACATCAAGAATGTTCTGACCATGCGTGGGAAACACTCGGTCATCATGGCTGAAGAAGAACTCAAGTTGGACGGTGAACGCATTCACATGGGGTAACACGATGTTCGTAACCACACAAATGCCAAGTTTGAGTCTGGGCTTTCCGGATGTGTGTGCGATTCCCACTCCAGTGGGGCCGATACCCATCCCGTTTCCAAATATTGCTGAAAGCATCATGGCGCTCCCGCCGACAACGGCAATGAACATTCTTATTGATTGTATGCCCGTGCATAATATGGGTACCATGGGTACGCTGAGCGAAGGGGATGTAGGAATCGGCGTATTGTCCGGTATGATGATGGGGCCGCATCGTACTTTAATTGGAAGTTTTACCTGTTTGATGGGCGGTCTCCCGACATCCCGCATGCTGAGCATGACTGGTCAGAACGGTATCTGCATGAATTGCCCGGGGGTGACGCTCTCTCCAAGTCAGGTCACGGTTCTGTGCCTGATGCCGTAAGAGCTGATTACTAATTTCAATTTAAGCAAGAAATAATATGTTGCAAAAACTTGCACAACGATACTGGAACGGTTGTCTGATGTTGCTGAACATGGGTGAAGACTCCGTCAATTGCCTGGGCACCGCGTTTTTGGTTAATGAGAAAGGCTGGATGTTGACCGCGGCACATCTGGTTGTTGACCTCGATAAACTGGCGGTTAGCGCGCCGCCCTCGCGCACCGAGTTTGCGCCCAGCTACTCGGGGAAAGTACAGGCTATTGCGGTCAAGAAGCTCCGGGTCGATCAGGATGCGGATCTGGCGCTGCTGGCGCCGGAACAGCCGTTCGAGATTCAGTTGCCGACAGATATGTTCGGTAACAGTGGGGAACTGGAACCCGGTACCGACATGTTGTATCTCGGTTTTGCATTCGGTCATATGAACCTGCCCGTACTTTCCGCAGGTCAGGCGATTCTCGGGTCCAAGATCATGACCCGTGGCGGGGCACGTCAATTGGTCATTGATAACGACGCACGCTTCGGCATGGTCGGCGGCCCCATGATTTCAGCAGCGACCGGGCAAGTGGTCGGCATCATTACCGGCGGGTTTAATCCCTTCAAGGAGTTGCCCGATTCGGCCAAAACGGCGGGGCGCAGTTTGCCGCCGGGTGTCGCACCTGCCTGCGCCAGCGTTATCGAGGCAGGTGTGCGTTTGATCCAGGCAGAATCAGAGGCTGAGGATTGACCTCCCGAGTCCCTGGTTATATCGAAACCAAAGGCGTGAAAGCCCGCGTTCTGGCATCATCTCCGGTAACCGGCTGGGGATAATCGGTGGTCCAATCGGGGCCGAATTTCACATTGCTCATATGCTCGAAATACAGGCAACCGTGGTAAGGTTGCTATGCTTATGTTAAGGGGGAATAGCGTCCGACTGACCATACGTTTCGGCACCGTTAGGAGGATTAGAACGTGGCGACCCCCGTATTCCTGTTCAGGAGTGGCAGTGCTGCTGGCGATTTGCTTTCTATCGTAGATTTTCAGGGTGTTGAAAAACTCAACGCGGCCTACCGGTTCGACATCAGGTTGAAAGCGGATGTAGCCAGGAGCATCGATCTTAAGCAAATACTGACGCAATCGGCTACTCTGATCCTGGAGCATGACAAGGCCAAGCATTACTTTCACGGCATCCTGGCCTCCGCGGAACGCGAACAGATTGCCGGCGGCTATCAATTTTTCCGTGTGGCATTGGTACCACCATTGTGGCGCTTGTCGCTTGAATATCGCAGCGCGGTATTCGTCGACAAGACCATCCCGGAAATCCTCGAAGAGACCCTGAAAGCAGCCGGCTTTTCCAAGGGTGCCGATTACGACCTGAGCGGTTTGACCGTCAAGTATCCAAGCCGCGAGTTCACCTGTCAGTATCACGAGACCGATCTGAATTTCATCAGTCGTCTGATGGAACAGGAAGGGATCCACTTCTATTTCGAGAACGACGATAAGGCCTGCAAGCTGATGTTGGCGGACGGGCAGGATTACACGCCGGTACCGGACCTGGATTCGGTGATGTTCGCGGATCCGGGCAATACCAAGGATTATGAATCGATCGTCCGGCTGCGGTGTCGTTATGAGCAGACCCCGGTCGATGTCAAAGTGAAGGATTACAATTACACGCAGCCTTCCTTGAACGTGCTCGGAACGGTGGATGTAAAAACCGGTGCCGGATATCCCGGTGATTTCGGTTCGGTCTGGCTGTTCGGAGAAAACACGGCGACACCGGAAGACGCCACCCGGATTGCCAGGTTGCGGGCCGAGGAGATCGGTTGCTGGGCGAATACTTATGAAGGGACCAGTGCGATCTGCGATCTCCGCGCTGGCTATGTGTTCAAGCTACAGGGACATGGTCTCAAGGAATATAACCAGGGCTATCTGGTTACCGAGATCAGGCACAGTGCCCGAAACCTCGATCAGAGTTGGGGTGGTCGCAGTTACGACGACGCCGAACGTGCCGGCAACGAAGCGTATTACAGCAACAGCTTCAACGCGATCGCCAGCGCGGTCCAGTTCCGGCCGAGGCGTGCCACCCTCAAGCCGCGGGTGAGCGGCATGCTGACCGGACATGTCTATTCAGACACCGCAGGCAATCTATTACCGATCGATGATTTCGGACGTTACCGGGTCGAATTGCCGTTCGTGAACGCCGATGATCCCAGCAAGAAAGTTACTTGCTGGATGCGTATGGCACAACCCGCAGCCGGCGCGAAGTATGGTACCTATTTCACGCTGGAGACCGGCGCCGAAGTCCTGGTCACATTTATCAATGGAGATCCGGATCGGCCAGTGATCTGGGGCAGCCTGTATAACGGGGCCAGCGCCCTGCTCAAGACTGTGCAAGGGAATCATCTGTGAACCCATGTTCCCGCAACGATAACTGGAAACACAGTAGATGCGTGTAACCAAGCCGATGAAGCAAAGTCTGCTGCACCGCACTTACCAGTATCGCGGCGAGAATCACTTTACTGCGAGCATCTTCACCATGTTCTCGCTGAGTGACCCGGGGCGGGTGTTGCCGGAGAACGAACTCTGGCAGACCGTTGCGCGGGCACTTGGCCGTGATGCCATGCTTGATGGAGCGATGCCAAAATCCCGTGCCGAATACATCGTCATGGGTGGTTTTTACGCGCCGGGCGGCAAACCGGTGCCGGCTGGCGAAGTCAGCGCCAAGCTGGGCAAGCTTGAAAAACGGTTGAATGTTTTTGGTGATCGTTACTGGAAGAAAGCCATCGGCATCGGCCTCGGCGTGACCGACCCGGAACCGATGACCGAAATGCCCTTGACGTTCGCGAACGCCTTCGGTGGCAAGAATCACAAAGAGAACCCGCTGGGCAAGGGCGCCGATGCCATCGAAACCGATGCCGGCATGCGCCAGCCGCTGCCCAATATCGAATTACCGGAACGGCTGATCGGCTCGCCAGACGATAAACCGGCGCCGGCGAGTTTTGGCATGCTCGATCTGATGTGGCCGCAACGCTTCAAGAAAGTCGGTACCTATGACCAGAAATGGCAGAAGGAACGCGCCCCTGGTCTGGCCGACGACATCGACTGGAGTTACTTCAACGTCACTGCTCCGGATCAGTGGCTGGACGGATTTTTCAAAGGCGATGAACCCTTCACGTTGCGTAACATGCATCCCGAACGGCCGCTCATCGAGGGACATCTCCCCGGACTTATCTCGCGGGTATTCATTACCCGAAAATCCGACGATGGTTCCGAGTTGTTCACAGAGCTCGAAATGAAGCTCGATACCGTATATTTCCTGCCGGCTCAGGATGTCGGACTGATCCTGTGGCGGGGCGATGACATCATCGGTACTGATGACGCCATGGATATCAAGCAGATCATGATCGCCTATGAACGGATCAAGGATCCCCGCCGCAGTTTTGAACATTACCGGGAAGCGCTCAAGAAGCGGCTCGATCCGGACAGTCGTTCGAAATATCTCCTGAATGAGGCAGATCTGATACCGGACGGCGATCGTTCCGGGCTCATCGAGATCATCGAACGCAGCGGCGAGGAAGCAGGCCGGGAAGGCGTGTTGGCAAAGAATCTCAAGGTGCGTGCCCAACGGGAACACGAACAGGTCCGCGACAAGATGCTGGCCCTGGGTGTCAAACCCGAGCAAATCGCGATGACGGCACCGGCGACCGAGGCGCCGCAATTCAAGCTCGATGACTTGGAGCTCGACAAGCTGCTTGGTGATGCCAAGCAGCGTGCAGAACAGGTGCGCGAAGAAACAATGGACAAGATCCGTACCATGTGTGAGGAGCTCGGGCAGGATTTCGATCAGCTTATGGAGAAGGCGCGTACCCAGGTTACCCTGCCGCGCTTTACCGGCGCCGCGCAACTCGAAAACATGCGCAAGCTGGCCAGTGTGTTCCCCGCTGTCGCCGAGCAATTCAAGACCGCCCTTGCTGCACCCGCGGAGGGCGACCTGGAGGCCCGGATGGTGCAGGCAGAAGCCGCGTTCCGCAAAGGTTATGCTCAAGGTGCACATCATATGATCAGCACGCTGCCGGACGAACGTCGCGCCGGCCTCGAAGCTTTGCGGGCCGACGTCATCGCCTGTTACAAGCGCGGGGAGTCTCTGTCCGGTCGGGATCTGGCCGGCATCGATCTGGCTGGAGAAGATCTGAGCGGAGCCGATTTCAGTAACACTTACCTGGAATTTGCCAATCTTTCGGGTTGCAATTTAAGCGGCGCGAATCTCTCGGGAGCGATACTCGCCAAAGCCGATCTGAGCGAGGCCACGCTCGATGCGGCTGATCTGCGTGAAGCTGGCCTTGGCAAGGCGATGCTGCGCGCCGCCCATGGCACCGAGGTAAAGTTGGATCGGGCTGTATTGCATCAGGCGACGTTATCCAGTGCGGTATTCGCGCGTACCTCGTGCAGTGAAACCCAGGTATTGAACGGTAATTTTTCGGCTGCGGAATTTCGGGACTGCCGCTTCAGCAATGTCGTGTTTTATGACTGTGTCTTCGACGATGCCGATTTCGAGGGCACAGAATTTACCAAGGGCATATTCGCCAAGGGCGAGGCCAGACGCATCAAACTGACCCGGACCCGTGGTACCGGAGTATTGTTTGTCGACTTCAATTTTGAAGGGGCCGATTTCAGGGAGGCACAGCTCGCGAATCTCAGGATCGTGGGCGAGAGCGTGCTCACAGGGGCGAATTTTGCCCGCGCAAACCTGGCTGGATCGAATCTGCGTGCCCTTAATATGGAAGGCGCCCGTTTCGAAGGCGCAGTCCTGGACCGCTGTGAGATGAGCGACAGTAACCTGAGCGGCGCGAACCTCAGCGGTGCTTCGGCTGTGCATGCACTTTTCATGCGCACCAATTTCGAGGCTGCGGATCTCTCGGATGTGAACTGCATGGAAGCCATGCTCAATAAAGCGAGACTGGTGAATGCCAATCTCGGGAAATCGAATTTTTATGGCG
>JBOIBL010000031.1:0-8534 GCA_050739495.1 Gammaproteobacteria bacterium | reverse complement strand
ATCTCACACCCAAGCAGGCGCTGGATTTGCTTTACGAATTGAAAAAGACATCCAAGAGCGGTTAATGTCTGCTTACGGCTGCCAATAGCAGGCATTAAATACTTGGGAAAAGACCGCAATTATCCATAAAAGGGAACGGTGTGAAACGCACTTGGAGAATTAAGAGCGAAAACGTGAACCACACGAGTTTTGTGGCTGTAGTCATGCTCTTAGCTGCGCCATTGGTAATGGCGCAGACCGCTCATGCAGCCGACAAAGAAGATTGCAAGACAATTCGCGGTGAATATAAACATTGGGATGGACACCCACCGTATGGAAGGGTCCAAACATCTGATGGGAAGATGTATGGATTGATTTCGAGCTTTGAGCCAGACAGCGATTTACAAGTACCTCATTACCCTTTGCCGAAAAGTATTGCTCTGGTTTGGGATGCAAATGAAGACGTGACTGGAGATTTTGTCTTTTGTTTTGCTAAAAACACAGATAAATTCAAGGAGTATGAGATAGAACCCGTAGAGTTAGGTTGGATCAAGTCCTTTACACCAACTGATTCCAGTGTATCCGCCACATTCGTCAGGAGACTGAAGATAGCTGCCATCAACGCGGCGAACAAGATACCTGGGTCATTCAGATTTGGGACCATTGAAGTCTCTTTCGACTATCTGGATAGCGTTATTTCGAATGTCGAGGTTGGACGATCCGATGGTCATGATGCCCCAGTCTTAGACGCCGTATCCCGTGCAGATTATCCAGCAATACCCGATAAACTGAAGGGGATAAAACTGCATGTCGAGCTGTCCATTTACTTCCCTTCCGAGAAGTTAGAGCAAGAATTCTGAACTGAGGTGCCGCTATAAAGGGTCGGTAGCAGACGGTTAAAGGGTACAATCGCCAAGATACATGTTGAAGTATGCTTTTCGGCCAAACGTAAAGATCAATGCTTGAATTTTCCCCTCTTTAAAAATTGAATCACCTGCTCTGCTACTTCGGACTTGAACAACATGCTGGTGTGATGCACGTCGAGTGCGATCTGATCGGTCGCGCCCGGCAGTCGGGTCTCGTCCGCGGAGACAATGCCGTCGTTCGGTTCCGCCAGTTCAGGGCGTGGCAGATTGAACCCCTGCCCTGCGGTACCTACCAGTATCCCCAGTTCGCGTCGGCTATTCCAGACCGGGTCGTGTTCTTCCGCCAGGCCTTTGGGACCGCTCTGTCCCAACAACCAGCCCCAGTTTTTTCGCGTCATGCTGCGCGCGGCCACGCTGCCGCGCACCGGCGACCCCATGAGGACAACTCGTCCCGGCGGAAACTTGGCGCTCGATTCGAACATGCGCAGAATCACGACGCCGCCGAGGCTGTGGCCAACCAGATGCACGGTTTGCAAATCGAGTTTGGCGATGTAGTCGGCCAGACGCTGAGCGTTGGCATTCACCGATTCCAGCACGGTGTGGTAGTGAAACTGGTGGGTTTCGAAACCGGCCTGGGACACACGCCGACGCAACAGCGCCATCTCGAGACCGGTCATGTACAGGCCGTGGACGAAGACGACCGTTTCCTTGCTGGTTTGAGTCATTGCGGTTTTCGAGAGTGTGCTATCCGAACGGATTTTGGAGTCTGCCAGTATCGGCCGTCGGCGGCCAGCACCAGACGCACACCGAGTGAATCCGCTATCATTTAGCCCCTTTGCATGAATGCATCAGACTAGCGCAGATCGCATGGACAACCCTTTTTCCACTTTGCAGCGCCGTCACAGCGTAGCGGCGATGGTCGGCCCGGTGCGGGTGGGTGGCGGTGCGCCCATCGTCGTGCAGTCCATGACCAACACCGATACCGCCGACGTGGCAGCCACCGTGCAGCAGGTAGCGGAGCTGGCGCGCGCCGGTTCGGAGCTGGTCCGTATCACGGTGAATACCGACGAAGCCGCGGCCGCCGTGCCACAGATCCGCGAGCGTCTGGATGCACAGAATGTTTCCGTACCGCTGATCGGCGATTTTCATTACAACGGTCACAAATTGCTGACCGCGCATCCGGCCTGCGCCGAAGCGCTGGCGAAATACCGCATCAATCCCGGCAATGTCGGCCACGGCAGCAAGCACGACACCCAGTTCGCGACCATGATCGAGGTGGCGATCAAATATGACCGCCCAGTGCGGATCGGCGTGAACTGGGGCAGCCTCGACCAGGCGTTGCTGACGCGGATGATGGACGAGAATGCCGCGGCACCGGCACCCAAAGATGCCAGAGAAATCATGTATGAAGCGGTGATCGCATCCGCGCTGCTCTCCGCACAGCGCGCTGAGGAATTGGGATTGGGCCACGACCGGGTCGTGCTGTCCTGCAAGATGAGCGGGGTGCAGGATCTGATCGCCGTGTACTCCCGCCTCGCTGGCCGCTGCGATTACCCGTTGCACCTCGGCCTGACCGAAGCCGGCATGGGCAGCAAAGGCATCGTCGCCTCCACCGCCGCGCTGGCGGTGCTGTTGCAACAGGGCATCGGCGACACCATCCGCATCTCGCTCACGCCCGAACCCGGCGGTGACCGCACCCGCGAAGTGATCGTGGCCCAGGAGATCCTGCAGACCATGGGCTTGCGGGCCTTCATGCCCCTGGTCGCCGCCTGCCCGGGATGCGGGCGGACCACCAGCACGGTATTCCAGCAACTGGCCCAGGATATCCAGAGCTACATCCGCCACCAGATGCCGGAATGGAAGCGTTCCTACGTGGGGGTCGAGACCATGCAGGTCGCGGTCATGGGCTGCGTGGTGAATGGTCCCGGCGAGAGCAAACACGCCAACATCGGCATCAGCCTGCCAGGCACCGGGGAGCGCCCTGTGGCTCCGGTATATGTAGATGGTCAAAAGACGATCACGTTAAAAGGCGACACGATAGCCGCCGATTTCCAGAAGATCGTCGATGATTATATACAGGCCCATTACCCCTCCAGACCTTGAAACCGGCTAAGTGACCTTTGGTCAGATTTAATCCTCGGGAACTGGAACCTGTCCGTATCCACCCACATATATAGATGCAGGGAACCCGGTTTTGCCGGCGCCAGTCGGCCACTGGGAAACTGCTAAAATAGCGGACCCAGGCAGGATCAAGACATGGGCAAGATTTCCAAATACGTCGCCAAGGTCCCGGATGCAGACGGCTTCATCCACTACACCGAGGCCGAACATCGGGTCTGGCAAGACCTGATTACCCGGCAGCGGCCGCTGGTGGAAAAGTACGCCTGCGACGATTACCTGAATGCCCTCGAACGGATGCAGTTCCCGACGGACCGCATCCCGCAATGTGCCGATGTGTCCGAAGTCCTGCGTGAATGCACAGGTTGGGAGGTTGCCCCGGTGCCGGCTCTGATTCCCTTCGACCGGTTTTTCAGCCTGCTGGCTGACAAGAAATTCCCCGCCGCCTCGTTCATCCGCAGCCGCGAGGAGATGGATTATCTGCAGGAGCCGGACATCTTCCATGAGATCTTCGGTCACACACCCCTGCTCACCGATCCGCGCTTCGCCGAGTTCACACACGCCTACGGGAAGGTCGGGGTCAAAGCCGACAAGAAGGACCATGTGATGCTGGCACGGCTGTACTGGTTCACGGTCGAATTCGGATTAATAAATACTGCCAAGGGTTTGAAAACATACGGTGCCGGTGTGGTTTCCTCGTTCGGCGAAACACCCTACGCGATCGAAAGCGACAAACCGGTACGCAAGCCGTTCGAACCGGTTGACGTGTTGCGCACGCCGTACCGCATCGATATTTTCCAGACCACCTATTTCACCATCAACAGCCTGGAAGACATGTTCAATCTGGCGCATCAGGACCTCATGGCACTGATCCGCACGGCACGGGAACTGGGTATGCACGAACCCAACTTTCCGCCGGCCGACAAGAAAGTCAGCTGGGCGTAAATCGGCTGCATTTTTCGAACACCCAACCAATACTGCACACATCGAGGTTGCCATGACCGAGCTGGCCGAAAAACATTGCGTCCCCTGCGAAGGCGGAATCCAGCCGCTGACCCGCGAGGAAGCCGAGCGCTATCTCAAGAAAATCGCGCCGGATTGGACATTGACGGCGGACAGCAAGGAAATCCGCAAGGACTTCAAGTTCAAGGGTTTCAACGGCACCATGGGCTTCGTGAATGCGGTCGCCTGGATCGCCAACCGCGAAAGCCACCATCCGGATCTTGAAGTCGGCTACAACCACTGTCTGGTGCGCTACAGCACCCACGCTATCGGCGGCCTGTCCGAGAACGATTTCATCTGCGCTGCCAAAGTAGACAAACTGCTGGCGAAGTAACGGATCGTCCGGCCATGCGGGTTCTGCCATGGATGACTTCAGTGACACCAGGATTATCGATTCATGGCACAAGAATGCTGCGCCGTGGATCACTGCGGTACGTGAGCGGCAGATCGAAAGCCGCCGGCTGGTAACCAATCAAGCCATCATCGACGCTATCCTCAGTCGCTCACCTGCCTCAGTGCTCGATATCGGTTGCGGTGAAGGCTGGCTGGCCCGTGAACTGGCCGCGCACGGTATTCAGGTACTCGGAACAGATGTGGTTCCTGACCTGATTCGACAGGCCCAAGCAGCCGGCGGCGGAGCTTTCCGCGTCAGTTCCTACGCCGAGATTGCTGCCTGCAGTCTCGGTACGACTGCCGATGTGGTGGTCTGCAATTTCGCACTGCTCGGCAAGGAATCTGTCGAAGGCTTGTTTGCTGCGGTACCCTCGCTTCTGAATCCTCACGGCACTTTCATTATCCAAACCTTGCACCCGATTACGGCGTGTGGTGAACACCCCTACCGGGACGGCTGGCGCGAGGGCTCATGGACAGGATTCAGCCCCGCATTCTCCGACCCGGCGCCCTGGTATTTCAGAACCCTGGAGAGCTGGGTGGCTCTGTTCACCGGCAATGATTTGCGCCTGCTCGAGATGCGCGAACCCTGTTACCCCAAGACACAAAAACCTGCTTCGGTGATCTTCATCGCCGAAGCGGATGGTTCGGGTAAATCTGCAACCTGAACATCCGGCTGGACGCGAGAGTCCAGTTTGATTCTTTTTTCCGGCGTTACTGACACAAAACCCCGCTCATGCGGGGTTGGATTGCAAAATCGACTCGATTTGTTGTGTCAGCGCGACGTTTTACTGCGCCAAAGATGGTAATTCTCCACTCAAACCCATTGCACGACGCATAAACACGCTCTTGAGCGGCGTAAAACCGTCTACAGCGCGCATTCCGCAATTGCGCACCATCGCCAGCATTGCATCATCGTTGCTGAAAAGCCGTTTAAATCCGTCCAGTGCGTAAATCATTGTGAGGTTTTCTGCCTTGCGCGCACGTTCATAACGACGCAATACACCCGCGTCACCGATATCCCGATTGCGGGTGTGTGCCGCGAGAATGACATCGCTGAGTGCCGCTGCATCCAGCAATCCCAGATTCACACCCTGTCCCGCGAGCGGATGTACCGCGTGCGCAGCATCGCCGATCAAGGCACAACGCGTCCCGACACAGCGTTCCGCATGCATCAATTGCAACGGGAATCCTGCCCGCTGCGTACTGCCGGTGACTTTGCCCAGCACTTCCTCGCTGGCCGCGCCGATTGCGGCGTGAAATTCGTTATCGTCCATCGCCCGCAATTGTTCCGCATAGGCATCGTCAGCCGACCACACCAGCGATACCCGTCCGTCCGCGAGCGGCAACAGGGCAAGTGGTCCGCTTGGCAGGAACCGTTGCCAGGCAGTCTCCCGATGCGCCCGTTCCACATCCAGATGCACGACGATCGCCTGCTGCCCGTAGCGCCAGCCACGGGTTTCGATCCCCAGCAGCTTGCGCGTCGCAGATGCGGCGCCATCTGCGGCAACCAGCAACCGCGTCCGGTAGCGTTGGCCACTATCCAGGGTAAAACTCACGCCGGCAGTTTCAGGCTGCACAGTGGTGAGCATGACCGGAGCGAGCAGTTGCACAGTCTTGGCAGCTTCGATCTGCTTTAACAGAGCATGCTGGATCAACCGGTTCTCCACGATGTAACCCAGCCAGGGTTCGCCGACATCCGCACAGTCGAAATGGATACTGCCATCACCACCTGCGTCCCAGACCTGCATTTCCCGATACGGCGAAGCACGCAAGTTCCGGATCGTCGGCCACGCGCCGAGCGCATCGAGGATACGGATGCTGGCCCGAGACAGCGCGAACACCCGCAGGTCCAGTTCGGCTTCGGCAGAGAAGGCTTCCGGCCGACGTGCATCCAGCAATGCGATGCGCAAGCCGCTGTCGCGCAACGCGCACGCCAGGGTGGTGCCGACTGCACCGGCGCCGACGATGGCGATGTCGAAATCGTGTTTCATGTCAGGCTTACCCCACGTGCCAGACGCGGCAACTTTCCGGCCAGCCCCATGTTGTGACGCATCAGTAACTGCCGTAACGGCGGCACCAGTTCCAGGCTGAGCAGCCCGGCATTGCGTAACATGCGCACCGGCAACAACGGATTACTGAACACGCGAGTGAGGAAATCCGTGAACAGGATGGTACCGGCCTGATCGCGGCGGCGTGCTGCGACGTAACCGGCGAGCCGCGCATCCTTTCCGACATCGCCGCCGGCACGCACGATCTCTGCCAGGGTCTCCGCCAGCAAAGCAACATCACGCAAGGAAAGATTGAAGCCCTGGCCGGCGATCGGATGCAGGCTGTGTGCGGCATTGCCCGCAATCACACAACGTCCCTGCAATTGCGCTTCGGCGCGCACCAGACTCAACGGATAGCTCTGGCGTTTTCCGGTCTTGAGGAACCGCCCGAAGCGGCCGTTGAACCGCTCCGCAGCAGCAGCAAGGAATGCCGGTTCATCCAATGCCAGCACTTGTTCGAGCTGTGCCTGAGCCACGGTCCATACCAGCGCGTATCGTTCACCGCCCATGGGCAACAGCGCCAACGGTCCGGCGTCGGTGAAGCGCTCGAACGCCACTCCGCGTTGCGGACGCTCGACACTGACATTGCAGATGATCGCGCTCTGACCGTAGTCCCAGTTTCGTGCTGCGATTCCAAGCCGCTCGCGTATTTTGGAATTCGCCCCGTCTGCTGCCACCAGCAAACGTGCGTCGAGCTCACGTATTCCGCTATCGGTTTCCAGTTTCGCGCGCAGTCCCTCGGCGTGTTCCTGGAAATCGACCAGCCTGGCCGGAGCGATCAGGCTGATATTCGATTGCCTGGGCAGAAATCCGCTCAAGGCCTGACCGATGACTCGATTCGGCACCACATACCCAAGCGCATCAAGTTTCGCTTCCTCGGCGTACAAACGGGTCGCGCCGAGTCGGCCGCGATCAGATACATGTATCTGCCTGATCGTCTCTGCTTCGGTGGCGATGGCCGGCCACAAGCCGATAGTTTCGAAAATGCGCCGGCTGCCGAACGACACTGCCGTGACGCGGTCGTCGTAACTCGGTTGGCCGCGGGTTCCGAACGGGATCGCTTCGACGACAGCTATCCGGAGCGGCAACGGCGCCAGCGCCGCGGCCAGGCTTGCGCCCACCAGACCACCGCCGGCGATCAGAATATCGAAAGTATCGCTGGAACTGGTTTTACTCACGCCGTCAGGCCGCGCGTCGGCGCATGAAGGATTCGATCTCGTCGGTATTCTTTACCAGCGCGCCCGTAAGCACGTCGGGCTTGCCTTTGGTTACCAGCACATCGTCCTCAATACGCACGCCGATGTTCCACCAGCGTTTGGGCACGCCTTTGGTGCCGGCAGCGATATAGATCCCCGGCTCCACTGTCAGCACCATGCCCGGTTCGAGTTCGCGCCACTCATCACCGACCTTGTAATCACCCACATCGTGCACGTCGAGACCCAGCCAGTGGCCGGTACGATGCATGTAAAAAGTCCGATACGCTTCTTCCTTGATCAGTTTCGAGACCGTGCCTTTAAGCAGCCCCAGTTTCACCAATCCCGCGGTCAATACCTTGACCGCTTCCTCGTGCGGCGCATTCCAGTGGTTGCCGGCGCGGACCTTGTCGATCGCGGCAAGTTGCGCCTTGAGCACCACGTCATACACCGCGCGCTGTTCGGCGCTGAAGCAGCCGTTGATCGGAAACGTTCGCGTGATATCCGAAGCGTAACAATCCAGTTCGCAGGCCGCGTCGATCAATACCAGTTCGTTATCGTTGAGCGGGCGGTTGTTTTCCACGTAATGCAGGATGCAGCCGTTCTCGCCGCCACCGACGATCGGGTTATAGGCGGTGGTACCACCCTGACGGCGGAACTCGTGCAGGAATTCCGCTTCCAGCTCGGCCTCGTTCATGCCCGGACGGCAGACCTGCATGGCACGTTCGTGAGCTTTCGTCGAGATGCTCGCGGCCTCGCGCATCACTGCGATCTCGGCGCGACTCTTGTACAGACGCATATCGTGCAGGACATGGTCGAGCGTAACGAATTCCTGGGGCGACTGCATTCCGCTCTTGGCCTGGGTACGCAAACCGTTCACCCATTCGATCACGCGCCGGTCGAATTCCGGATAATTCCCCATGGTGTAGTACACC
>JBOIBL010000030.1:0-5492 GCA_050739495.1 Gammaproteobacteria bacterium | reverse complement strand
TACTGCCCCGATACGGCGGCAGCCGAAGCCGCCACCGGCCTGGATGTCTTTTCGGCCCTCGCCCAGGTGCAGAACACGCTTGCCAATTGGCCGGCAAAACCTGCCGCAGCGCAACGTCGGCACCTTGCCGCGTTGTTCATGGCGACAGGCGACAATACATCGGCGTTGACGCAGTGGTTGCAGGTGCCCGCAGCGGAACGGCACACCGGCGACGGCCTCGACGATGCGCTGGTGACGAAGCTCAACGAATTGATCACGCATCGCAATGAGGACTTTCTAATTGCCGCGCAACTTGCGGCCCGGCTCGGGCTGCAGCGGGTGTACCCGGTGGACGATCACACCGGCGACAACTTGCAGGTGGCCGACTTCAAGGCGTACGGCAAGGCGATCGAGAAGGCATGGGCTGCCGCCAGTGCCAGGGCAGAGCCGCTCCGCAAGCGCGAAGCTGAATTCAGAAAGAGCGGTGACACGCTGGGGCTGTATCGCTACGTCAACAGTCCCGGTTGGCAACAGACCGAAATCGAGGTCGATTTCGGCGCCGCCCTCAAAGACAAATCACCGCAGCATTATGGTCAGCTCTATGTCGGCAGTTGGGAAGCACGCAACCTGCGCATGGCGTCCAACGTCCGCGTGGCATTCCGCGAGCACCCTGGTGCGCGTGTGCTGTGCATCGTCGGTGCGTCTCACAAACCCTGGTACGACAAACTGCTGGGACTGATGCAGGGCGTGGACATGGTGGATGCAGAGAAGGTACTAGGATCGACCAATTGATGCTGCTCGCACCGATCGGGCTGACAAGGGGGATGATGTGTAGGGTCGGGCCTGCGCAACCATCTGACAAGCCAACGAAAACACCAGAAATAGCCTCGATTTTGAAGCTTAGAGATGCGTTTTTGGCGTGGAAGTGGAGGTTTTTAAGCAAGCGTGGATTCGGCTGACGAGAGGAAGCTCGAAGACTTGGTTGAACGCGGTCGATGAGAGAGATGACAACCGGTCAGCTGTTGTGTGCTGGCCGGCCGGATAGTCACAATGATGGAAAGGTCAGACCCTGAATCCGCACCTTAAATAGGACTAAAAGGGTAGCGTCCCCTTTTTTCTTTTTCGTATGACAATATTCTTACCTCTTACTTTTTGGCGCGCAGGAAACTGGCCATACGATTCATTGCCGGTCTGCCATAGGTTAGCGCGACCCATGTGAGCTGCCCGACTGGCGAGCGTGAATACGCTGCGAAGCGTTTCTGAGTGTGTACCGCATTGGCAAAGCGAAGCTTGTAAGGATCTGCGTCTCCATGAAATTCAATTCTTGATAAGCCCGCGGAGAAACAATAGGTGACTATGGCGTGCTCAAGCAGTATGCCTGGTGCAAACTTGCTATAGGCCTCGTCGTATCCCCCTTTCAACAAATAGCAGACCCCTCTTTCCACCAGAGCGTAAGCCATTGCCAGTGGGCGGTGGTTGAGCCGCAGGAAGAAGAGGCGGAGCGTATCTCGGGTAGCTGCCCAATGAGCTATGCCGGTATAGAAGCGTAGAGTCGTGGAATTTGACTGGATGGCCGTGCGGCCGCGGCCCTTCCAACCCGATGCTTCCACCGCGAACGCTTCTCGAAGCAGTTTATCTGTGATTTGGCGCCCTTTGTTGATCTCGACAGAGACTTTGCCCTGCTTTTCAAGTTGATGCCAGCGGCGGCGGATGCTGGCGATCAGTTTCCTGCTCAATTTGGGCTCGTAGGTGCGCCAATTCTCCTTGATGTCGAGATAGGGTGAGCGCTGGTAGGGGCGAATGACAACCCTATATCTCGCTTTTTCGGCCGCCTGCAGGTAGGTTTTTAGGCTGCAGTCGTTGTGGTCCAGCGATGCGATGGAAACATGCCGGGGGTTTTCGAGAAAAAGCGCGCGCGCGAGTTCGTATGCGGCCTCAACGCCATCCGCCAGCAGGGGAAACTGAGGGGTATGGTAGTTCGTGACGGATTTCACGGAATCGCGCTGCCGGGCAACAGGTAAAACGCCGACCAGCCGGCCCTTTTTTCGCAGGGTGTGGATTTGCAATTTACCTGCGCCGAACGCATGCCACCAGGCTTCAATCCAACCGGGGCGAACATAGGGGGAGGCCGAGAGGCAGTCCGCCAGTTCGTCCCATTCTTCCGCAATTGGCTCAGGCGATAGCAACGTCTGCGGCACAAGCACATCATCGCAGGCACAAGGGTAAACTGGGTCGTGGCGATCTCTTGAGGTTGGGCGCAGGCTGGAGCGGATGACCTCTGCTTCCAGACTGGGCATCCTGTTCCTCACCACTCCGGTCTCCGAGAGCGCTTAACCATCATTCATTCACAATCAATGTTTTTCTTCCCACCGAGCGCAAGACTCTGTTGTGGTTTGAACTATATATGCCATGTTGACAGGGCCGAATCGGGTAAATCCTGCATTTAAGCAGTGGACATACCTTCAAGTAAAAAGGGGTCTTGTATCGACACACGCGTAGCAAGAGTTGATTGAGCTGACGAAGAAAACCCGACAACACAATAACAAAAGCTACTATCGTTTCGCCCGGATGCCGAGGAAACCCGTGACAGGCCAGAATTCTGGCTATGCCAAATGAGGCTGTGGAGGCTGATATGAAATCAATCCCCGCTATCGGGCCCAGACCGTCACCTTAATTTGTGACCTTCTTCCATTCCTGCTCTGGCGCGGGGGGAAGCTTGTCCATATGCTTCAGGAATAATGCCAAGGTCCACATCTGCTGCTCGGTCAGGGTGCCCTTCCATGAGGGCATCGCTGTCCAGCGGATGCCATGTTCCAATTTCCAGTATGTGTAGCCTTCCGGATCGTCTTCCACTCCATCCGCCGCCAATTGCGGAGGTTGTGGGTACAGACCTTTAGCCACCGCAGAGGCCGATGCATCTCCAGCCGCTGTGCCGTGACAGATTGCGCAGTGCTTCCCATAGAGATCGACACCGGCTGTCAGGTTATCGTCAGTAAGCGCAACAGGATTTGCGCTTGTTGGCGCATCTCGCTTGAGAGTTGCATCCAATGAGGTTTCTGCTGCCCAGGTTTCCAGGCCACCTGGTTTCGCATCGGCATTGGCCGGTACAAGGCCGAAATGAAGGGCGATGTAGGCCCCCAGCAAAATCACGATCACTGTCGCTACGGCTCCCGATACAAACGATCTCAACATGACGAGCCCTCCATCAGGCTGCAGGGTGCATGGGGCAGCGCTTATCAAGGTACAGGGTAGACCCGAATCTGCCAAATTCGTTTCAATTCAGGCTTGGGATGCTTTTATCCCGAGCAGGAAAGCGGGTTCGTCGACGCTTGACTGTAACGAGTGTTACATGTAACGTTCGTTACATGGAGCCCCGAAAACAGCAACTGGTGGATGCCGCGATTGGCTACCTGCTCAAGCACGGGCTGGCTGACCTGTCGTTACGGCCCCTGGCGACCGAAATCGGCACCAGCGCACGCCTGCTGATCTATCACTTCGGGTCGAAGGAAGGATTGCTCGCCGAGGTGCTGGACGCCATGCAGGCGCGCTTGCGAGATTCATTCATCGCGATGACCATTGCGCCTGCCAAATCCGACGGCGAACCGCTGATCAAGACGTTCTGGAGATGGGCGACTGCGCGCAAGCAGTTCCCTTACCTCAAACTCCTTTATGAACTGCAGATCCTGGCAGCACAAAACCCCGGCGTCTACGCAAAGTACCTCAAGCGCAGTTCGTTGAACTGGCTTGAACTCATCCAGAACGCATTACCGCCCTCCGAGCGGAACCCGGCCATGGCGACCCTGCTGGGCGCGGTGTTCGACGGGTTGTTTCTGGAACTGATGAGCACCGGGGAGCGCAAACGCACCACACAGGCACTGGATGAATTCATTGGCATTGTTCTTAGAGCACGTGCCGCTGCTCGCGGCGACTGATGGACGCAACCAGTTGATTTTTAGTTACCGGGGAAAACATTGATGCAGACGCAAGTTGGCAAACAGAATCCAGCTACGCACCGGGAGACGTATATTGTTCTCTTCGGACTTGTGCTGGCGCTTGGATTTTTCAGTCTGCCGTTCGGGACGTGGATAAATCAATTTGCGAATCTGGCGCACATGATCGGTTATGAGCTGATTATCTGGGGCGGGGTGGCAGTGGTATTAAATTATGTCCTCGTGGTAGAACGCCGCCCACTGTCATCAATCGGGTTTCGAACGCCCCGGATCCGGGATTATGCGATTGGTGTGGTCGCCGGCGTTCTGATCCTGACGGTGCTTGGCCTGATGTACTACGTCGTGTTTCCGTTGCTGCACTGGACCGAGCAACAACAGATCAACCAGGTCGCTTCCATGCCGTACTGGTTGAATGTCCTGATCGTGGTGCGTGCTGCGGTTTCCGAGGAAATCCTGTTTCGCGGTTATGCGATCGAACGGCTGCAGCAACTTACCGGAAGCCGCGCCATTGCAGGCATCGTGTCATGCTCCGTATTTACCTTTGACCATGTCGGGTTCTGGGGCTGGCATCACATATTCATTGCCGGCTTCGCAGGCGCGATACTGACCTTGTTGTATCTGTGGAGACGCAATCTGTGGATCAACATGATTGCCCATTTCATCGTGGATGGCGCTGCATTCCTGTTATGACAATCGTGGTTGTACGGGAAGTTATGCTTGAGAGGCGAAATAACAAGCCCCGGTCGAACTGATGAAGGGGCCGGGCGATTCATAAACAGCAGAGTGTTTGCATGATATTCAACTAAACTTGGTTTGTTGCGCCAAATGGAGTGACAACATGAATACGCTACCGCAGCCCAGCCGTTTGTTGTTTGCCGCCGCGATGATTGCGTTGGGGATCACGGGTCTCGTCAATAGCGATTTTGCCCTGACCTGGCAGCACGTTCCTCTGCATCAGCTGCCCGCGCGTACCGTCATAGCTTATGCTTGCGCCATCATCGAACTCGCGCTCGGCGTCGGTCTGCTGTTCAAACCCACCCTGACACTGCCTTGCCGCTTCCTGTTTCCCTATATGCTGCTCTGGCTCATGCTGCAGGAAATCCCTGCCGTGGTTCATGCGCCGTTGGATCCGAATTCATGGGGTGCCGGTAGTGAAATCGCGATCATGACGGCAGGTGCCTGGTGTTTGTTTGCCGAACATGCCGGCACCTGGGAATCGCGGCGTCTCAAGTTCGCAGTCGGATCCCGTGGCATTCGCGCCGCGCGCTGGTTGCTGGTCGTAGCGCTGCCCTTTATCGGCCGGGAAGTCATCGTCGATGCGGTGAAATACGGCGACAAGGTCATGCAACCGTGGCTGCAGTGGTTGCCTTATCCGATGGCTTGGGCCTGCCTGACCGGTATCGGCAGTATCGCAGCGTGTCTGGGGTTGCTGTTCGGGGTCTGGCCGCGCTTCGCAGCCACAGTGGAAGCCGCCATGTTGGGTCTTATCACTGTCGTCTACTGGGGGCCTGATCTTTATACCGGCCGGACAGCTATTACCGCACTGATCATTTCGTTCCTGAT
>JBOIBL010000029.1:0-32236 GCA_050739495.1 Gammaproteobacteria bacterium | reverse complement strand
GCTATGGCTGGTGTTATCAGTGAAGTGAGTCTGGCGGGCACCGACACCCAGTTCGAGCCCGAGTTGCTGGGTATCGGAATTGATCAATCGCCGACCATAACCGGCTACTTCGGTCGTGCGCTTGTCGTAGCCGCTAAAACGATCAGACAGGTAATCGGCCGCGCCGAACAGGTAATTATTCTCGGTGAATGAATAATTGCTCTGCCCGTTGCCTTCATAGCTTTCCGCGGTACGGACATTGTCCTGGCTGGCGTTCAATGCCGTCAGCGCCAACGAGTCCTGCCAGTTACCACTTTTATAACCCGCCAGGCCCTTGCCGTTCAGACTCACGGTATTGCTGTTACCGGTAGTGTGCAGATAACCGAGCGAGACCGAGCCCTGCCAGCCTTCCTTGACCGCGACCTTGCCGGCAGCACTGGCGTCGGCATCGAGATCGTTCCAGCTTGAATCGGCGTAGGCCGACGCAGCAAACGTGCCGGTCATCAGGGCTGCGAACAACGAGAACCATGCACGCCTGGACATGCCGAGCTTCCTTGAATATGGATGTGACAAATGCACACAAAAGACTTGGTTTCCGGCTATCGGCCGATTGCCGATACATGACCCGGATCGGGGCGTTATGATACCGGTTCAGCCGCTGGATATGAAAATGTCATTGCCCCTTCCCGACTTTCCGCTGGCCGACGCCGACAAGTGCGTGAAATGCGCGCTCTGTTTGCCACATTGCCCGACCTGGCGCGAGACCCGGAACGAGGCGGAATCGCCGCGTGGCCGCATCGCGCTGATGCAGGGCATCGCCACTGGCGCGCTCGAGATCACACCGCGACTTGCTACCCATCTCGACCAGTGTCTCGGTTGCCGCGCCTGTGAAGCCGTGTGTCCGGCAGAAGTACCCTACGGCAAACTGATTGATGCCGCCCATGCCGCATTGCGGACACATGGCCAGCACGAAGGTTCGATGGCACGCATGCTGGCCTGGTGGGTAAGCAGCAGATGGCGGTTGTGGATATTGCATGCCGGATTCTGGTTGATGCAGAAATCAGGTTTGCAACGATTGGCCGGAATCATCGGGCCGCTACGCCGGTTGTCCCGACTGATACCGCCGTTGCGCGCACCCTCCTCACGCCGCGCACATTATCCGGCGTCGTTCGCTCGAAGCGGTGACGTCGATCTGTTTCTCGGTTGCATTGCACGCATCACCGAACCGCAAGTCACCGACGCGGCGATCGCCGTGCTCAACGCTGCAGGTTATGGCGTGCACATCCCGACGGCACAGACTTGCTGCGGCGCGCTGGATCAGCATGCCGGCCGTAAGCAAGCCGCTGCCCGCCTTGCTGCCACCAACATCGCTGCATTCGGCGATGACAGCCGCTCGATCGTGAGTACCGCCAGCGGCTGCGGTGCGACCTTGGGCGAGTATGCTCGCGTCTCCGATAGCGCCGCCGGGGAACCATTCGCCGCACGTCACCAGGATCTCAGCCAGTTCCTCGCAGCACAGACTGCGCTGGACGAGATCGCGTTTTCTGCCTGGCCGGCGACCGTGATCGTGCACAATCCTTGCACCCTGCGTAACGTACTCAAATCCGAGCAGACCGTGCTTGCCTTGCTGCGACGCATTCCGGAACTGAACATCGTCGTACTCCCCGCCAGCACCGGTTGCTGCGGCGCAGCTGGCAGTTATCTGCTCAACCAGCCGGAGATGTCGGATCGGCTTGGCGACCGGATCGCCAACGATATCGCAGGCAGACAGCCAGCCGCATTGGTTACCTCGAATGTCGGTTGCGCCATGCATCTGGCTGCATCCCTGGCGCGACAAGGACAACCGTTGCCGGTCATGCATCCGGTCGAAGTCTTGGCCCAGCAGTTACCCGCCCGCCAGCCGGTATAATCGTGGCATGAGTACCCGCACCCTCACGCCACTCGATCGCTTCCTGAGCGGGGTCGATCACAGCTTGCGTACCATGTTTCCAACATCGGAACACACCGCCACACGTCCCTATCCTGCTGCCGATTTACCTGCGGATCGGCTCGCCGAACCGGAACGGGAACTTGCCGGCCGACTCATGCGTGTCAATCATGCCGGCGAGGTGGCAGCCCAGGCCCTGTATCAGGGACAAGGTCTGACCAGCCGTAACGCGGAAGTCAGCCGTGCCATGTCGGCATCCGCACAGGAAGAGATCGATCATCTGGCGTGGTGCGAAACCCGTTTGGGCGAACTGAACTCGACTACCAGCCGGCTCGACCCGTTCTGGTATCTCGGCTCATTCGTGATCGGCGCAGGCGCAGGACTGATCGGCGACGCGTTCAGCCTGGGATTCGTGGCAGAAACCGAGCAACAGGTAGTAGAACATCTGGAGAATCACCTGCAACGACTGCCCGCGCACGATCAGCGCAGTCGCGTGATCATTGAACAGATGAAAAAAGATGAAGCGCAGCATGGCGAGACCGCGCGCCGCGCTGGCGGACGCAACATGCCGCAGCCGATACGCATCCTGATGCGTTTGACGTCAAAGGTGATGACCCGGACGGCCTACTGGATATAACACTCCGCCGATCGGGGCTCAGGATTTGCTCCGCCATTCACTCGCGAGACAGGCGAACAGGCATTCGTCACCCCAACTGCCCTTGAAGAAGACGTTCTGCACGTAGTGCGCTTCCTGCCTGAAGCCAAGTCCGAGCAGCAATTTCCTGGCGGGATGATTCTCCGCATCGGTGATCGCGATCACCCGGTGTTTGTCCAGCTGTGCGAACAGGTAATCCAGCAACAGCGAGACCGCTTCTTTTGCCAGACCCTTGCCCTGCTGCGCTGACGCCAACGTAAAACCGATCTCGATCTGCTGGCCATCCGCCAGGAAATGCAATGCACAATCGCCCAACAGAGAATCGTGTTGCCGATCGGCGATCGCGATCTGGAACCAGGTGTCCGATGCTCCGAACACGGTCTGCTTCAGGGCCGCGTACAGCTGCCGGGCATCATCGAGTGAATAAGATGACCAGCTCTGGAATCTGGCGACCGCAGGATCGGCACGATAGGCAGCAAACGCCGGCAGATCCTGTTCCGTGAATGGCCGCAGTTTGCAGCGTTGTCCCTGCAATGTATCGAATTGCATTGTTTTACCAGGTGAATGCGAAAACCAGCAGTAACACTCCGATCGCCAGCATCGCATAGCCGCGACCCTTGCTGCGGCTGAAACTGATGCTTTGCCGTTCCGGTTGCAACAGGTGCCGCATGTTCTGCATGGTATTGAGCTTGCTACTGCGCACTTCGTCCGACTCCAGCCAGGCCTGCTGCTGCGTATCCTGGCGTGTGCCAGCCAGATTCCAGAGGATCAACGCCCCATAAGTGGCGGCCAGCACACCGGTGATCACCAACAGTCCGCCGATGAACGACATCACTGAATCTCCGCCTGGCTGCCTTTCCTGATGTTGCGACCGTAGAAGATCTCGAGCATCTCGTTCTTCAGCCGCTGGCGGATTTTGTCCGCTCCCTTCGGTTCCAGTTCGCCGGCGCCGGTACCGAACAGGTAGTTATCGAGATCGAATTCCTTCAGGATCATCTTGGTGTGGAAAATGCTTTCCTGGTACACATTCACATCGATGGTCTGGTACCGCTCACGGGTATCGTCGGACAGGAAGTTCTGGATCGAATCGATGTCGTGATCGATGTAATGCTTGGTGCCATGCACGTCGCGCGTAAAACCGCGCACCCGGTAATCCATCATCACGATATCGGATTCGAACACATGCAACAGATAATTAAGTGCCTTGAGTGGCGAAATGCGCCCGCAGGTCGAGACATCGATGTCGGCACGGAACGTACTGATGCCGTTATCCGGGTGACTTTCCGGATAGGTATGCACGGTGATGTGGCTCTTGTCCAGATGCCCCACTACCGCTTCCGGCAGCGGCCCCGGCGACTCGTTGTCGTGACGGGCGGCGAGCATCTGCGAGGCCACCGGTTCTTCCGAGATCAGCATGGTCACCGATGCACCCTGCGGGTCGTAGTCCTGACGCGCGATATTCAGGATGTTCGCGCCGATGATATTGGAGACATCGCTGAGTATCTGGGTCAGGCGTTCGGCGTTATAGGCTTCATCAATGTATTCGATGTATTCGCGGCGATGGCGTTCGGTCATCGCGTAATTGATATCGTAGATATTGAAGCTCAGGGTCTTGGTCAGGTTGTTGAAGCCGTGCAGTTTCAGTTTGTTGAGCGGTGTCGCCAATGCTTGATCCTCCTGGCCGGGGCCACAGACGGCGGATGATACGAAGCCGGCTATTTTATAGACATTTGCCGGAAGCACCATGCCCGATCACCACGCTGGTTGCCAGCATCATGGCTCAACAGTTTGTTTTATATGACAAATTACTGCCGTTCGGGGACCACGTATTTTGCGGGTATTCATGGTAATTTATGGGTTTGTGGGCGTGCAGGGCCGAGGGGAAACGATGACACAGGAACAGATGCGCAGTTTCGGCATCCCTGCGCTGGATCATTTCGTCGCACACTGCCATCTGCGTCGCTTTCCGTCCAAAGCGGCGGTGGTCAATGCGGGCGACAGTTCGAACAGTCTGTTCCTGGTGATCGAAGGCTCAGTCGCCGTCGTGGTCGAAGATGAAGACGCCAACGAGATCGTGGTCGCATATCTCAATCGCGGCGAATTCTTCGGCGAGATGGGATTGTTTCAGGATGATCCGACCCGCACCGCGTGGGTGCGCACGCGCACCGAATGCCTGATCGCCGAGATCAGTTACTCGCGGTTCCGTGAACTCGCACATAACGATCCGGATCTGCTGTTCGCGCTGGCAGGGCAGCTCGCCGCGCGTCTGAAACTCACCACCCGCAAGGTCAGCGATCTCGCCTTCCTGGATGTCACCGGCCGCATCGCCCGCACCTTGCTCGATCTTTGTCGGCAACCCGATGCCATGACCCACCCGGACGGCATGCAGATCCGTATCAGCCGTCAGGAGATTGGACGGATCGTGGGCTGCTCCCGGGAAATGGCTGGTCGGGTACTGAAGACGCTTGAAGAGCAGGGTCTGATTTCAGTGGCAGGCAAGACCATCGTGGTATTCGGTGCGGAAGCCACCGGTGACCGGACCATCCCGCTCACCCGTCGCTTCAAACATCATTGACGCAGACGCACTGCATCTCAATCGCGAAATAATTCCGCCAGCTTCTCACCCGGGTCAGCGGCGAGCATGAAGGTCTCGCCGACCAGGAAACCATGCACACCGGCTTGTCGCATGCACTGCACATCTTCGCGCGAACGGATCCCGCTCTCCGTGATTACCAGACGGTCAGCCGGGATGCCGGGTAACAAACTCAGGGTAGTCTGCACGTCGGTATCGAAACTTTTCAGATCGCGGTTGTTGATGCCCAACAAGGATGACGGAAACTGCAGGGCCCGCTCCAGTTCCTCCGCATCGTGTACTTCCACCAGTACGTCCATTTCCAGATCGGTTGCGAGCGACATGAGGTCGCCGAGCATCGCATCACCCAATGCCGCGACAATCAGCAGGATGCAGTCTGCACCCATCACCCGGGATTCATAGATCTGCCACGGATCGATGATGAAATCCTTGCGCAACAACGGCAAATCACATGCATCGCGCGCCTGTTGCAGACAGCCGATGCTGCCCTGAAAAAACTGTTCGTCGGTCAGCACCGACAGACACGCCGCTCCCGCACGCGCGTAGCTCGCAGCGATGCTGCTGACATCGTATATCTCCCGTAACAATCCCTTGCTCGGTGAGGCTTTCTTGATCTCGGCGATGATACCGGCACCGCCGTCAGCGATGGCATTTTCGAGTGCGGCATGAAATCCACGCGTCGACGGCAAACCTCGCGCCTGGGTACGCAACTCTGCCAATGACCGTGTCACGCTGCGCTCCGCGATTTCCTCGGCTTTGGCAGCAAGGATGCGTTTGAGGATATCCGCACCGCCGGTCATTGCGTCGCATCCACCAGCTCTTGCAGCTTGCGCATGGCCGCACCACTCGCCAGCGTCTCGCGTGCCTTGTCTACACCGCTCACCAGCGTCTCGCTGACACCAGCGGCATAGATCGCCGCGCCTGCATTCAAGGCCACGATGTCAGCTGCCGGCCCTCGCCGACCGGACAACGCAGCACGGATCAACTCGAGGCTCTGTGCTGCGCTGGTCACTCGCAAGGCATCAAGGGATTGGCGTGGAATACCGAAATCTTCCGGTTGCACGGTATAGCTGCGCACCTGCCCGCCCTGCAATTCCGCCACCCAGGTGGGCGCCGAGATGCTGATTTCGTCAAGCCCATCGCGCGAATGCACTACCAGCACATGCTCACTGCCGAGTGCGCGCAATACTTTGGCAAGCGGTTCCAGCCAGCGCTGTGCGAACACGCCCAGCAACTGATTCGGTGCATTGGCGGGATTGGTCAACGGGCCCAGCAGATTGAACAGGGTACGGGTGCCCAGTTCCTTGCGCGGCCCTGCCGCATAACGCGCCGCCGCATGATGTGCTGGTGCGAACATGAATCCCAGACCGATGCGCTGAATACAATCCGCGATCCGCGCTGGCGACAGATCCAGTTTTACACCCAGGGCTTCAAGCACATCAGCGCTGCCGGAACAGCCGGACATGGCACGATTGCCATGTTTGGCCACACGCCCACCCGCTGCGGCGACCACGAACGCCGAGGCAGTCGAGACATTGAACAGACTCTTGCCGTCGCCACCGGTGCCACAGGTATCGACCAGATGTTCGCAGGTCACCGGCACACTCAAGGCGAGTTCACGCATTACCCTGGCGGCGGCGGTGATCTCGTCCACGGTCTCGCCCTTGGCACGCAAGCCGGCCAGAAACCCGCCGATCTGGGTCGGCGTCGCATTGCCGGTCATGATCTGGCGCATCGCCGTTTCCATGTCGGTGCGCGACAGATCCTCGCGATCGACGATATGACTGATGGCGTCTTTTATATCCAAAGTAATCGGCCTTGTTTCCTTATCCTCTCTCCCCATTGCGGGAGAGAGGAGAGTGAGGGGGAGATTTCACCGTTCCAGAAAATTCTTCAACAGCGCATGGCCATGCTGCGTGAGGATGGATTCAGGATGAAACTGTACACCCTCGACCGGCCGGGTTTTGTGACGGAGCCCCATGATCTCTTCCCTGCTACCGTCGTCATTGCAGGTCCAGGCAGTGACCTCGAGGCAGTCAGGCAAGGAGCCCTGCTCGATCACCAGCGAGTGATAGCGAGTGGCTTCGAATGGGTTCGGCAGCCCTGTAAATACGCCCTGACCGGTGTGGTGGATCGGGGACGTCTTGCCATGCATCACCCGCTCCGCGTGGACCACCTTGCCACCATAAGCCTGGCCGATCGCCTGATGCCCGAGGCACACGCCGAGGATCGGGATGCGGCCGCCGAGCTGTTTGATGATCTCCAGCGAAATACCCGCCTCGTTCGGCGTACATGGCCCCGGTGAAATCACGATGCGTTCCGGTTGCATCGCTGCGACGTCTTGCACCGTCAACGCGTCGTTGCGATGCACCCACACATCCGCGCCCAGCTCGCCCAGGTATTGCACCAAGTTGT
The DNA here is from genome assembly GCA_050739495.1 of Gammaproteobacteria bacterium. GTDB lineage: Bacteria > Pseudomonadota > Gammaproteobacteria > Natronospirales > REEB76 > DASSKW01. The sequence continues at coordinate 24,667 of JBOIBL010000029.1, read as the reverse complement.
AGGTGAAAGAATCGTAGTTATCCAGCATCAGCAACATGGTTGAATCTCTCGAAGCGCGTTCATTGTTTACTTGCCTGCTCCCGTCATCGCGACTGCTCGCAACAAGGCCCGACCTTTGTTGAGCGTCTCCTCCCATTCCTTTTCCGGTACCGAATCATGCACGATTCCCGCGCCGGCCTGTACATGCAGATAGCCATCCTTGATCACCGCGGTACGGATCGCGATCGCGGTATCCAGGTTGCCGTTCCAGTCGATATAGCCGACGGCACCGGAATACACGCCGCGCTTAACCGGTTCCAGTTCGTCGATGATCTCGAGCGCCCGCACCTTGGGCGCACCACTGACCGTGCCGGCAGGAAAACACGCGCGCAACACATCGAGCGGACCGAGTCCGTCACGCAACTGTCCCTGCACCTGCGAGACTATGTGCATGACATGCGAATAGCGTTCGATCACCATGTTATCGGTGATCCGCACGCTGCCGGTCTCGCTGATACGGCCAACATCGTTACGACCCAGGTCCAGCAGCATGACGTGCTCGGCGCGTTCCTTGGGATCGGCCAGCAGCTCGTCGGCCAGCGCCGCATCGTGCGCAGCATCGCGCCCGCGTGGGCGGGTACCGGCGATCGGCCGCAAGGTAACGTCGCCAGCCTCGACCCGCACCAGCACTTCCGGTGAAGAGCCGACGATCTGGAAATCCTCCAGGTCGAGCAGGTACATGTAGGGAGAAGGATTCAATATCCGCAACGCTCGATAAATATCGGTAGCACTGCCCGCGAATGGCGCACTGAGTCGCTGCGACAATACCACCTGCATGATGTCACCGTCGTGGATGTAACGTTTGGCGCGTGTAACCGCCGTGCAGAATGCTTCACGTTCGAATCCGGAAACGAACTCACCGGCGGCACTGCCGGTGAATCCCTGCGCGGAGGGATAACGCAATGGTGCACGCAAACGTGCGCTGAGATCATCGAGACGGCGTTGTGCCTGATTGAACGCATCCGGCATCTCGATATCAGCGTGTACCACGAGCTGCAGGCTGCCACGCAGGTTATCGAAGATCGCCAGTTCATTAGCACGCAGCAGCAGGATATCGGGACAACCGAGCGTATCCGGTTTGGTTTTATCCTTGAGCCGCGGCTCAATGCGGTTGACGATGTCATACCCGAAATAGCCGACCAGTCCTCCGCTGAAACGCGGCAGTCCTTCGATCTCCGGCACCCGATACTTTTGCCGCAGCGTCTCGATCTCCGCCAGCGGATCATCGATAACGATACGATCAACCCGCTCAGCGCTGCGCACTATCAGCACACCGGCGTGGTAGGTGATCGTGTTGGTCGTGGGCAAGCCAATGATGGAATAGCGTCCCCAGGTCTCGCCGCCTTCGACTGATTCAAACAGGAACGAATTGGGCGTACCTGCGAGCTTCAGATAGACACTCAGCGGAGTATCGAGATCGGCAAGGATCTCGCGCACGATGGGAATATGGTTGAAGCCGGCTGCCCGGAGGGCGTCAAACTGCTGCTGGTCCATGAACGGTCACCTGAAAAACGGAAACGACGGTTTGCTCAGAAACGCAAAGACGTCAGCCTCACCATCGCCAGGTGCGGGCTTGCTCGACTCCGTTAAGGTTGACCGGAAACAACATCTGAAAATGACCTTTTCATGACAGTCGGCGCATCACACACGCCGGAGCTAAACATACCGGCTTGCTCAGGCTGGCACAACCCCCGTCGTCCAGCGTTCCAGTAAAGCCGGCAATTCGGCAAGCGAAGCCAGCACCGCATCGGGCGCTGAGTCCAGCAGCAGATCGCCGCCATAGCCATGCTGCACCCCGACCGACCTGAACCCTGCTGCTCTCGCAGCCAGGATGTCATTGCGGGAGTCACCGACCATGCAGGATTGTGCGGGTATCACGCCAAGCTGGCGCGCAGCATGCAACAGCGGCAACGGATCGGGCTTGCGTTGCGTCAACGAATCGCCACATAACACCACACCGAAGTAACTTCGCATGGCAAGTGCTTCCAGCAAGGGTTCGGTAAATTCCGCGGCCTTGTTGGTAATGCAGGCCAACGCAATTCCGGAGCGCCGCAGCTGTTCCAGCACCTCGCGCGCATCCGGATAAAGGCGCGTCGCCACCGCCAGATGCCCGTGGTACGCGCTACGGAATGCCTCGAAACCGCGTTCGAACAATTCTGCTTCCGGCTCCCCGTCACGCGAACCGGTCAGTGCACGCTTCACCAGCCATCGCACCCCGTCACCCACCCAACTGCTGACCTGGTCGAGACCGGGCGGAGGTAAATCCAATGCTATTGACATCTGAGCCACCGCCCACGCGATATCCGGCACGCTGTCCACCAGGGTGCCATCCAGATCGAATGCGACGAGTTTGATAACCGGCATCAGTTGGAAGCGTGCGCGAGTTCCTCCCGCATCGCCTTGATCACTTTTTTGTAATCAGCCGCGCCGAATATGGCAGACCCGGCAACGAACGTATCCGCACCGGCTTGCGCGATCTCGTGGATGTTGTCCACTTTCACGCCGCCATCGATCTCCAGGCGGATATCACGACCACTCTCGGCGATCAGTGCGCGCGCCGCGCGCAACTTGTCTAGACTCGATGGGATGAACGATTGGCCACCGAACCCGGGATTCACCGACATCAATAGAATCATGTCGAGCCTGTCCATGACATGCCGGAGATAATCCAGCGGCGTCGCGGGATTGAATACCAGACCAGCTTTGCAGCCACTATCGCGGATCAGTTGCAGACTGCGATCGATGTGTTCGCTGGCTTCGGGATGGAACGTGATATAGCTGGCGCCAGCCTTGGCGAAATCGCCGATCAACCGGTCTACCGGCTTCACCATCAGATGTACATCGATGGGCGCCTTCACTCCGTACTTGCGCAAGGCTTCGCACACCACCGGTCCGATGGTGAGATTGGGCACGTAATGGTTGTCCATCACGTCGAAATGAATCAGATCCGCGCCGGCGGCCAGTACCGCATCGACTTCTTCGCCCAGGCGTGCGAAGTCGGCCGACAGGATGGAAGGGGCGATGCGATAATCAGCCATCTGGATGCTCCGCACGGGGAATCAAAGGCGCTACACTCTACCGCATCGCCAAGCCCGACGGCCAATTCAGGGCCCGGCCAGCCTTTCCGTATCGAACTTCCAAGAGGTTGCAATCATGGGCATCGCCATTACGCTGCATATCCTGTCGGTCGTCATCTGGGTGGGCGGCATGTTCTTTGCCTATCTGGCTCTGCGGCCCGCACTTGCCGATCAGGACGCTCTGCCACGTGCCCAGATCTGGGTTGCCGTGTTCCGGCGCTTCTTCCCCTGGGTATGGGCCAGCATCGCGGTCCTGCTGGCCACCGGCTTCTACATGATCCTGATAAGCCTGGGCGGCTTCGCGGAAGCGCCCCTGTTCGTGCATGTGATGATGGGGCTCGGCATCCTGATGATGCTGTTGTTCGCGCACGTGTTCTTCGCGCCCTACAAACGGCTGCGCCGGGCCGCCGCCGCTGATGACGAAGCTGCGACGAAAAAAAACCTGAACCAGATCCGCATCCTGATCGCCGTGAACCTGACTCTCGGCATGATCGTCATCATCGTGGCGATGACAGGCACGTTCTCGTTCTTCAGTTGAGCGCTATGCTCATTTGATCCCGCGCGCGGTTTTGATCACATCGTACGCCGCATTGATCTGTTGCACTTTTTCCTGAGCAAGCTTGATCATCTCTTCCGGCAAGCCTTTCGCCACCAGTTTGTCGGGATGATTCTGGGTCATCAGCTTGCGGTAGGTGCGTTTGATGGCCGCGTCATCCATTTCGGCCGACACGCCCATGGTCCGGTACGCAGCAGCGAGTTTGTCCGGCCGCGCCGATGCGGCCTGTCCCCCGCCATTGAAGCCATATTGCGACCGCACCGATTCCGCGTGCATGCGCAACTCCGCCTGGGAAATACCCAGCGCGGCTCCGATGCGATTGAAGATGGCCTGCTCGGCCGGATGCAGCACACCATCGGCATACGCCGCCTGCAACTGAATCTGCAGGAACATGCGCAATAGCGCCGGTTGCCCGCCACACTCGCTGCGGAACTGGTGCAGCACCGATTCGAGCGGGAATTCCGCCTGCTTGCCCTGGTTGAACAGCGCCATGGCCGCCTGCCGCTGCTCGGGGTTCAGATTCATGTGCGCCATCACCGCGCGCGCCGCGCGAATCTCGTCCTCCGAGACCCGGCCGTCGGCCTTGGCGATATGGCCCATCACCGAGAAAGTCGCCGTAAAGAATGCCGCCTGGACCCGTTCCGATCCGGGACCAGCACGGCCGGTCTGGACATTGGCACCCGACAGGCTGTGTCCCAGTGCGGCACCCAGCAAGGCACCAAGTGGTCCGCCCAACACCCAGCCCAGCGCGCCGCCGATAATCGTGCCCCACCAACCCATGGAATCTCCCGCCGTCAAAAGCCGCTATTTTAACCGCTCATGCAGCTCCGGCTGGACAGCAAAGCGGGCGTCACGGAAGATAGATGCTTCCGCCACTTCTTAAATTCAAGGACGCGCGTCCATGCCCGCCCAGCCCGCACCCGTTTTCGAGACCCATCTCAAGGATTTGAAGCTCATCCATCGCGGCAAGGTACGCGACATCTATGACACCGGCCCCGAACATATGCTGATCGTCACCAGCGACCGGCTCTCGGCTTTCGACGTGGTGCTGCCGGACCCGATTCCGGGCAAGGGCGTCGTATTGAACGCGGTATCGCGATTCTGGTTCGAACACACCGGCCAGATCCTGCCCAACCAGCTCACCGGCATTCCGGTTTCAGAATTCGTAAAAGATCCCGCCGAACAGGCGCTGCTGGCAGACCGCGCCATCGTGGTAAAGAAACTCAAGGCGCTGCCCATCGAGGCAGTGGTACGCGGTTACCTGATCGGCTCGGGCTGGAAGGAATACCAGCAGACCGGCGCGGTCTGCGGAATCAAATTGCCGGCAAATCTGAGGATCGCCGACCGCTTGCCGCAACCGATCTTCACACCGGCCACCAAGGCGCCCAAGGGTCAGCACGATGAAAATATCTCTTTCGAAGAGACCAGCAAACTGCTGGGCGCAGAGCTCGCCGGGCAGGTCCGCGACAAGGCGATCCAGATCTACAACTTCGCAGCGGAACATGCACGCAAGCGCGGCATAATCATCGCCGACACCAAGTTCGAATTCGGCCTCGACAAGGACAATCACCTGATCCTGATCGATGAAGTGCTGACACCGGATTCCTCGCGTTTCTGGCCGGCCGACACCTATAAGCCCGGCATCAGTCCGCCCTCGTTCGACAAACAGTACGTGCGCGATTACCTGGAAACGCTCGACTGGAACAAGAAAGCCCCGGCTCCTCACCTGCCTGCAGAAGTGATCGCGAAGACCGCGGAGAAATACCGGGAAGCGTATCGGCGGCTGACTGAATAAGCGCCGCCGTAGTGAAAACCTCGCGCCTGTTCGCTGCCAGCCTGGCGATGCTGTGGCTCTCCATCGCCGGCAACAATGCGGCACATGCTGCAGAACTCTGTCATACCGCCACGCCGCAAACTCTGATTGCGTGGTACAACGCTACGCACCCGCATCAGTCGCTGCGTTACGATCCGCACAATTCCGCGATCTATCACCCCATCGCCACACTCCGTACCCACTCACCTGCCGTGACCTGGATCGGGTTGGCCTGGTTGTCGCCGGTCTGGGGCGCTCTGTTTGCAACTGATTGCGATGGCAAACCGTTAGCGGCCATCTCGGAAGGCGCGATCGGCAAACTCATTGCCGGCCCAACACTACCGGGTCTCGGTGAAACCGTAATGGTGGAATACGTAGACCATGAAACCGCCGACTGTGTACACGACTCGATCGGCATCATGGCATTCCAAAACGGCAAGCTGGTTTCGCTGTGGAGACACGAAGACAAACAGGGCATGAATGTCGCTGGCTCCAACACGGCATTTCACGGTTTCGTGTCAAGAAATTATTCGGTTGAATTCGACGCCGACGATCAAACCCTGCATGTGATTGGCAAATACACCGCCTACCCTTATCTGAAAAACGGATCACAATCGGCCACGCCCGCCGCCAGCAAAACCTTGCCGGCAGAAACTTATCGTTGGAATGCGGGGAAACTACGCTTTATGCCGCAAGGGAAATATCGGCATTTCACGGCATGCTTCAGGAGCGATTGGCCCAGTCTGAAATAATTTTGTGCAGCTCATGCACCCCATCCGTCAACGCCGCTGGCCCCGGTTGCAGGATGAGCGAGGATTTCACTTCGTGTAATTGACCGTCACGCACGGCCGGGATCATTTCCCAACCTGCGCGCGCCTTGACATTTTGCGGCCGGAATTTCTTGCCGCACCAGGAACCGATGATGATATCGGGTTGCCGACGAACCACTTCCCTGGAATCCGCGATGATCCGGTTCTTGCCCAAAGATTCCTTCGCCAGTTCTGGAAAGATATCGTCGCCGCCAGCGATACCGATCAGTTCCGAGACCCAGCTGATGCAGGAAATCTGCGGTTCGTCCCATTCCTCGAAATAGACGCGCGGACGATGTTTCAATTTGGCCGCGGCGACACGTACGTCATCCAGACCTTGCTGCAACCGCATCGCCAACGCTTGCGCTTTGACTTCGCAACCGATCATGCCGCCGAGCATCCCGATCATGCGCAGTATCTCCGCGACCGTACGATGGTTGAAGACATGCACTTCGATACCCTCACGGATCAGCGCGGCCGCGATGTCGGCCTGGATATCGGAGAACCCCAATACCAGATCGGGCTTGAGCGCCAGGATCTTGTCGAGCTTGGCGCTGGTGAACGCGGAGACTTTCGGTTTCTCCTTGCGCGCCTGCGGTGGCCGCACCGTGAACCCGGAGATGCCGACGATGCGATCCTGTTCGCCAAGCAGATACAGGGTCTCGGTGGTCTCTTCGGTGAGGCAGACGATGCGCTGTGGGTAATGTTTTTGCATAAGGCAGAAAGTTTACACGTCAGCACCCGGGCATTTCGAGCCATCGCGCAACAAAGTGATACCAGGCGCACCAGTTTTTGAGATAGCTTCCGTTACACTGCACGGATGGACGATCCCTCCACCGCTGCGCCTTATCAGAACCTGACCCCGGATGCGGTGTTGAACGCGGTGGACAGTGCTGGATGGAAAAGCGACGGCCGGTTACTGGCATTGAACAGTTACGAGAACCGTGTCTATCAGGTCGGCATCGAAGATGCCACGCCAATCGTCGCCAAATTCTATCGGCCCGGCCGCTGGTCCGATGCGGCGATCCTGGAAGAACATGCGTTTCTGAAGGAATTGCTGGATGTGGAGATCCCCGTAGTGGCAGCCTTGACCGACGCGAAAGGCGACACGCTGCTGCATCACGCCGGATTCCGCTTCACACTGTTCCCGCGCCAGGGTGGTCGCGCTCCCGATCTTGAGAGCATGGATAACCTGGAATGGCTGGGACGTTTCATGGGCCGCATCCACGCGGTCGGCAGCACTGCGCCGTTCCAGCATCGTGCCCGCCTCGACATCGAAACCTTCGGACGGGAACCACGCGCCTACGTTCTCGACAGCCGCTTCCTGCCGGTGACGCTGGCGCCGCGTTACCGCGAAGTCACCGACCTGCTGCTGGCCGGCAGCGAGCGCTGCTTTGAGCGGGCCGGCACATTTCGCCCAATCCGGCTGCACGGCGATTGCCACCCGGGCAACGTGCTGTGGACCGATGCCGGCCCGCACTTCGTGGATTTCGACGACTGCGCTACCGGTCCCGCGATTCAGGATCTGTGGATGCTGTTGTCCGGCACCCGCCAGGAAATGCAGCAGCAACTCGGGCACATAGTGGACGGCTATGAACAGTTCGCTGACTTCAATCCTGCTGAACTCTGGCTGATCGAGGCGCTGCGGACCCTGCGCATGATCCACTACGCAGCCTGGATCGCCCGGCGTTGGGACGACCCGGCTTTCCCGCGCGCCTTCCCCTGGTTCGATGCGCCCCGCTACTGGGAAGAACATATCCAGACCCTGCGAGAACAGGTGCCGCTGCTGGACGAAACCCCGCTTGCCGTCTAGTACTGGAACGGGGTGGATGCGATGATAGGACTCCCAACCCCACTCAGGCCTCCCCTGCTGCCAGCCGCCGTGATCCGCGATGCCACCGTGAACGATCTGGATGCGCTGGTGCGGCTGGAAGAGCGCTGTTTCGACAGCGATCGTCTTTCGCGCCGCAGTTTCCGTTATATGATCCTGCGTTCCCACGCGCGTCTGGTCGTGGATGAAGAACATGGCGCGCTGCGCGGTTACGCGCTGGTGTTGTTCCTGCGTGGCACCTCGCTGGCGCGCTTGTATTCCATCGCTACCGACCCCGACCATCGCGGCAAGGGTATCGGGCAAACCCTGTTGACTGCAGCGGAAGATGCGGCACGCGAACACGGCGCGGTCAGCATGCGACTCGAGATTCGCAGCGATAACCACGTCGCCGAGCGCCTGTACCGTGCCGCCGGTTATCGTCAGTTCGGCACCTACCAGGATTATTACGCGGATCACGCCGACGCCTTGCGCATGGACAAGTCGCTGGTCTCGCACCTGAAACCGCCCGTGATGCGGGTGCCTTACTACGAACAGACGCTCGACTTCACCTGTGGCCCCGCCTCATTGATCATGGCGATGCAGGCACTGGAGCCGACGCTCACTGCCGATCGTAAACTGGAGATCCGCTTGTGGCGCGAAGCCACCACCATCTTCATGACTTCCGGGCTGGGCGGCTGCGGACCATACGGGCTCGCGCTTGCCGCCTGCCATCGCGGGTTCGGCGTGCAGATCTTCGTCAACGGTGCGGGCGCGCTGTTCGTCGATTCGGTGCGCGGCGAGGAGAAGAAGGAAGTGATGCGACTGGCACAGGAGGATTTTCTGGACCAGATTAACGAACTCCCAATCCCGTTGCATTACACTTCGATCAGCGTGGACGAAATGCAGCAACACTTCGATGCCGGCGGCATCCCCATCGTGCTGATCAGTTCCTATCGGATGTACCGCCAGAAATTTCCGCACTGGGTGGTAATCACCGGATTTGATGAACGCTTTGTCTATCTGCATGATCCCTATGTAGACACGGCCAAGGGCAAGGTCCGTCTCGATTCGATCAACACCCCCATCCTGCGCCGTGAATTCGAAGGCATGGCCCGCTACGGCAAATCCTCGCAACGCGCCACGCTGATCGTCAGCCGGCGCCAATCCGGAAATCAGGGGCCGGCATGAAAGACAACACGAACAACAATCCCACCCACATCATCGTAGTCGAGCATAAATCCGACTGGCGCCCGGAATTCCCGCAACATCCGGTGGTGCTGGCCAAGGACTATCTGGAAAAGCAGGAACAGTTTGGCAACAAGGGCATCAAGGTCATCAACCTGTGCCGCAGCTACGCCTATCTCAGCACCGGCTACTACTGTTCATTGCTCGCGGAAGCGCGCCGTCACAAGGTAGTACCGAGCGTGCGCACCATCAGCGAGCTGAGCAAGAAGTCACTGTACCGCATCGAATCGGACGAGCTGGAGATCGTGGTGCAGCGGCGACTCAAACGCCTGGTGCGCGACACCTACGAGATCGATGTGTTCTTCGGTCAGTGCAGCGATGCCATGCTGGATCAGGTCGGCCACGAGATCTTCGAGATGTTCCCCTGTCCGTTACTGCGGATCGAGTTCGAGCGCGACGGCAAATGGGAAATCAGCCGCATCAAGACCTTTCCCATCAACCAGATTACCGAAGCTCAACACGAGCCGTTCATCGATGCATTGAACAGCTACGCCAGCAAGCGCTGGCGCTCGCACCGGACCCGCAATGAGTCGAAATACGATCTGGCGGTACTTTACGATCCGGACGATCCGCTGCCACCCTCAGACGAACGCGCACTGGGCCGGTTCATCCGCGCCGGCAAGGAACTCGATATCAACGTCGAGATCATCGACAAACACGACTATGCGAAGCTGACCGAATACGATGCCCTGTTCATCCGCGAGACCACCAGCATCGATAATCACACCTATCGTTTCGCGCGCAAAGCCGAGAATGAAGGCATGGTGGTGATCGACGATCCCAACTCGATTCTGAAATGCACCAACAAGGTCTACCTGGCCGAACTGTTGCGTTCGCACCGGATACCACGCCCCCGGACCGAGATCGTCTCCGAAGACATGCTCGCCAGTCTGCCGGACAAGATCCCGTTCCCGATCGTGCTCAAGATCCCGGACGGTTCGTTCTCGCGCGGCGTGGTCAAAGCCAACGATGTCACCGAACTCAAACGTCTGGCTGAACGACTGTTCGAGGAATCCGATCTGATCCTCGCGCAGGAATTCGTCTACACACAGTATGACTGGCGGATAGGCATCCTCAACCGCACACCGTTGTATGTATGCCAGTACTTCATGTCCAAGGATCACTGGCAGATCCTGAAACACGAAGAAGGCGGTCGCTTCAAGGAAGGCGCCTGGCGAACCCTGGCAGTGGACGATGCACCGAAAGATGTAGTCAGCGTCGCGCTCAAGGCCGCCAACCTGATCGGCGACGGACTCTACGGCGTGGACCTCAAACAGAACGACAAGGGCATCTACGTCATCGAGATCAACGACAATCCGAACATCGAATCCGGTGTCGAAGACGGGGTACTCAAGGACGAGTTATATCTGGCTATCCTGCGTGAATTTCAGGCGCGGCTGGACCGCAAACGTCCGGCTTGAGGCTTACAATAAGCCGCTACAGGAGGATCGGCATGCTGCAGAGGCTACGTGGCACATGGGAACGGGAGATCTGGCATCGCGACGTACACGCGATGCCTGCACCGCGCCGTCTGCTCACGTTCTGGCTGCGCATGGCGCATGTCATGGGACAGGATCTGGCGAGCGGCGAACTGACGCTACGCGCCATGAGCCTGGTGTATACCACCCTGCTGGCCATCGTGCCGCTGCTGGCATTCGCGTTCGCGATCCTCAAGGGACTGGGCGTACAGAACCAGCTCGAACCGCTGTTGCTGGAATTCCTGGCGCCGCTCGGAACCAAGGCCGAGGAGATCACCGGCAACATCATCAATTTCGTTGACAACGTGAAAGCCGGCGTACTGGGCACTCTGGGCCTGCTGGTGCTGCTTTACACCGTCATCTCACTGGTGCAAAAAGTCGAGGAGGCGTTCAATTTTGTGTGGCGCGTACGCGAAGGCCGTTCCATCACCGAGCGCTTCAGCCATTACCTCAGTGTGATCCTGATCGGCCCCTTGTTCCTCGTCACCGCCTTCGGCATCACCGCCACTTTCAGCAGTCACTCGGTGATGCAACAGGTCATGCAGTTCGGGCCACTCGGACATCTGTTGGTGATCCTGGCCAAGACCCTGCCTTACCTGCTGGTGGTGGCGGCATTCACTTTCATCTACATCTTCGTACCCCACACCCACGTCCAGTTCCGGGCCGCGCTCGCGGGCGGCGTGTTCGCGGGGGTGCTGTGGGAATTCGCGGGCTGGGGATTTGCGGCACTGACCGTGTCGTCCACCCGGCTCACTGCGATCTATTCCAGTTTCGCGATCCTTATCATGTTCATGATGTGGATCTATCTCTCATGGGCGATCCTGCTGGGTGGCGCCCAGGTCACGTTCTATGCCCAGAATTCGGAGCTGGTGCGTCATGGCCGCGGTTACAAGGATATCGGCGGGCGCACTGTCGAACGCGTCGCCCTGCACATAATGTATCTGCTGGGACGCAACTACCACGACGACCGGCTGCCGTGGTCCCGTGAGGAACTCGCCCGCCGTCTGTACGTGCCGACCGACACCATCTTCGACGTGCTGGCGCGCCTGCAGGATGCAGGGTTGGTAATCACTATCAGCGGATCTGTCCATCGTTACGTACCGGGCCGCGATATGGGCACCATCACCCTGCGTGACATCATCGGCGCCATGCGCCGCAATCCGACGGGCGCGCGTGACGTAGACCGGCATCTGAGAGCGGTTCAATCGGTCGATCAGATCATGAACAGCCTGGATACCGCCATCACCGAAAGCCTGGGCACAAGCACCTTGCGTGAATTGGTCGAAAACGACCACGAACCCGAACCGGCTGCACTGCACCAGGTAGTCTCCTGAATAATTTCAACGGGATCTTCAATGGCACGTTCTCTTCCGGCTGAAACGGAATCCCAGGCAATCAAACTCGATCACACCTCGATAAGGGCACGATTCCCCGGTCTCGACAGCGACTGGACCTTTTTCGACAATGCCGGCGGCGCTCAGGTGCTCGGTAGCGTCATCGAACGTGTCGCCGAATACATGCGCACCAGCCCGGTGCAACTGGGCGCGGGTTATGCGGCTTCCCAACTTGGCGCAGCGCGAATCCGGAACGCCATGCAAGCCATGGCGCGGTTCATCAATGCGGCGGATGTCAGCGAGATCGCACTTGGTCCTTCCACCACCGTGATGTTGCGCCGGCTCGCTGAAGGCCTGCGTCCGACGCTCGCGCCCGGCGACGAGATTATCGTCACCGATGTGGATCACGAATCCAACATCACGCCGTGGCTGCGCCTGCGTGAATTCGGAATCAATATCAAAACATGGCAACTCAACGCCGATTCCTGGCGGCTTGAAACCGACGATCTGAAAGCCTTGTTGAACGAACGCACCCGCCTGGTGTGTTTCACCCAGACCTCGAACATCGTGGGCAGCATCGAACCGGTCGCGGAACTCGCGCGTCTGGTGCATGCGCATGGCGCGCGGGTTTGCGTGGACGGCGTCGCCTATGCGCCGCATCGCGCCGTGGACGTACGTGCCTGGGACGTGGACTTCTATGTATTCAGCGCCTACAAGGTGTACGGCCCGCATCTCGGTGTGCTGTACGGCAAACGCAGCGCATTGCTGGAACTCGCCAACCTCAACCATGAATTCACGTCCAGGGATGCCCTGCCCGCGAAACTCCAGCCCGGCGCGGTACCGTATGAACTCGCCTACGGCTTGACCGCAATCCCGGAATATTTCGACTCACTGCACGCCGCGCATGGCGGCGATGTCTGGCCTGCCATCACCGCACACGAGACTTCGCTGGGAAAACGATTGCTGGATTTCCTGGGCACTAAAACCAAGGTACGCATCATCGGTCCTGCGCAGGCCGACAGCGAGCTGCGCGTACCAACCATTTCCTTCGTGATCGAGGGCCGTGATTCTGCCGAAATTCCGGCGGCGATGGACAGCCATTACATCGGCATCCGCTACGGACACTTCTATGTCAAACGCTTCATCGACAGAATGGGGTTATCGAAACAGAATGGTGTAGTCAGGATTTCCGCCGTGCATTACAACAGCATGATGGAAATGGACCGACTGATCGATCAGCTTGACGAGATTCTGTAAGCGCAAGCGGTCAATTGACCGCAATTCGCTGATAGATATCCTCTACCGTAATCTGTTTCAGGCAATTCAGGTGTCCGAGCGGACATTCCCGCTGGAAGCACGGACTGCATTCCAGTCTGAGATACACAATATCCGCCTTGTCTGTCAGCGGCGGGGTGTAGTCCGGTGTGGACGAACCATAAATCGCGACCATCCGCACGCCCATTGCCGCGGCCACGTGCATCAACCCCGAATCGTTGGTCACTGCACACTGCGCAAGCGACAAAAGATCTGCCGCATCCACCAAGCGGGTGCGACCGCACAGATTCACCGCTTCGGCGCCAAGCCCCTGCACGATGGTTTCGCCCAGCGGTTTTTCTTTTTCCGAGCCGAACACCCACACGGCATAACCGTCCTTGACCAAACGACGCGCGAGCCAGGCGAAATGCTCTGCCGGCCAGCGTTTCGCCGGTCCGTATTCTGCGCCGGGCAACAGCGCGACGATCGGCCGGTAGGTATCCAGATTCAACACGCGTAACAGCCAGTCGCGCTGCACGCCTTCCATGCTCAAGCGCGGTTGCGGAATCGGCGGCGGCAAAGCCGCATTTGCTTCGAGCCCCAAGGCGACAAACCGCTGTACCGTCTGGGTCAGCACGGTCTTGTCGAGCGGCCGTATATCATTCAGCAACCCGTAACGGAATTCGCCGCGATAACCGGTGCGCCGCGGGATACGCGCGAAAAACGGCACCAGCGCCGATTTCCAGGAACGCGGCAACACGATAGCCTGGTCATAGGCATTGGCGCGCAATTCGATACCCAAGCGACGGCGTGCGGCGAAACCGAATTCACCGTGACCCAGCGGCATCTCGATCGCGGTTCGCACTTCCAGCATGCGCGCCAGTAAAGCTTGCGACCATGCTGGCGCCAGCACGTCAATTTTACAATCGGGATATCGCTGTTTGAGGGTGATGAACAGGCTCTGCGCCATCACCATGTCGCCAATCCAGGCGGGGCCGACGACAAGAATCGATTTGGGGTCAAGATCCGGCATGCGCGCCACTAGATATAGCAATAACCAGAAATGATGCAAACAAGAGTAAGGTTGCAAAAAGACACAAATACAAAAATATTCTTGTGCGATTACCGAGCCTTGTCAGCTCTTCATTTTCTAGTGAGAGATATTCACGTTTTGTTATAAATGCAATCAATCTGAATGAATTCGAGATACTGTTATTCAGGATAAGCGTAGGACTACCAAGTTTCTCCCAATCAACAGTATTTCTAGCCTTCAAGTAGTTTATAAATCGTGCCAAAAAAGAAAAATAAGCGGGGCCTATAAAGAGCAGTGCAATCAAACAGCCAATAAATAAAAAGGCCGCGAAGTTTTGCATAACCATGCCCCTTAAAATCCAAGAATAATGGGATATAAATTAACGACTAAAATTATTCTTTATTCAACCAGCGCATGTATTTATCAACGCCCTGCTCCACCGTCATGAAATCATGTTCACAACCCGCGGTACGCAGCGCACTCATGTCGGCCTGGGTGAAGCTCTGGTAACGGCCTTTGAGATTTTCCGGGAACGGGATGTATTCGATCTTGCCCTTGCCGTGGTACTTGATTACGGCATTGGCGACGTCGTTGAAAGTCTGGCTGCGGCCGGTGCCGAGATTGAAGATGCCCGAGACCTTCTGATGTTCCCATGCCCACAGGTTCACCGCGCAGACATCGTCCACATGGATGAAGTCGCGGCGCTGCTCGCCGTCACCGTATCCGCCGCTGCCGCTGAACAGTTTGCAGCAGCCCTCGGCCAGTATCTCGTTATTGAAATGGAACGCAGTGCTAGCCATCTTGCCCTTGTGCTGTTCACGCGGGCCATACACATTGAAATAGCGGAAGCCGACGATCTGGCTCTTGAGTCCGGTTTTCATGCGGCGTCGCACGTGCTGGTCGAACAGGAACTTGGAATAGCCATACATGTTGAGCGGCGCTTCGTACTGGCGTTCTTCCTTGAACACACTGCCGCCGCCGTATACCGAGGCCGATGATGCATAGATGAACGGGATGTTGCGTGCCTGACAGTATTCCAGCAGTACCTTCGAGTATTCGTAGTTCACCGCCATCATGTACTGGCCATTCCACTCGGTGGTGTCGGAGCAAGCGCCCTGATGGAATATCGCC
Organism: Gammaproteobacteria bacterium; assembly: GCA_050739495.1. Lineage (GTDB taxonomy): Bacteria > Pseudomonadota > Gammaproteobacteria > Natronospirales > REEB76 > DASSKW01. Next base: position 9,088 of record JBOIBL010000029.1, on the reverse strand, counting down.
TCGACCGGTCCGAGTGCCGCACCAGTGATCACCTGCTGCAGGAACTGATCCTTGTCGCGGTAGTCCGCGATCTCACAATCCACCAGATTGCGGCATTTGGTGCCGTCCTTGAGATCGTCCACCACGATGATGTCGGAATGACCGCGCTGGTTCAGCGCAAGCACCAGATTACTGCCGATGAAGCCGGCGCCGCCGGTTACGATGATCATATGAGGTCGCTCTCTGTCATTCTGCTGTGTTTATCATTGCTACGGTGAAAATTAGAGATTTTTGTCGCTGGGTAGGCAAAAATGTTCGAGCAAGCGGAGCGTACACGGTAGTACGTGAGTATTGCGAGAACATTTTTAACGCCGCCAGCGGACATAAAGATCAATTTTCACCCCGCTTGGAATAAATGACGATGTATTTATAGAACACGCCGTTGGCTTCCGAAACCGAAATCAACAAACCACGCCAGCCGTCCAGCACGCCGAGCCTCAGAACGTAACTGCGAATGAATGCCCACAATGACTTCAGCACAATGATCGCCGGATGATAGGTACGGGTGGATTCGCCAGCCTTGAGCATGGTGTAGCGATGCATCTTGACCAGAAAATCGCCGGCGTCGCGCATCGCAGTATGTCGCAGGGTGCCGGTCAACGGCATGGCCTGCTCGCCGCTCTTCAATTCGACTTTCTCGTGTACCGCAACATGGGTGAACGCATGCGTGGTCCGGTTATACAACCGCGTTAGCCATTGACTGCCCCAACCCGAGAAGCGCACCCGCGCACCGAGCAGAAAATTCTGTCGCTCTACCGAATAGACTGCCTGCGGATCACCGAGCGTCAACCCTGAGATACTCGCCTTGAGTGACTCACTCATGACTTCGTCGGCATCGAGCGAAAACACCCAGTCGTTGCGAGCCAACGTCGCTGCCGCATTACGGGTAGCGCCGAAGCCCTTGAATTCACCCTTGTGGATATTCACGTTTGGAAAGCGCGCCGCGATGCTCAGGGTGTCGTCGCTGGAACCGTTGTCGAACACCACCACCTCGTCGAACTCGCGCACACTTTCGAGTGTCGCGGCCAGTGATGCGGCCGCGTCACGCACAATCAGCACGACAGAGATTCGGGAAAGCACTGAAGTCATGTCATCTCCCGTTTCCAGACTGCCGCTGATCCGGTGTCAGTCAACCAGCGTGTACTCGGCGCCACAGTAAGGACATTTAGCCTCGCCGGTCTCTTCGACGGGTAGGAACACGCGCGGATGCGAATTCCACACGCTCATGCCGGCCATCGGGCAATGCAGCGGCAGATCCTTGCGGCTCACGTCGTAGTGACGGCGGGTATTGGGGGCTTGTTGCCCCGCATTGTCGGCAGCGGCTCCGGCCACGGGAAACCTCATCATCCGGGAAGGGAGTGCGATTATACCAAGCCCGTCCCGCCCGTCGGGCCGTCCAGTGGGCCTATATATTGATCCCACAGGGCCCGCACACCGCTGCGTCCGGTTTCGGCATCGGCCACCGATACCTGCGGCGGTCGTCCTTCAAGGGTGCAGCGGTGCACGATGCGGCGGAATGCGCGATAGGTATCGGCAAGGAATTTACCCTGCTCCCGGCTCAGCAGACCCGCCTCCATCAAACCGTCCAGATTGCGGATATTGTCGGTCCAGTCCAGCAACGCCGGATGCGCTGCCGCATGCCTCAGCACCAGATACTGCACCAGAAATTCGATGTCGGTGACACCGCCCGCATCGAGTTTGATATCGAACACGCCATCGGGATGTGCATGTTCCTTGAGCATTCGCTCACGCATCTCCGCGACCTCGCGCCGCAGGGCATCTCCATCGCGCGGCCGGCCGAGGATTTCCCGTCGCAGCAGGTTGAATGCATCACCCACACCGGGATCGCCGGCCACCGGGCGGGCGCGCAACAGCGCCTGATGTTCCCAGGTCCAGGCGTGTTCCTGCTGATACCGGGTGAAGGCTTCGAGGGAACTGACCATGAGCCCGGCCGAACCGCTCGGGCGCAGCCGCGTATCCACCTGATACAGCACGCCCGAAGTAGTCGGGATCGACAGGATGTTGATGATGCGCTGCGCCAGCCGGGTGAAGAACTCGGCATTATCGAGAGGATGCGCGCCCTGCGTCTGCTGTTGATCGCCGGCGCTGTCATGCAGGAACACCAGGTCGAGATCCGAGCCATAACCGAGTTCGATACCGCCGAGCTTGCCGTAGGCGATGATGCCGAAATGTGCGGTGCGCTCGCCATGTTCATCTTCGCAATGCGGTGTGCCGTGCCGCGCCACCAGATGCCGCCAGGCGATCGCAAATGCTTCGCGGATCACCTGCTCGGCGATCCAGGTAAGGAAGTCACTCACTTTCATCAGCGGCACATCGCCCGTAATATCCGCTGCCGCGACCCGCACCACCGCTGTCTGCTGAAACTGGCGCAAGGCATCCATCTGCGCTTCCAGATCATCGGCCGCCACACCATTCAAGGCATTTTCCAATTCCGCATGCAGGGAATCCTGCGAAGGGAATTCAGTGAATACGCGCGGATCGATCAGTTCATCCAGCAACAACGGCGCACGCGCCACCATGTCGGTCAGCCAGGCGCTGTGCGATGCGAGTCGCGCCAGATGTTCAAGCACCGTAGGCCGTTCCACCAGCAAAGCGAGATAGGCGGAGCGTTTCGCGATCGCCTCCACCACTCTCACCAGCCGCTGGCAGGTCTGATCCGGATCCCCGGTAGCACTGGCGGTTTCCAGCACGCGCGGCATCAGTTCGTCGAGTCGGTGCCGTGCACGTTCGTTCAAGGCCCGCATCAAGGGACTGTCGCGCAGTTGCCCGAGTAACTGAACTATCCCGGCGGGCGATCGATAACGGTGCTGTTCGAGCAAGGCAATCGCATCCGGCTCCGTCAGCGTGTCGCGCCAGAGCGGTGTGAATACCGATTCCTGATGCGCCTGCTCATGCACCACACGCGGTGCCACGAACACCGCATCGAACAGTTGCTGTACCCGGCGGCGTTGCTGTTCCAGTGCCTTGCTGAACCTCTGCCAGGAATCGAACCCCATGCTCCATGCCAGGCGGATGCGCTCCAGCTCCTCGTGCGGCAGGTCATGGGTCTGCTGATCGCGCACCATTTGCAAACGGTTTTCGACCCGGCGCAGAAACACATAAGCAGTGTTCAGGTCGTCTGCTTCCTGAGGTTTGATGTAACCTGCTGCACCGAGATGACTCAGCACGGCCTGGATACTGCGTTCACGCAGCGGCAACTCACGGCCGCCGCGAATCAGCTGGAATACCTGGCCGATGAATTCGATCTCGCGGATCCCGCCGCGACCGAGCTTGATGTTGTCGTCCAGTCCACGCCGGATCACTTCCTGTTCGATCAACTGTTTCATCTCACGCAGCGATTCGAAGGCGTTGAAATCCAGATAGCGCCGATATACGAATGGACGCAGTGTTTCAAGCAATACCTCACCCCGTTGCACATCTCCCGCCACCGGTCGCGCCTTGATCAGTGCATAGCGCTCCCACGCGCGCCCATGATTCTGATAATAGGTTTCCAGGGCAGCGAAGCTCAGCGCCAGCGGTCCGGCCTCGCCGAACGGACGCAACCGCATGTCCACCCGAAACACGAACCCGTCTTCGGTGACCTGATCCAGTACCCGGATCAATCGTTGTCCCAGACGCGTGAAGTATTCCTCGTTGTCGAGCGGGCGCTCGCCATCGCTCTGCCCGTTGTCCGGATAAGTGAAGATCAGATCGATGTCGGAGGAGAAGTTCAGTTCGTGGGCGCCGAGCTTGCCCATGCCGAGCACCACCAGCGACTGCGGCTCGCCGCGTGCATTGCGGGCGATACCGTGCCGTTCGGCATGCCAACCCGCCAGTATCCCAAGTGCACCATCCACACAGGCGTCCGCCAGATCGGAAAGATCGCGCAGGGTCTCTTCGAGGTTGGCCCAACCCGCAAGATCACGCCAGGCGATACGCAGCATCTCGCGACGACGCAGTGCGCGCAGTGCTTGCATCAACGCCGCTTCATCCGCGCTACCGGACAATGCTTTCCGTACCTGCTCACCGGGGGCGACCGGATCCTGGAGACTCTGCAGATAGTCCGGTTCGCTGAACGCCGCCGGGTCATGCAGACAACTTTGGGTCACGAATTCACTGCAGGCCCAGACTGTGGGCAACGATTCGCGTATTCGAACCGGCAACTCGTCCAGCACAGGGAAACGTTCGCGTGCCTGTTCGACGGCGGTACGCAAGGGTTCCGGGAGAGGGTTGGACAGCTTCATTCTGTGCGGGCTTCTAGGCGGCGACGGCGCATAACTGTAACCTATCCGGATGCCAGCCCGACGCAACCCTTCCCGTCCCGATATCTATCGCTTCTTCGCCACCGCCGGGAAGGGGCTGGAACCGATTGTGGCCGACGAGCTGCGTGCGCTGGACGCAGCCAATGTAAAAGAGGAACGCGGCGGCGCCAGTTTCGAAGGTCCGCCGGCAATCGCGTATCGCGCTTGCCTGTGGCTGCGCGCCGCCAACCGGGTGTTGTACCCGATCGCCAAATTCAAGGCTGCGGATGATGCCGCGCTTTACGCCGGCATCAGGCAGATGCCGTGGGAGCGGGACGTCTCGCCTGATGGCAGCCTGGCGGTGCAATTCAACGGCACCGCCACCGGCATCACCCACACCCAGTATGGTGCACAACGCGTCAAGGATGCAGTGGTGGATCGTTTGCGCGAACAGTTCGGCCGGCGTCCGAACGTGGATCGCGAACGTCCGGATCTACTCATCAACTGCCACCTGCATCGTGATATCGCCACCGTGAGCATCGACCTGTCCGGTGACAGTCTGCACCTGCGCGGCTACCGCGTGGAAAGCGTCGCCGCACCGCTCAAGGAAAATCTGGCGGCGGCCTTGCTGCTCAAATGCGGTTGGCCCGAGATCGCCAAACAAGGCGGCAGCTTCGCCGATCCGCTCTGTGGTTCCGGCACACTGGTGATGGAAGCCGCATTGATCGCCGGCGATATCGCACCGGGATTGTGGCGTGACCATTGGGGCTTCTCGCGCTGGTTGCGACACGATGCCGAAACCTGGGAGACGTTGCTGCATGAAGCACGGCAACGCAAGAACACGGGGTTGAACAAACTACCCGTGATTCTCGGTTTTGATCAGGACGGCAAAGCCATCGAAACCGCGCAACAAAATGCGCGCGCCATCGGCCTCGGTAACGTCGCGCAGTTCCGCAAAGTCGCGCTCGCTGCCAATCGCTTGCCGCCGCGTCTGCGTCCCGGTCTGGTGGTTACCAATCCACCCTACGGCGAACGGCTGGGCGAAGTCGAAACCCTCGGGCCGCTGTATGCTGGGCTCGGCAGTTGGCTCAAGAATCAATGTCTCGGCTGGAAGGCGGGCGTGATCACCAGCAATCCGGAACTCGGCAAACAGATCGGCATCCGGGCCCGCAAGCTGAATGCCTTCTACAATGGCGCATTGGAGTGCAAACTGCTGCAATTCGACGTGACCCCGGAATGGTTCATGAAGGACAAACCTGTCGCCAGCTGATTCGATTGGCGGCGCACTGCGGAGTACCGGTATGCTCGGCTCGATTTCGTTTCCGGTCGCTATCGGTTTGTTCATAGTCTCCGCCAGCGCCATCTGGATCGCCGGCATCTTCCTGTCGAACACCACCGATGTGTTATCCACGCGTCTCAAACTGGGTGAAGCCCTGGGCGGGATGATCCTGCTCGCATTCGTTACCAATCTGCCGGAAATCGCGATCACTGCGAGCGCCGCATTGAATCACGATCTCGGCATCGCGATCGGCAATATTCTGGGCGGCATCGCAATCCAGACCGTGGTACTGGTATTGCTCGATGTGTTCGGATTGGGGCGTTCCGCGCCGCTCAGTTATCGTGCGGCATCGCTGGTACTGGTAGTGGAAGGTCTGCTGGTGGTTGCGGTACTGGTGGTGGTGCTGATCGGTACCCAGTTACCCGGCGATCTGATCGCGTATCGCGTCACGCCGCCCTCGGTTCTGATCGCGGTCTTGTGGCTCGCGGGACTGTGGCTGGTCGGCCGTGCGCGTCAGCATCTTCCCTGGCAGGATGCCGGCGCCGCACCGGATAGTCAGGCAGAACCACTCGGTGTCGCCGAGAAACGCAAGGAGGCTCTGGCGCGTGAACTCGGATATGGCAACACGCGTGTAATAACGGTGTTCGTGCTGGCGGCCATGGTGACTTTGGTCGCCGGTGTGATGCTGGAACGCACCAGCGAAGTCATCGCTTTCCATTTCGGTATGCGCGGCGTGGTATTCGGCGCGACGGTATTGGCTGCCGCCACCTCACTGCCGGAACTCTCCACCGGACTCACTTCCATCAAACTCGGTGATTACCAGCTTGCGATCAGTGACATCTTCGGCGGCAATGCCTTCCTGCCGGTGCTGTTCCTGATGGCAACGCTACTGTCGGGTGAAGCAGTGCTGCCAGCAGCGCAAAAGACCGACATCTATCTCACTGCCCTCGCCATCCTGCTCACCGTGGTCTATCTGTGCGGACTGCTGTTCCGTCCCCGCCGGCAGATCGGACGCATGGGAATCGACTCGTTTCTGGTACTGGCGTTATATATCGTCGGTGTTATCGGCCTGGCATTCATCAAATAGCGGGTGCCTGGATTTCAATGGAGTAATAACTCATGGCACACATGCAACCCTTATCCGCCGCGGCGCATCCCGAACTCAAGGATGATTTCGCGATCTTCGAGCGCATCCTCGGTTTCGTGCCCAACAGTCTGCTTACCATGCAACGTCGTCCCGCGATCGTTAAAGGTTTCGGCGTGCTGACCAAGGCAGTCATGGACCCACAGGGTGCCGTGGATCCCGGTTTCAAGCGGCTGCTGGCGCACTTCGCCAGTCGTGCCGCCGGTTGCCAGTACTGCGAAGCGCATTCGCTGATCGCAGCAGGCCTGCACGACGTCAGCGAAGAAAAGATCGCTGCAGTCTGGGAGTACCGGACCAGTCCGTTGTATTCGGAAGCGGAGCGCGCAGCACTGGATTTCGCGCTTGCCTCAGGCAGTGTGCCGAATGCGGTGGATGCGGAAATCTTCGCGCGGCTGCGGCAACACTGGGACGAAGACCAGATCGTCGAGATCCTCGCTGCCGTGTGTCTGTATGGTTTCCTCAACCGCTGGAACGACAGCATGGCGACCGATCTGGAAAGCGCACCACGCGCGCTGGGCGAACGCGTGCTGAAAAAAGGTGGCTGGACCGGCGGTAAACACGTCAGCGGAAAATAATCCGGGAGGCCAATCATGACAGCTTCGACAAATACCTCGATCACCGGCGTGGGTCAGATCGGCATCAGTGTAATCAACCTCGATGAAGCCACGCGTTACTACCGCGACATACTCGGGATGCGCTATCTGTTCACCTCCACCGGCATGGCGTTCTTTCAGCTCGACAATCTGCGGCTGATGCTCGGTCAGGCCTCGGTATCCCAACCGAGACAACCTGCCTCATTGATCTATTACAAAGTGGACGACATCGATGCCGCCTTCGCCGAACTGCGCGGCAAGGGCGTGCACTTCGTGGAATCCCCGGCGGCGGTATACCGTGCCGATGGCAAGGAGCTCTGGCTGGCGTTTTTCAACGACATGGACGGCAATGTTCTGGCTTTGATGAGCGAACAGCCGCTACCCGTCTGATTCCCGCCCTGCCACCAACCGGCACCCACTTCTATTGACATCGGCAGATCCTCCTTTATAATCAATAACAAGAATCATTCTCATTTAGATTAGTAAGGACATTGCCCATGACCGCCCGCCCCGACGGCCATCGCCGCTTGACCGCTGTCGTCGCCCTCGCTGCCCTGCTTGCCTGCGCCGCGTCTGCCCGCGCCGACGAGGGGCCGGTGGATTTCATCAATGATTTCGTCGTCTATTCCCCGACCGTAGTGCAAGGCCAGAGCGAAGTGGAACTGCGCTCCGCGGGCTACCGCGACAGCAGCCCGGTGCTCGACGGCGCACGCGGGTATGCGTTCTCGATCGCACACAGTTTTACCGACTGGTGGAAGACCGAACTCTATCTCGGCCAGTATCAGCGGGCGCCACAGCAGCCGACTAATCTGGTGTCCTATGAATTCGAGAACACCTTCCAGCTCGCATCGCCCGGCGAATTCTGGGCTGATCCCGGTTTCCTGCTGTCTTATGGATACTCAACGCATACCGGTCAGGCCAATGAACTGGAATTCGGTCCCTTGTTCCAGAAACAGAGCGGCCGTTTCATACAACGTCTCAATTTGTTGTGGGGCAAGGAGCTCGGCACCGGCGCGGGCCGCCAGTACGGATTCCGCACCGGCTACAGTGTCAGCTATGCATGGCATCGCGGCTTTGCACCGGGTGTCGAATTCTTCGCGCACCCCTCCAACGACGCCTACATGGCCGGACCCGTGATCTACGGCGAACAGGCCTTCGGCGCCAGCGAACTCGAATACAGCGCGGGCATGGTGTTCGGCCTGGGCCGCAAGGCACCCGACACCACGATCATGCTGCGCGCCGAATATGAATTCTTTTGAGCGTCCCGCAAATCAGGATTATCGCTGAGCCGGTAATCAGCGCACTCAATAACCCTTGCACTTCCGCGCATCTGTTCTATAACTAGGGCATACTGGATGACGCCGCTGCGAGCGGCAACGGGAGGATCAATCCATGCGTTTCAACGTCAAGGCTTTCGCGCTGACCTGCAGCCTGCTGTGGGGGTTCAGTGTTTTCTTTCTCACCTGGTGGATCATGATGTTCGACGGCCAACACGCCGACACCGGCATGTTGGGCCACATCTACCGCGGCTTCAGCATCACCCCGATGGGAAGTGTCATCGGCCTGGTCTATGCGCTGGTCGATGGTTTCATCGGCGGATTGATCTTTGCCTGGCTGTATAACCTGCTCGCCAACCGCTTCGAGAAAAACTGATTGGAATCGCTACGGTGCCGGTACCGGCAGCTGCTTGGTACCGGCGAGTTCCGCTGCGGTCTGCTCGATGTTGTGCTGCGCGAAATAATCGAAGTAATTCCAGTCGCCGTATGACTGTTTGAGTTGCGGCAGGACATCA